>JAHDBC010000001.1:319789-341003 GCA_020630595.1 Planktomarina sp.
GCTGAGGCAAGAAGGATGCGTTTCATGATTTTCCCTCGTGTTGCATTCCAAAATTAAACACCGGCTCGTGGTCTCCCCATTACCAGCGTCGTGGGAAGGTATGCTTAATGCGGGTGCTTTGGGTCAAGCAACGCAAACCGCGATTGTTTCGTGTGTGGCAAAGATGATGCACAGAAGTCACAACGTGTGCGCCAGAAATTGCCGATGACAGGCCGTTATGGCCGCACTACATGAACGAAAACAGTGTTTTGGAAGGATATCGCCGTGTCGTTGGACCTAATTCAGCAGGAAATTGAAGCAGCAGCGCGGGATTCGGGGCGTGATGCGGCAGCCATACAGCTGATTGCCGTGTCCAAGGTGCAGCCAAATGAACGCGTGAAGGCCGTTTTGGATCAGGGTCATCGGTGCTTTGGCGAAAATAAGGTGCAAGAGGCGGCGGGCAAATGGCCCGATTTTCGTGCCGCCTATGGTGCGGTTGATTTGCACCTGTTGGGGCCCTTGCAAACCAACAAGGCGCGTCAGGCCATCGAATTGTTTGATGTGATCCATTCGCTGGACCGGCCAAAACTTGCGAATTCGTTGGCGCGTCTGGCGCAGGAAACCGGCCGCTGCCCTGATGTGTTCGTGCAGGTGAATACGGGCGAAGAACCGCAAAAGGCCGGGATTGCGCCGCGCGATGTCGACGCCTTTGTTGCCACTTGCCGTGATCTGGACCTGCCGGTCGTGGGTTTGATGACCATCCCACCCATTGATGAAGAAGCGTCATTGCACTTTGCGCTTTTGGCAAAGATGGCCGCGCGCAACGGGTTGAACGGGTTGTCCATGGGGATGTCAGCAGATTTTCAAAAGGCGATCGCGTTTGGCGCAACCCATGTGCGTGTTGGGTCTGCAATCTTCGGGGAACGGGTTACAGCACAATAAGCCGTGTTTCGAACCTGATCCGCTGAATGATCCACAAAAGATCCGTAGGGTCAAAGGCCACGCAACCGGCGGTGGGTCGGCCCGGTCCTTTCCAGTTGTGCACAAAAATCGCCGAACCACGCCCTTTTTCAGCCTGTGGCCAGTTCCAGTCTGTGATCAGGATCACATCATACATCGGATCAGCCCGCCGCAGGGTTTCGTGGCTTGCCGGGAATGGACGCCGGACCATCAGGTTGTAATCTTCATGCCCGCTTTCGTCGCACCACCCATCGTATAGGCCGATCGGCACCGCCCAATTTGCCGGTTTTGCGATGCGGTCGGGGCGATACAACAGGCCTACGATGCGGTGAACGCCACGCGGTGTTGCGCCATCGCCTTCTGATTTTGTGTCAGTCAGCCCGCCCCTACCGATCGTGCAGGGGAAGTGTCGATTGCAAAACCGCGCACCCGTCGGCGCAATGACAATATCATTGCGGGTCACAACAGATGGCCCGATTTGGCGGCTTTGGTGGCAAGGTAGGCGGCATTCAACGGATTTTCGCCGACGCGCAGCGGCACACGTTGTGTGACCGTCATTCCCGTCGCATTGAATTTTTCCACCTTTGCCGGATTGTTCGTCATCAGGCGCACTTTTGAAAATCCGAGTTGTTTCAGGATATCGCTGCCCAGCCGAAAATCGCGTTCGTCGTCGGCAAACCCAAGACGGTGATTGGCTTCGACCGTATCAAACCCTTGGGACTGCAGCGCATAGGCGCGCATCTTATTGGCCAGCCCGATCCCGCGTCCTTCTTGATTAAGGTACAACAGAACACCCGCGCCTTCGGACCCCATCTGGGCCAGCGCCGTATGCAGCTGTGGTCCGCAGTCACACTTGAGCGATCCAAGAACATCGCCTGTAAAGCAAGCCGAATGCAATCGCGCCAGCACAGGTTCATCCCGATCCGGATCGCCTATTTCAATGGCAAAGTGATCTTCACCCCCTTCATCGGGGCGAAACACATGCACGCGGGATTGCGCCGCCGCAGCCAATGGAACGCCTGCATGTGCAACTGTGTGCAGATGTGCCGATATATCGATATCGGGATCGACCATGGTCAGGCCTTCGGGGGCATGATCCACACGCACCATCAAAGCAGCCGGCAACAACTGCGCGTCTTTCAGGTGCGCCAGTGCGGCCACGGCTGCGTCGCTGGTGCCATCGCGCACCGATTGAAATGGCCCTTTCATGGGAACAGACAGGTCCAGCGTCGGGTCTGCCATGGCCCTGCACCAACGTACGTCAGCATCCCCAGGCACCCGCATACGGGCAATGTCGCCGTGATACGTGCGCGCCTTCAGCGTGTCGGCGCGCCAGCGTGTCAGCGCAAGTTCCAACGGGCCAAGCGCCCGCATCGCATGCAGTCGGTCTGCGGAAATGCTGTCTGCCGCTGCAATAAGCCAAAGGTCGTGGCCCGACAGAACAACCGGAAGCCCCAGACGCAAATCCGTCAGGGCCCTTGCGCGGCGATCTTGGGGTGTTGGCAACAGACTCATGTGGTTCGGTTAGCGCCTTTCTTGCCGGAATTGAAACAATTCCTGTGTCTGTGACACGACGGTGTGAAGCGAATGTTGCAAATCTTGCCAACCACGGATCTTCGGCACAGTTAGATTGCAACACGACAGACCAAGGAGCGTCCGATGCCCCAGTTGAAGAAAATCTTGTTGATTGACGATGATGAAGACCTGCGCGAAGCGCTGAGCGAACAGTTGATCATGACCGAAGACTTCGACGTTTTCGAAGGGGCCAATGGCATGGAAGCCATGGAAAAGGTGAAAGAGGCGATCTACGATCTGATCATCCTTGATGTTGGTCTGCCTGATACGGATGGCCGCGAATTGTGCCGCTTGATGCGCAAGCAAGGCGTGAAGTCACCCGTGCTTATGTTGACAGGCCATGATTCCGACGCAGACACGATTTTGGGCCTTGATGCGGGCGCAAACGACTATGTGACCAAACCCTTCAAATTTCCGGTGCTTTTGGCACGGATCCGTGCACAGTTGCGCCAACATGAACAGTCCGAAGATGCGGTTTTCAGCATGGGGCCCTATACCTTCAAGCCTGCACAAAAATTGCTGATGACCGAAGAAGACAAGAAAATTCGGCTAACTGAAAAAGAAACGAATATTCTGAAATTCCTGTACCGTTCGACGGATGGCGTGGTGCCGCGTGACACGCTGTTGCACGAAGTGTGGGGTTACAATGCTGGCGTCACGACCCATACGTTGGAAACCCATATTTATCGTCTGCGCCAAAAGATCGAACCCGACCCATCCAACGCGCGTCTGTTGGTCACCGAAAATGGTGGCTATCGGTTGGTCGCTTGAATCCCCCCCTCCCCAGACCTGCCCGGTTCATGATTACGGGTGGGTCAGCCGGGATAGGATATGCGCTGGCGGATCATCTTTCCTCCCTCGGGTCCGATGTCATCGCAACAGGCCGTCGTACAGATTGTACGGGGGCCTTTTCCTATTGTGCGCTGAACATGATGTCAGATTGTCTGACAACAGCGGCGGATGCCATCTTGGACCAGCTGGAATGGGACACATTTGACGTTCTGGTGCTGAACGCCGGGATTGGCCACGTTGGAACGATGCAAGACACGCCAGACAAAATCACCGAACAGATGATGCGCGTGAATGTGACCGCGCCCTTGCAACTGGCCCATCATTTGCGCGCGCGCGTGACAGGCCGGATCGTGTTCATCGGATCCGTTGCCCATCGTGGCCGTCACCCCGATTTTGCGATATATGCGGCCACCAAAGCAGCGTTGCGCGGCGCGGTGCGATCATGGCAGGCAGAATCGGATGGAACCGGCCCATTTGTGCAGATGATCCACCCCGGCCCATCCCAGACGGAAATGCATGATCGCGCAGGCCTGCCGAAAACGGCCATGCAGAAGATTTTCACCCCGGCCCCTGTCGTTGCCCGTTCCATCGCCAAAGCCATGCAGACCAACCGGGCAGAGGTTTCGTTTGGGTTTGGTTACACCCTGCGGCATGCAGCCCGGAACCTGATCCCATGACGTTGGCCCTTGTAACAGGTGCGGCGCGGGGGTTGGGGCGGTCCATGGTCAATCAAATGACCATGGACGGCGTTCATGTGATCGCGGTCGACATTGATTGTGGCCCGTTGAAAGACCAAGGCAACGTTACGTGCGTTGAATGTGATCTGACGAATCCCGCTTCAGACGCAAAGATTTTGGCGGCCTGTCATGATAAAGTTGACGTCTTGGTCCATGCGGCGGGGATCAGCGGGACCGGACCGTTTCAAGAAATTCCGTGGGACAGGCAGGGTGCAATCTGGGCTTTGAATTTTGCAGCACCGGTTCGGTTGACGCAAAGTTTGCTGAAGGGCGAATACGTGCGGACAGATGCGAAGCTGTGCTTTATATCTTCGCTGTCGTCATTTGTCGGCTACCCGGGTGCCGCATCATATGCAGGTTCGAAAGATGGGCTGACATCTTATGCCCGCAGCCTGTCGAAGGCCGCGATTGCGCAAGACATGGCAGTCATGGTTGCGTTTCCCGGTCCGCTTAGAACCGATCATGCGGCCCGCTATGCGCCGGACAATTCAGATGCATCGGTTGAACGCAGAATGCATCCAGACGCAGCCGCGAAAATCATCCTGTCGGATCTTGCAAAAGGGAAACGCACCAGCCTGCCAGGGGGAATGGCAAAATCCATGGCGCTTTTGGGCCGTATCGCGCCCGGTCTGACGATCAAACTGATGCGTAAGGCCGTTTTTGAAAAAATGGACGGTGTCCGAATTTAATCGAAAAAAATTTGGAACCATTTGTGATGTTGGCGCGTATTAGACTGTAAGAACGGGCCTTGCCCCTTCTTTTCTCCCTGTTGACTGGCCCAGACTTCGCGTCTGGGCTTTTTCTTTTCTGCAGGCCGGGCAATATACTGGCATGTATATTGAACCTTTTGGCGTCGAAATGTGGATGAACCGGTATGAAAATGCCTGCCGGTTCAATTTGGCAGAAACATGCGTCGCGTCCCTTACGCTTGATGAACTTTTGCAGATGGCAGGCGTCGATGATCCGTTGGCGGTTTTGCGGGATCGGCCGCTGACCTATGGCGCAATCACGGGGTCAGATCAGCTGCGCCAATATATCGCCCAGCTGTTTGAAAGACAGGGGCCAGAAAATGTTCTGGTGGCCCACGGAACGATTGGCGCGAACGCCTTGGTCTATCAGGCATTGGTCAGCGCTGGCGACAGTGTGGCAACAGTGGTGCCCACCTATCAACAACATGTGTCTTTGCCAGAAAGCATCGGCGCCACCGTCAACCAGGTCCCGCTGCGTGCCGAAGATCAGTATCAACTGGATATGGATGCGCTTGCCCACGCCGCCAAGGGTGCGCGGCTGATCAGCCTGGTGAACCCCAACAATCCAACGGGGGCCGTATTGGACCGCGCACAAATGGAACAGGTCATCGCCATAGCGTCCGAAAACGATGCGTATCTTTTGGCGGATGAAGTGTATCGCGGCGCACATCAAAGCGAAGACACTAGCCCGTCGTTTGTTGATCTGTATCCCAAGGCGATCAGCACTGGCAGCATGTCAAAGGCGTTCGCGCTTGCGGGCTTGCGACTTGGCTGGATTGTTGGGCCCATAGATGTGCTGGACGCCGCGGAACGCCACCGCGATTACAACACGATCAGCGTTGGGATGGTTGACGACCATTTGGCAACCATCGCGCTGGGCGTCGCGGATCAGATATTGGATCGATCCCGCGATATTGTGCGCACGAACCACGCCATCGTCAGTGACTGGATTGCCAGCCAAAACGCGGTGACATGGGTGCCGCCAAAAGGCGGGACAACAGGCTTGCTGCACTATGCGAACGGCGGGCCGTCGTATGAACTGGCAGAAAAACTGTTGCATGAAACCGGTGTCCTGCTGACGCCGGGCAGTGCGATTGGGGCCGAAGGCACGCTGCGGTTGGGATACGCAAATCATTCTTCGATTTTGAAAGATGGGCTTGGCCCTTTGGGTGAATTTCTGGCCCGGCAATAGGGTCTGGTTCCTCAGACAGGCTCTGATATGTGTTGGTTCAAACGGGGGACAGACCATGCCATTCACGATTGCAACTTGGAACATTAATTCTGTCCGGCTGCGCGAACCGATTGTCAGCAAGCTGTTGGTTGAAGAAGCGCCAGATGTGCTGTGTTTGCAGGAAACCAAAAGCCCGGTCGACAAAATCCCGCTCGATGCCTTCGCCGCGGTCGGATACCCCCACATGGTGGCGCGGGGGCAGAAGGGATATAACGGGGTCGCGATCTTGTCCAAACTCCCTTTAGAAGAGGTTGCGGCATTCGACTATGCCTCTCTCGGTCACGCCCGCCATGTTGCGGCGCGGTTGCCGAATGGCGTGGTCATCCACAATCACTATATCCCAGCCGGTGGTGACGAACCGAACCGGGAAAAGAATGAAAAATTTGGTCAAAAGCTCGATTATTTGACTGAATTGCGTGACAGCTTTGTTGCCACGACACCGGAACGGTCGATCCTTGTGGGGGATTTGAACATCGCACCCCGCGAAGATGATGTCTGGGATCACAAGAAACTGCTGAAAGTTGTCAGCCACACACCAATCGAAGTTGATCATTTCAATGATGTCATGGCGGCAGGCGCATGGGTTGATGTGACCCGAAAAGATATACCGGATGGGCTGTTGTATTCATGGTGGTCATACCGTGCCAAAGATTGGGATGCCGCTGACAAGGGCCGACGGTTGGATCATATTTGGGCCACGCCAGATATCGCGGGGGCGGCCCATTCCAGCCGCGTGCACCGCGCGGCACGGGGTTGGGAAAAACCATCGGATCACGCGCCGGTCTTCGCAACATTTGATCTTTGAACGCGCACCCTTGGCAAACCGCCCCCCAAACCGCATATACCGATGACGTATTTTCGAAGGACGCCCCATGCTGGAACTGAACACCACCCCCGCCCCCGCCGCTGGTGACTTGATCAAGGACAGCACTGAAATGACATTCATGCAGGATGTCATCGAAGCATCGCAAACCGTGCCGGTCATAGTGGATTTCTGGGCGGCATGGTGCGGCCCCTGTCGCCAGCTTGGTCCCGCATTGGAAGCCGAAGTGACCGCTGCAGGCGGTGCCGTAAAAATGGTGAAAGTCGATGTGGATGCCAATCAGGGCATTGCTGCACAGTTGCAAATCCAATCTTTGCCCACGGTGTACGCGTTTTGGCAGGGCCAGCCGATTGACGGGTTTCAAGGCGCGCTGCCACCATCCGAAATCAAAACCTTTATTGCACGTGTGATCGAAGCGTCGGGTGGTGCTGCCAACGACAACGGTCTGGATGATGCGATCGAAGCAGCCGAACAGATGCTGCAAGACGGCGCAGCCACGGATGCCGCCCAAACCTTTGCCGCGATCTTGGGTGAAGATGGGCAAAACGTGAAAGCCTATGCCGGACTTGTGCGCGCGCATCTGGCGATGGATGATCTGGATCAGGCACAGGCGATCCTGAATGGTGCGCCCGCCGAAATCGCCGATACGGCTGAATTGGAAGCCGTGCACGCGCAAATCGAACTGGCGCGACAAGCCGCAAACGCCGGGCCTTTGGCGGAATTGCAAGCCGCAGTGGATTCAGACCCCCAAAATCATCAGGCGCGGTTGGATCTTGCGACGGCCATGCACGCCAATGGCGATGCCGCCGGGGCGGTCGAACAGCTGCTGGATCTGTTTCGCCGCGACCGTGAATGGAATGATGGCGCGGCAAAGGCGCAGCTGTTTACGGTTTTTGACGCGTTGCCACCCAATGACCCCGTTGTTTTGAATGGCCGCCGCAAATTGTCATCCTTGATATTTGCTTGATCGCAAAGCCGGACTAGCTGTTCGATATGACCGCATCTTTCGATCTGCCCGACGTGATCCCCGTATTTCCTTTGCCCGGCGCATTGTTGTTGCCCCGGGCAAGGTTGCCGTTGCATCTGTTTGAACCACGTTATCTGGCGATGTTGGATGATTGTCTGAAAACAGATCACAGGTTGATTGGCATGGTCCAACCCTATGAAGACCGCAATGGGGACAACCAACTGCACATGATCGGATGCGCAGGGCGGTTGACCCAGTTTTCTGAAACCGAAGATGGCCGCTACATGATCACGCTGTCCGGAATTTCGCGGTTCCGGGTCAAGTCAGAGGTGACGGGCTTTACCCCTTATCGTCGCTGCGACGTTTCATGGGATGGATTTGATCGTGATCTTGGAAAGCCGGAAACGGACCCTGCGTTCAAGCGAGATCTGTTTCTGGATACGCTGAAGCGGTATTTTTCAGATCAAGAACTGGCGACAGACTGGGACAGCTTGAAAGAGGCTGACGATGAATTGCTGATCAATTCACTGTCTATGTTGTGCCCCTTTGAACCCGAAGATCGTCAGGCGCTGCTCGAAGCGCCATCCTTGTCGACCCGCCGTGAAACGCTGGTCACCTTGATCGAATTTGCCCTGCGCGGCGGCGCGGGAGAGGATTTGTTGCAATGACCGACTTTGATCCAAAAATGTTAGAGGCGCTGATTTGCCCACAAACGGGTGGGCCATTGTCGTTTGACGCTGAAAAACAGGAATTGGTGTCGAAGTCAGCTCATCTGGCCTATCCGATCCGCGACGGAATTCCGATCATGCTTGCATCCGAAGCGCGCGATATCGACGATTAAATTGACGTGCGGTGGGTTTCACCCACCCTACACAGGCTTGCCTTTAAGCAACTTTGGCACATCGCCTGTCACGCCCGCTGCTTCTTTCATGAATCCTTGCCGTAGCCCGGGCAGGGCGTTCACGATGCTCATGCCCACATCACGCACCCCCCGCACAAGCGGGTTGTCATTGGAAAACAGCCGGTTGAATCCATCTGTCGCCATGGCCAGCGTCGCAATATCAAACCGACGCCACCGTTGATAATCGGGCAGCGCCGTTGCGATGTCCTGGCCCCGGCGTTTTGCATCGGTCAAAACTTCGGTCAATGCGGCCACGTCTTTCAATCCGGCATTCAGGCCCTGACCCGCGATTGGGTGCACGCCGTGGGCAGAATCCCCAACCAATGCAACACGGCCCCGGTACAATTCATGCGCCACAACAAGGTTTAGCGGATAGGTATAGCGGTCACCCGTCAGTGCGATATCGCCCAGAAAGTCCCCGAACCGTGGACGCAACACTTGCATGTAATCGGCGTCAGGCAGCGCCTGAATGGCCTTTGCCTGATCCCGCTTTTCGGTCCAGACTATTGATGAACGGTTGCCGGTCAACGGCAGGATCGCCAAAGGGCCGGATGGCATGAAGAATTGATGGGCCACACCGTTATGGGGTTTTTCGTGTTCGACAGCACACACCAGTGACATTTGATCATAATCCCACCCCATGCGCTTTATGCCGGCGCGGTCTGCGGTGCCAGATCGCCGCCCATCTGCGCCAACCAGAACGCGCCCCGACAGCTGCGCCCCATCAGACAGGGTGACGGTGACATGACTGCCATGATCTGCTTGCGCGGTGACCGTTGTTTCTGGCCTATGATCCACGCCACAGGCTGCAACTGCATCCAGCAATGCGCTGCGCAAATGTCGATCTTCCACCAAAAATCCCAAAGGACCCTGACCAATTTCCGCATGGTCGAAATGCATCAAGGAGGGCGCTGGCCCTTCACCGGCCCTGCCATCCGTGACCTTAATATCCATCATCGGTTGGGCATGGCGATCAAGCGCGTTCCAAATCCCAAGGGTTTGAAGCATGCGCGCACTTGCAGCCGCAATGGCGTAGCTGCGTCCGTCAAAATCATTTTTCCGCAAAACCGCCGTGGGCATGGCATCAATCACAATTGACCGCAGGCCCACTTGATCCAGGGCAAGGGCCAGCGAACAACCATTCAATCCGCCGCCAACGATGATGACATCAGTATCCATGCCCTTGCATATGTGGGCAGACAAAGCATTGTCCACCCGCTGCGACACCGCTACCTATGGGGAAAGGGGGATCGCCATGGACCGTTGGTTGAAAATGAGTGCGACAGCACTGGGTCGTGGAATTGAAGCTGGCGAAATCGACCCGATTGCGTTGGCGGAAAAATATCTGGATGCCATTGATGCGCACCCATTTGCAGATCGTGTCTATGCCCGCACAACCCCCAACCGCGCCCGCGCCGAAGCCGCCGCAGCTGCGACGCGCGCAAAGTTGGGGCAGCGGTTGTCGATTTTGGATGGCGTGCCTGTGTCGTGGAAAGATTTGTTCGACACGTCCGGTGTGGCAACCGAATCCGGGTCCGCCTTGCTGGCAGGTCGCACGCCAGACGCTGATGCACAGGTGATGTCCACGGCGACCCGAATGGGTGCTGTCTGTCTGGGCAAAACGCATATGTCGGAACTTGCCTTTTCCGGCTTGGGTTACAATCCGGTGACTGCAACAACCCCTTGCGTGAATGACCATGACGCCGTGTCAGGGGGATCGTCTTCCGGGGCCGCCGGATCGCTTGCGTTTGATATGGCGCCCCTTGCCATTGGATCCGACACTGGTGGATCTGTCCGAATTCCTGCGGCGTGGAATGATCTGGTCGGTTTGAAAACCACGTCTGGTCGTCTGTCGCTTCGTGGTGTTCTGCCATTGGCGGCCCGATTTGATACGGTTGGTCCGCTGTCGCGAACAGTGGAAGATGCGGCAGCGGCATTGGCCATGATGGAAGGGCGCAGCCCCGTGTCCTTGGCAGGCGGAACATTGGATGGGGCGCGGTTCGTGGTTTGCAAAACGGCCGCATTTGACGACATTCGTGACGCGCCATTGGATGGGTTCAATCATGCGGTCGGCCGATTGGTGGATCAGGGCGCACAGGTCGAAGAATTGGATATCCCCATCGTGGATGATGCGCTGGGGCTTTCCGGTACGCTTTTTTCGGCCGAAGCTTATGGCACGTGGAAAGATACGATCGAAGCCGCGCCGGACAAAATGTTTGCAGAAGTGCTGTCGCGTTTTCGGGGGGGGGCAGATGTTTCAGCCCCGGATTATGTCGCCGCATGGCAAGCGTTAGACTGTTACCGCGCGATGTTTTGGGATTTGGTCGCTGGGTTTGACGCGATCTTGGTGCCCACATCCCCCATCTTACCACCCAATATTGAACGCCTGGCCACGGACAGTTCCTATTATGTGCGTGAAAACCTGTTGGCGCTGCGCAACACGCGTATCGGCAATCTGATGGGCGGATGCGCCGTGACACTGCCCACCGGGGTGCCTTCGGTTGGGATCAGCCTGATGGCGCCGCCCATGGATGAAGATCGGCTTTTGCGCGTGGCTGCGGCAGCAGAAAATGCATTGGCCTGAAGAAAGTTAATATGACCTATCCTTCACGTTTTGACGCCCTTCCTACGGCAACATGGCCCCGGTTGCGGGCTTTGTTGGATCCGCACACGCCCGGCGGGGACATCATCAACATGACCATTGGCGAACCCAAACACCCGTTTCCGGAATGGGTGGGCGCGGCATTGACCGATGCAGTGGCAGGGTTCAACAGCTATCCCGATAACAACGGCACACCCGAATTGCGCAATGCCATAACCGGGTATCTGCAGCGTCGCTATGATGTGGCGCTGGATCCTGATGCCAACGTGATGGTGTTGAATGGCACACGGGAAGGATTGTTCAACGCGGTCATCGCGCTGTGCCCTGCAGGCACGAATGTCTTGATCCCGAACCCATTCTATCAAGTTTATACGGTTGCTGCGATGTCCGTGGGGGCGCGATCCGTTTACTTGCCCTGTACGCAGGAAACGGGATTTCTACCTGATCTGGATGCGATCGACGACAAGACGCTGGAAAACACGTCTGCCTTCTTTTTGTGCTCACCCTCTAACCCGCAAGGCGCGATTGCGTCTGATGCATACTGGACCCAGCTTCTGGAACTTGCAGAACGGTTTGATTTCAAAGTCTTTGCCGACGAATGCTATGCAGAGATCTATCGCGATGTTCCGCCCTGTGGCGCGTTGGAGATTGCCGCGAAAACAGGCACTGACCCCGAACGGGTGGTGGCGTTTCATTCGCTGTCGAAACGGTCAAACGTGCCGGGGCTGCGGTCTGGGTTTGTTGCGTCTGGTCCCGAAAACATCCGTCGAATCAAACAGCTGCGCGCCTATGCCGGTTGTCCGGTTCCCGGTCCGATTCAGCATGTTTCTGCCCGACTTTGGGCAGATGATGACCACGTTGTTGCCAACCGGCAACTCTATTGTGGCAAGTTTGCGGCGGCTGACCATATTTTCGCCGGGATTAATTCATACCAATCCCCACAGGCCGGGTTCTTTTTGTGGCTTCCTGTCGATGACGGGGAAGCGGCGGCATTGAACTTATGGACAAAAACTGGGGTCCGCGTTTTGCCAGGTGCATACTTGGGACAAACCGTGGAAGAGCAGAACCCAGCGTCTGGCTATATTCGGGTCGCCTTGGTGGCCCCAAAACAAGAGACGCAGCGCGGGTTAACCATTATTCGCGACTGTTTGTACGAATGATGTTGAGGTATATATGGCCTATCCCGCGCGCGGGCGTGACCCGCTTTTGGACACTGCAACCCAGGCATTTCTAGAAAAGCGCGGGCGCGAAGGCGCCGGGCTGCTGATGCTTTGCGTCGGCATATTCTTTGTCTTCACCCTTCAAAGCTATTCGGCTGGTGATACCGGCCTGATTGCAGCGGGCGCATCTGTCCAAAATTGGATGGGCGGTTTGGGCGCGCGTTTGGCCGAACCATTCATGAAGCTGTTGGGCTATGGAACATGGGCGCTGCCGGTTCTGTTGATCGGTTGCGGCATTCGGCTTGTGCTTCATTCCGGCGTCGATCGCATGGTGCGGCGCGTGATGTATGCGCCGATTGTTGTCGCAATCGCATCCATCTACGCCGCGACGTTGCCCCCATCCGCAGATTGGGTGCACAGCTTTTCCATGGGCGGGCGGTTTGGCGACACGGTGCTGTTCCTGATCCTGCAGGTGATGCCGGGAACGGCGGCGTTGGGCGCAAAGATTATCGGATTGGTTCTTGGTTTATCGCTTTTGGCGCTGACCCTTTATGTTCTGGGTTTCACCATGGCAGAATTGCGGGCTGGCCTGACGCGGGCGTCGTGGGTCATTGCGGCCGCGATTTCATCTGCCGCCGCCTTTTTTGTCGCAAGACGCACGCAAAAAGCAGCGCAGCAACGCGATACAGCTGCAGACAACCGCCAGCGGGTCGCAGACGTCATTCGTGCAAATCCCGTAATGCCCACAGGGCGACCCCCTGCACCCATCGTCGAAGACGCACCGGCCAGTGCAGAAACACAAAGCCTGTTCCAGCGGATGCCATCCATTCTGAAGCGCAACACGGTGGAACCTGTTGCTGTTTCAGAAAGCATTGATGAACCGATCGCGGCGGAACCTGCGGCAAATGACCGGATCCGTGCCAAGATCAGTGATGCGATCCGTTTGCGGGCGCGTCCACCCAGCTTGATCAAATCGGCTGAACCTGCGCCGGAACCCGTGCGTTATGAACCAGCACTGACCCGTGCACCTGACCCCGCCGATGGGCCGTTGGATCTGCGCCTGCCGCCTGCGCCCGCTGCGCCAGTTGTTGAACCGGTGGCCTATGTTCCGCAGACAGCGCCCCAACAGATGGCGCGCAGCGAAAACATTTTTGCAGACGATGACGAAACCGTTGTTTTGGTTGATGAGCCTGCACCCGTTCCCTTCACGATGGATCCGATCCCCGTTGCGCGGACCGCGGTCCCGGAACCGGCGACGCGGCAGGTTGTGCAGCATCCACCGCGCAAAACGCCCCAACCATCCCGGCAAGCCCAGGCTGAAGCGCAGCCCGCTTTGGCATTGGAACCCAAACCCGAAACCCAGTTCGAAGCCCCGCCGCTGTCACTTTTGATGAACCCGTCACGGGTCCAGCGCCATGTGCTGAGCGACGAAGCGCTGGAACAGAACGCGCGCATGTTGGAAAGCGTGCTGGATGATTATGGGATCAAGGGGGAAATCGTATCGGTGCGCCCGGGTCCGGTGGTCACGATGTACGAATTGGAACCTGCACCCGGCTTGAAAGCATCCCGCGTGATCGGGTTGGCTGACGACATTGCGCGATCCATGTCGGCCCTTTCGGCACGTGTTTCAACGGTGCCGGGGCGGTCAGTGATTGGCATCGAACTGCCGAACGAAAACCGCGAAATGGTTGTGTTGCGTGAACTTCTTTCGACCCGTGATTTTGGCGACAGTTCCATGAAACTGCCCTTGGCGCTGGGCAAAGACATTGGCGGCGAACCGATTGTCGCCAATCTGGCCAAGATGCCCCACCTTTTGATCGCTGGGACAACCGGTTCGGGTAAGTCCGTGGCGATCAACACGATGATCTTGTCACTTCTGTATCGGTTGTCGCCTGAAGAATGCCGTTTGATCATGATTGATCCAAAAATGCTGGAACTGTCTGTCTATGATGGCATTCCGCATCTTTTGTCACCGGTCGTTACCGATCCGAAAAAGGCCGTCGTTGCCCTGAAATGGGTCGTCGGTGAAATGGAAGACCGCTATCGCAAAATGTCCAAAATGGGTGTTCGCAATATTGACGGGTACAATTCCCGTGTGGCGGATGCGATGTCAAAAGGCGAAATGTTCAGCCGTACGGTGCAGACAGGATTTGATGACAACACGGGCGAACCGATCTTCGAAACCGAAGAATTCGCACCCGAAAAGCTGCCGTATATCGTTGTCATTGTCGACGAAATGGCGGACCTGATGATGGTCGCAGGCAAAGAAATCGAAGCCTGTATTCAGCGATTGGCCCAGATGGCCCGGGCGTCGGGGATCCACCTGATTATGGCAACACAACGCCCGTCGGTCGATGTGATTACCGGCACGATCAAGGCCAACTTCCCGACGCGGATCAGCTTTCAAGTAACGTCCAAAGTGGACAGCCGCACGATTCTGGGTGAAATGGGGGCGGAACAACTGCTGGGTCAGGGTGATATGCTTTACATGGCCGGTGGTGGAAAGATCACCCGTGTGCACGGCCCATTCTGTTCCGATGAAGAAGTCGAAGAAATCGTCACCTATCTGAAGGCATTTGGCCCGCCGGAATACGTTGGCAGTGTGCTGGATGGCCCAGAAGAAGGCGAAGCATCCGCAAACATCGATGCCGTTCTTGGCCTTGGCGGCAATACAGATCAAGAAGATGCGCTGTATGACACCGCAGTTCAGATCGTGATCAAAGACCGCAAGTGTTCCACCAGTTACATCCAACGCAAATTGGCAATCGGGTATAACAAGGCGGCCCGTTTGGTCGAACAGATGGAAGAAAACGGTCTGGTGTCGCCTGCAAACCACGTCGGCAAACGCGAAATCCTGATCCCTGAACAAGGCTAGGCCTGATAAATGGGCGGGGGCCTGCCGAAGCATTCGACAGGCCCTAGGGATTTTGTAGGTGCGTGGCTACATACAACGGTATGAAAAGACTTCTGTTGATTTTGGTTTTGATGGCGGGTCCAGCGTCTGCGGAGCGGCTGTCTTTGAATGCGATATCGAACTACCTGAACGGCCTTCAAACGGCAGAGGGTGATTTCACCCAGGTCAATCCCGACGGTACCATTGATCAGGGGCGGCTTTTTCTGAAACGCCCCGGTCGCATTCGGTTCGAATACAAGCCCCCCAACCAATCGGTCGTGATGGCAGGTGGCGGGCAGGTCGCGGTGTTTGATCCGAAATCCGACGGCGAACCCACGCGGTTTCCACTGAACCAGACCCCGCTGTCCATTATTCTGGAACGAAACGTCAACCTGTCCCAGCGTGATATGGTGATCGGCCACGACAGCGACGGAACGCGCACACTTGTGACTGCACAAGATCCGCGGCGCCCTGAATACGGCTATATTCAGATGATTTTCACCGCCAACCCAATCCAGCTGCGCCAGTGGGTGGTATCAGATGAATCCAACGCCCAGACAACGGTTATTCTGGGCGATTGGCAGGAAGGCGGTTCAATCTCTAACGGCAAGTTCAATATTCAAGCCGAAATGGCGCGGCGCTAAATTTTACCGCAGCGCTGCAATTGCAGGTGATACATCACTGCGCGGTCTTGCAGGCCGTTAGCGATGTTCACCAGCCACCCTTTGCGCCGCCATGTGCCACGCCGGTACCCGGTCCGCCCATCGTGATAGGCCAGATACTGGTTGCGGGTGTCATTCATTGCCAGACCCAATTCCTTGTTTGATTGGGCCATGTACCATCCCATGAACTGGGCCGCGTCGTGGATGTTGTCGCGCCGGGCGCGCCACCGGCCGGTGATTTGCTGGTATTCTTCCCATGTTCCATTCAGAACCTGAGCAAACCCATAAGCCGAACTTTGGCGGCCGACCGGAATAACGCCAAGGGCATATTGATGGGGGGTGCGGGCGGTCGCTTTGAATTTGCTTTCCTGCCACATCATCGACATCAGAACCGCGACCGGAACGCCGTATTCAGACTGCGCTTCTTTGAATGCAGGAAGGAAATTGCGACGCTGATCGGTGATTGCACAGGCATCGTCCAGCGAATTAGGCGCGTTTGGATTGCCGCGTGGGCTGCCGCTGCAACTGGCCACCAGCATCAGAAGGCACAAAAGGCCAAGTGATTTTTTCATTGGTACTGCTCACTATATTTCTTTTTTGGTTACTATAGCGCAAAGGCATAGGCATGCACAGTGGACAGTCATTTGGGTGCAGCTTTTCGCGCAAGCTGCGACTGTCTGGCAGACGTCCACAGACTGTTTACATGATTCTTGGGGTGATGGCGTAGACACGCCGCAACACGTCCTTTAACACCGGATGCAATGTTGGATGGTGGTATGTTAAGAACGCGTGCAAAATATCATTTGGGTCAGGTCGTGCGTCATCGGAAACACCCTTTTCGGGGTGTCATTTTCGATGTGGACCCACAGTTTTCGAACACTGATGAATGGTACGCAGCCATCCCGGAAGACAGCCGCCCGCGCAAAGAACAGCCGTTCTACCATCTTTTGGCAGAAAACGATCAAAGCTATTACATAGCGTATGTTTCTGAACAAAATTTGGAAGTCGACTATTCCGGGCAGCCGGTGGATCACCCGGATATCGATGATTTGTTCGGTCAATTTGAAGACGGGATTTACCCGCTTCATTTCCAGCTGAACTAGTACCCTAGGGCGCACCCGTCTTTGCGCGGATCAGACGCGCCTTTCAAAACCCCATCTTCCCGGATCAGGATCGACTGTGCGCCGCCGATTGGGCCGGCTGGCACGGCGACGGTGTGTCCTTTGTCGACAAGCGTTTGTCGCACCGCATCTGAATACCCTTTTTCCACTTTCATTGTGCCATCATCAGAAAAACTGCGCGGGGCATCAATGGCGGTCTGACTGTCCAAATCGTAATCGACCATATTCGAAACGAAACGCGCGTGGCCGTTGGGTTGATAGGCACCGCCCATCACCCCGAACGGCATTTTGACCCGGCCATCTTTCGCGATCATTCCCGGAATGATCGTGTGCATGGGGCGTTTGCCGCCGATCAATTCATTGGGGTGGCCGTCTTCAAGGGTAAAGCCAGCGCCACGGTTTTGAAACAGGATCCCGTATGTGTCAGAGGCAAGCCCGGACCCAAAGCTGTGAAAGATTGAATAGATCAATGAAACTGCCATCTGATCCTTGTCCACGACCGTGATATAGATCGTGTCTTTGTGAACGGATTCAGAAATCTGGGTTGCGTTTGGCATCGCGCGGTTCGGATCAACCAACGCCGCCAGCCGTTCTGCCGTCACCGGGTCCATCATATGGTTCAGCCGGGTCATATAGTCATTGTCAGCCAGCAATCTGTTGCGGGTATCGTAGGCCAACTTTGCAATTTCTGCTTCGATATGGGCGCGTTCTGCGCCAAACGGATCCATTTTAGACCAGTCAAAATGCTGCATCATGTTCAGCATCAAAAGGGCTGTTGCGCCCTGGCCATTGGGCGGGTGTTCCATCACTTCGATCCCACGGTATTGGGTTGAAATCGGATCGTGATAGGTTGCCCGTGTCGCGGCAAAATCATCCATGGTATGTGCACCACCCATGGCCCGCAGACTGTTTACCATGTCTTCGGCGATGGGGCCTTCATAGAATGCAGCGCGCCCTGATTTTGCGATTGCGCGCAAAACATCGGCCTGTTCCGGGGATCTGAACATTTGCCCGACGTTCGGCGCTTGCCCATCAAACAGGTACAAATCCTTGGCGCGGCCTGTGACCCGGTGCGCCGCCTCTGCCCAGTCAAACGCGACGCGCGGCGCAACCGGCACACCGTTTTGCGCATAATCAATTGCAGGGGCCAAAACAGCGTCCAGTCCCAGATGCCCATAATCTTCACAAAGACGACAAAAGCCATCAACGGCACCCGGGATCGTGACGGATTCGACAGATTCCAGACCAACGGTCGCATGTCCCTTTGATCGCAAATCAGACGCATTCAGGGCCGCAGGCGCGCGGCCACTTGCGTTCATGGCAATGACCTTGCTGCCGGGTTTTGGGTGTATCAGGGCAAACATGTCGCCACCGATCCCAGTCATTTGAGGTTCACACAGGCCCAATACGATTGCGCCCGCGATTGCTGCATCAACCGCATTGCCGCCGCGTTTCAGTATATCGATTGCAACAGAAGCACCGATTGGATGGGATGTGGCGCACATGCCATTTGTTGCAAACACCGCTGAACGGCCCGGAAGATGGAAATCCCGCATGATATGCCCCTTTTTTGTCTTTCAAAGACTGTAGGGAGAATTCATCAGGTTCAAGGGGCGCTAACCAACTGCAGGCCTTTGAAAACACAACCGCAGCTGATTGCGTTCTTGTTCACGGTAAATATTCACTTCCTTTGCGATTGTTCGCATCAAATGCCACCCATACCCGGGTGTCTTGCCAACGGGCGGCGGGATGTAAGTTTTGCCGCTGTCTGTCAGGATACAAACAATGTCAGACGCGGATGTTTCCAAAAACAATTCCGCGTGCCCCTGTGTGGTGTAGGCGTGATCAACAACGTTGTTGATTGCTTCCGCCAAGGCCAATTCGATATCCGGATCATAGGCCCCTTCGATTTCAAGAAACCCCGTCGCCGCTATCAGGATGGCATGTGCGTCTTCTGGCGTGTTGTCGAATTCCAGCGCCAGTTCGGTCATGCGGCGGTCCCAGTCGCGGATTTGGGCAGCACTTCGAATACGCGATCCAGATGGGTCAACTGAAACACACGGGACACAAGCGGTTGAAGATTGGAAAATGCAAGGTCGCATTCTTCTGGCTTCAATTTGGTGACTGCAACCAAAACGCCTAGGCCGGAACTGTCCATGAATTCGATGTTGGACATATCGATGATGATATCTTGATCCAGCGTTTCAACTGTGTTGCGCAACTTTTCTTTGAATTCCAAAGCATGCAAGGCATCCAACCGCGGTCCTGCCGGGGTTGCAACCAAATGGGTGTCGGTTTGGGTCAGGGTGATTTTCATGCGCGATGCTCCTTGCCATGAACATCACCTTAGGCCAGATACCTTACCAAACGCTTGATCCACAGGATGGCCGCAAAAATGGCTGCTGATTACGAAGAACTGTCCCGCGCAATTGCGGGTTTGACGGATGGCGAAACCGATGCAGTTGCGTTGATGGCGACAATCGCCTGCGAAGTTCACCAAAGTGATGCACGTTTTGACTGGACTGGATTTTACCGTGTGGTTGCCCCGGGTCTGTTGAAGATTGGACCGTATCAAGGGGGGCATGGCTGTTTGACCATTCCGTTCGACAGGGGCGTGTGCGGTGCTGCTGCACGTTTGGAAGAAACGCAACTGGTGGCCGATGTCCACGCGTTTGACGGGCACATTGCCTGTTCTTCATCGACACAGTCTGAATTGGTTTTGCCAGTTTGGAACGGTGCGGGTCAGTTGTTGGGTGTGTTTGATATCGACAGCAATCAACCAGATGCATTCACACAAACGGATGCTGAAAACCTTGCCCGAATATTGAAGCGCGCATTCGATCAAGTTTGATCGTACACATTCGCACACATCCGAATGAAATTTTCTTGCGTTTTTTCACCGACTCGCAGATGGTGAAAAAAACACGGAAAATTTCACGAAGCGATGCTCCAGACCTCAACAGAAATCAGCAGCCTTGGCGCGGATATCCGTGCGTTGCGCAAAGCGCGTGGGCTGACGTTATCTGATCTGGCAGATACGCTGGGTCGGTCTGTTGGTTGGTTGTCGCAGGTCGAACGGGATCTGTCCGAACCCGGGATTGATGATCTGCGCGATTTGGCAAAGGCGCTGGATGTTTCGATTTCATCCCTGTTTGGGGCCGGGGGGGCGCCTGCCAACGAAGCTGGCTATGTGGTTCGCGCAGGATCGCGCCGCCCGATCGGAAGCCGCGAAAAAGGGTTGGTCGAAGAACTTTTGTCCCCGGACCTGACAGACGATTTCGAAGTGGTGCATTCCACCTTTGCCCCATTTTCCAAATTGGAGGTTCCAAACCAACGCCCCACCCAAGAGGTTGGGTACATTCTGTCAGGCAAACTGCGCGTGACCATTGACGGGCGGTCGTTTGATCTGAATGCCTGTGACAGTTTCCGCATCAAAGGTGATCCCTATCAATGGGAAAACCCCCATCCAGACCCTTGTCAGGTGATCTGGATCATTTCGCCGCCGATCTATTAGGGGCGGGCGAGTCTATGAAACATTTCATGATGGTTGGGGGGGAAATCTAATGGTCAAAGGATCGTGCCTGTGCGGGGCTGTTTCGTTTCATGCAACAGGCGAAGTACGCCCACCCGTTGCTTGCCATTGTACGCAATGCCGCAAAACGACCGGGCATTACTGGGCCGCGTGTTCTTCCAAAACCGAAGAATTGCAGATCGACGGTAACGTGTCGTGGTTTCGGTCCAGCGATGTTGCCCGCCGCGGCTTTTGCGGCACCTGCGGGTCCACCCTGTTTTGGCAGTTGGATGGCGAAGGCCGCACATCTTTTTCTGCCGGGGTTCTTGATGGATCCACGGGCATGACAACCACCAAACACATCTTTGTCGATGACAAAGCCGATTATTATCAAATCGCAGCTGCAGAGCTGCAAGGGGAGCACTGAAAATGGCTGATTTTCCAACCACGGCCCGTGTGGTCATCATTGGCGGCGGCGTCGTCGGAACCAGCGCACTGTACCATTTGGCCAAGGCGGGCTGGACCGATTGTGTCTTGCTGGAAAAGAACGA
>JAHDBC010000028.1 GCA_020630595.1 Planktomarina sp.
AAAGCGGGCGAACAAGCTGGACAATTTTGATTTTGAGGAATTGGAACGGCAGGATAGTCTACCTGGGATAGAAATTAAGCGCCATTAGATCGACGGGATTTCAATGATACGATTGCATTTAGTTTTGCCGCACATCATTGCGGCAACTGTGACGGGCACCTATGCGTGGCACCTGTCGCAAACTGCCTTGGCGACAACAGGATTGATGTTCGTATTTCCGGTGCTGCTGATTGCCAGTGTGCACATGCTGTATAATGTTATTGTACGACGCGGCTTGCCACGGGATGTACAGCACGTTGCAACAGCCAGTCTGACGACTATTGGTTTCGTATTTCTGAGCGTCATCAGCGCCCTAGTCCTTACACCGCAACCTGCCTATGCCGGGATCGCGATTGTGGAAATAGTGGGTATGACGCTGTTCTGTCTGGTCATCGTGGTGATTGTTTGTGGTATTTTGCTGGTCATCTTCAAAGCCATCGTTTGGCTGGTGCGCCTTTTGGTGCGAGGGTCCCGCGGTGACCGGAAATATGAAGCGGCCGGTGCAATTTTTGGAATCATAGGTTTGGGTCTACTTAGCCTTGAAGGTGTAACACCCTCCCTTACATTTCAGTCGCAACAGGTGGCCCGCTATTCGACCAGCATTCCTGCGCCAGAACATGCTGTCTGGGATGCTATGCAAACGGCAACATCGCCCCAAGTGCCTTTGCCGAACATCTTGCGTAATTTCCCGCAGCCGGTTGCGGTAGACATCGACGAAGGCACAGTTTTGGGCGCAATGCGCCGTGTTCAATTCGCGGGGCGCGAAGGGTCAGGTGCGCTGACATTGCAAGTCACAGAACAATCGCCAGGCTTTGCAAAGTTCACGGTGTTGTCTGATACGACGCCATTTGTAGCGTGGATTGCGCACCAATCGATCAGTTACGACTTACAGCCACATTCCGACGGGACAAACCTGACTGTGGAATTAACCTTTGAGCGTCGGCTTGCCCCTGCATTTATCATGGCCCCCCTGATGAATTTCGCGGGAACCCAGGCCATGGGTGTCCTTGCGCGTGATGTGCGCGATAGGGCGACATCTGGATAATGTCAGATCTTGTATCTACAGAACGGATCTTTGCAAACGAAGCTGTCGACGTGATGGATGGCTCGGTCCAAGTTAATTGGATCAAGCTTGTTTGGGTGGCAGGCCATGGGCTGGGGGCTTTGGCTGCTGTTGTGATTTATCCATCTTTTGCGGCTTTTGTAACTTTTCTTCTGCTAACCAGCGTCACGATTTGTGCAGGTCATTCCGTTGGGATGCACCGGCTTTTGATCCACCGCAGCTTTAACACGCCAAAATGGGTTGAATACGTGCTGGTTTGGCTGGGCACTTTGGTCGGTATGGCAGGCCCATTTGGCATGATCCGCGCTCATGACATGCGCGAT
Source organism: Planktomarina sp. (assembly GCA_020630595.1). Taxonomy (GTDB): domain Bacteria; phylum Pseudomonadota; class Alphaproteobacteria; order Rhodobacterales; family Rhodobacteraceae; genus Planktomarina. Next base: position 1,426 of record JAHDBC010000028.1, read on the forward strand.
TGGTTTCAACGCCAGACCATTTGCCCAGACCATCCTGCCCATCGCGCGCAGGCGGTAAAAGATGCGTTTTGGCAAATATGTTGCGATTACAAGATGCGCCATCCCCCGCAATTTCAGATCGAACATACTGTTGCCCACGATCCTGTTTACCATTGGATTGAACGCACATGGATGGCGCAACAGTTGATCCTTGTCCTGCCTCTTTACGCAGTTGGTGGGATTGGTTTGGTCTTATGGGGCGTGTGTTTGCGCGTGTTTGTGTCTTTGGTCGGACATTGGGCCATCGGTCACTATGCCCACCGTTCTGGACATCAGGGATGGCAGATCGATGGGTTGCCGGTGCAAGGCTATAACCTACCTCGCTGGGCCTGGATCAGTTTTGGGGAAAGCTGGCATTCCAACCATCACGCTTTTCCTCATTCGGCGCGCCTCGGGGTAGAGGCGGGGCAGGTTGATCCAGGCTATTGGTTTGTCCTTGCGCTGGCCCGTTTGGGGTTGGCTAGGAATATTCAAAGTCCAACATCTCAGCCACCGCGCAAGGGACTTGTTTCGGCTGGGGGTATTCTGAAAGAGTAGCGTTAGCATGGTAAGAGGGACACCGATGAGCACACCCGAAGAACGCATGATGGAGAACCTGTATTGGTGGGGCGTGCCGACGTTGTTTCGGTGTCCGCATGACACGGACCCGGCAAATGCAGATATCGCTTTGGTGGGTGTGCCGCATTCCAGCGGGAATGGGACGACAGAACGGGATCAGCATTTGGGACCGCGTGCGGTGCGCAATGTATCTGCAACAGCGCGGCGGGTGCATATGGAGTTTGGCTTTGACCCTTGGGTCGGGACGCGGATTAATGATCTGGGCGATGTTCCGCTGCCGGAATTGAACGACAACGAAGCATCGATCCAACGGATCACGGATTTCTACACGAAAGTTGACGCGGCTGGTGCACGCCCCGTGTCGATTGGCGGCGACCATTCGATCACTGGTGGGATTGTGCAGGCTTTGGGTGGCGGGAAATTGGCAGGTGGTGAACCGGTTTGCTTTCTGCATCTGGATGCCCACACAGATGTCTTCGCCAAGGTGCCGCATTTCTTGGGGGCAAAGAAATCAGCGGCGCATTGGGGGGCATATTTGGTGGATCAGGGGCAGGTGGATCCACATCATTCCGTACAGATCGGCATCCGGGGCAATCCGCGTACAATGGATTGGCTGCAGCCATCCTACGACTATGGCTACGATGTCATCACGATGAAGGAATACCGAACCATGGGTTTGGCAACGGCCATTGACCGGATCAAGGAAAGGCTTGCAGGAAAGCCGGTCTATATCACGTTCGATCTTGATTGTTTGGACCCTGTCGTGGCACCGGGTGTGTCCAACATGGAACCCGGTGAACAGGGGTTCATGGTTGACGAAGCGCTGGCCCTTGTGCGCGCAACGCGGGGCATGAACATTGTCGGTGGTGATGTTGTTTGTCTGATGCCAACGCGGGATCACAACAACATGATCACGGCCCGTGTTGCCGCCGCCGTGATGTTTGAAATGGTTGCGTTGATGGCCGATAACCAGCGGGTTTAGGGCCGCCATCGCGGCTGGCCCCATCCCGCGTCAACAACAGGTCAGATCCGTAGGAACGGCTGGGCTATTCTTGGGATAATGCTGTTGAACTTCAACGGCGCATCCGTTGCGGCAAGGCAGATGCAATCTTCGCCAATCTCTGCCACCGGGGTGTGGTTCAGATCTTCGTTCGCGACCTCAACGTCGCCGGGTCCAAACCGATCTTCTTCATCACGGAACGCGCCCTGCAGGACTAGGGTCAGTTCAGTGCCATTGTGTCCATGATCCGGCACGGCCGAACCCGCAGGGATATGCAACAATCTGACTGTTGCGCCTTTTGCCGTCGGCAAGACCGCCTGACGCACGCCCAATCCAATGGGCCGCCATTTCACAGCCCCCAAATCACCGCCAACGTAATCTTGCAGGGGTTTGGGAAACAAACCCGAAGGCCGCACGATCTTTGCCTTGATCGGATCCTTGGGATCGCGCGGGCGACTTTGGATCAGTTTCAAGGTTGCTTCGAAAGCGTCACTGGACATTTCGACCTGCGTGTCAGTGTCCATCAATGCGCCGCCCACTTCATCATGGGCAGCGGCAGCCGCGCGACATTCATCGCACATCGACAAATGTGTTGCGACCACAAGATTGAACGCTTCGGGCAACGTGCCCGCCGCATAGCCGATCAACAATTCATCTGTCAGATGATGTTTGATATTCGTTTTCCGACCCGTCATTTCATCACATGCCTCAGGCGATCTAGCGCCAGTCTTAACCTTGATTTGATGGTGCCAAGGGGCAATCCTGTCTGCGCAGCGATTTCGCTGTGCGTCAGATCCCCGAAATAGGCGCGTTCCACCAAATCCCTTTGTTTTTCAGGTAGCGCGGCAACGGCCCGCGCCAACTGATCTGTTTCCTGTTGCAGGGCCAAGACGTCTGCCTGATCCGGTTCGTGTTCCGGGCCCCAGGGCAGATCTTCGGGTTCGGGCCGCCTTTGTTTGCGCAGAACATCGATTTTACGGTTCCGCGCAATCGTAAAGATCCAGGTCGCCACACTTGCGCGGGCGGGATCAAACATATGGGCCTTCGTCCAAAGGGTCGCCATGACCTCCTGCGTTACTTCTTCGGCCAGTGTTTCGCTGGCCCCACCTTTCATCAGAAACGACTTCACCCGAGGGGCAAAGTGACGGAACAATTCAGCGAATGCTGATTGATCCTGTTCCATCTGGATGCGGCGGATATGATCCACCCACTCCGTCCGGGAAGACGTTTCTGGCATGTTCACGGTTGGCACCTTGTAAAGTCGGGCTGTCGCTGCGGTGTCAATTATATATGACACTTTCCCAGCGGATGCACCAGTTTCTTCAAGGTTTTGCGAACCGACGAACATATACGTTCTACGGCACATTACTGCGTTTGGATCACGGTATACAAAAGTTTTTTGAAACTAATCCATCTGGTCGCCCGTGACGTAATGAAAGTAACACATAAACCAACAGGGTTGATCATATGCCATTCGAAAACGCCCCCGCGGCCCCAAAACGCATTGCTGTTATTGGCGGCGGGATTTCTGGATTGGGGGCGGCATATCGGCTTTCAAACCGCCATCATGTCACACTTTTTGAAGCAGAAGCGCGCCTTGGCGGGCATGCCCGTACGGTCATGGCGGGTCAGCATGGCGATCTGCCTGTCGACACGGGATTTCTGGTGTTCAACTACCACAACTACCCCCAAATGACGAAGATGTTTGATCATTTGAACGTCCCTGTCATCGAATCAGACATGTCCTTCGGGGCTTCTATTCATGGGGGATGGTTGGAATACGGTCTGCGCGGAATGTCGTCGCTTTTTGCGCAAAAACGCAACTACACGCGCCCGCAATATCTGCGGATGTTGCGGGATATTCTGCACTTTAACAAACACGCCGTTTCTATGGCGACGGACCCGAACATCACGATCGGCCAGCTGTTGGAAAAAATGGGCACGGGGCGTTGGTTCCGCGACTATTATCTGGCCCCGTTCACCGGCGCGATCTGGTCCACACCCACCGAAGGCATTCTGGATTTCCCGGCAAAGGCCCTGATCACATTCATGAAGAACCACGCCCTTCTCGATTATGAAGGCCAGCATCAGTGGTACACGGTAAAGGGCGGGTCACGCGAATATGTGAACCGGATGGCCGCACATCTGGGGCACAAAGGCGTCGACATGCGCTTGTTTGCCCCAATCGACGCGATCCGGCGCACGCCAACGGGGGCAGAGGTCAAGGCGAAAGGCGGCGAATGGGAAACGTTTGACGAAGTGGTCATGGCGACCCATTCTGATATTTCGCTTTCCCTGCTTTCCGATGCGGCCCCCCATGAAACGGCTGCACTGTCAGCCGTGCGCTATCAGCCAAACGAAATGATCCTGCACGCTGACACGTCTTTGATGCCAAAACGCCGGGCGTGCTGGTCATCGTGGGTGTATACCGAAGATGCAGGCAAGCGGACAGACAGGATCGACCTGACCTATTGGATCAACAATCTGCAACCCCATTTGCCCAAAGATGATCACTGCTTTGTCACGTTGAACACCCAACGCGACGTTGATCCAAAGCTGGTGTATGACAGCGCAACGTTCCATCACCCTGTCTTCGATCTTGCCGCGCTTGAAGCGCAGAAAACCATCACAGCATTCAACGGAACCAATAACACTTGGTTCTGCGGTGCATGGATGCGCAATGGATTTCACGAAGATGGATTTGCAACCGCACTTGAAACGGCCGATGCATTGTTGGCGCGCGACCAGATCATGGTGGCCGCAGAATGACCATGATCGACCATATTCAGGGTCACACCTACCATGGGCGGAAAGGGGCGGTGGAAAACGCGTTTCGCTATTCCATTGACTATGTGTTGATGGATCTGGAAACGCCGCTGAAAATGCCCGCACTGTTTTCGCGCAATCGGTTCAATGTTGCATCGTTGCACGACAGTGACCATGGCGGCGCGCCCAAGAATGGAACTGGGGTTCGATGGGTCCACGATGTGTTGAACACCCATGCTTTGCCCGCCGCGGCCCGCGTTGAACTGTTGGCACAGCCACGATTTTGGGGGCATGTGTTCAATCCTGTCAGTTTCTGGCTGTGCTATGATGCCCGGGGCGGGTTGCGCACCGTGATTGCAGAGGTCACGAATACATTCGGGGATCGTCATTCATATCTGTGCCACCGCGATGATCATGCACCCATCCAAGCGACGGATACGCTGAAGGCGCAAAAGATTTTCCATGTCTCTCCCTTTCAGCCGGTAGAAGGCGGCTATGAATTCCGGTTCGATATCAGACCCGAAAAAATTGGCATCTGGATTGATTATCGCCAAGGCAACGGGGGGCTGATCGCAACGTTGGTCGGGGATCGGAAACCGTTGACGAACCGATCTATTCTGAAATCAGTTTGGCGTCGGCCTATGGGGTCGCGCCGGGTTTCGTTCCTTATTCATTGGCAAGCCATCAAATTGTGGTGGAAAAAGGCGGCGTTTCGGTCGCGGCCAGAACCGCCGACCGAAGAAGTTTCGCGATAGTGGCAGATCGGCTGCCAGCATACACCCTGTTTGGGGGTATCTTGGCGGCGGCGGGCCTGCCAATCTATATCTATGCGCCGCCGTATTACGCCGAAACCTATGGCGTCAGTCTGACGGGAATCGCTGCGGTGTTGTTCTGGTTGCGACTGTTTGATGCAGTGCAAGATCCAGCCTTGGGCTGGATTTCAGAACGATTGGGTGCACGGCGCGGTTTTGGGGTCAGTATCGGTGCGTTTGTCCTGGCGTTGTCCATGGTCGGCCTTTTCGCCGTTGCACCGCCGATTGCACCGCTGGCTTGGTTTGCCATCACGATCACGGGGCTTTTTTCCGCTTTTAGTTTTCTTAACATCAACTTTTACGCTCAGGGTGTTTCAAAAGCCGCCCGTTTGCGCGGCGGGCATATGCGATTGGCGGCGTGGCGCGAAACGGGTTCGTTGCTGGGTGTCTGTATCGCCGCAGTCGCGCCATCCGTTTTGCTGGAAATCGCAGATAGCCCCTATGCCAGTTTTGCTTGGGGGTTCACTGGGTTTGTGTTGTTGGCTGTTGTTTTTATGTGGCCCGAATGGAAACCGACCAGCATCCAGACGCAAAAGACCCCGATCCGTGCCATATGGGCTGATAGCCAAGCACGACGTTTGTTGATCCTTGCTTTGGTGAACGCAACACCAGTGGCGGTGTCGTCCACGCTGTTCATCTTTTTCGTTCAAAGCCGCTTGGATGCGCCAGGATGGGAAGGCGCGCTGTTGGTTCTGTTCTTTTTGTCAGGGGCTGTTGCTGCGCCGTTTTGGTCAAAAGCGGCGGCGCAGTTTGGGGCAAAACCCGCCCTTTTATCAGCAATGGTGCTGGCCATTTTTAGCTTTGGCTTTGCAGCCCTTTTGGGGTCGGGTGATCAGGGTTGGTTTGCCCTGATCTGCATTGCATCGGGTGCCACGATCGGGGCTGATCTTACGCTTATGCCTGCGCTTTTTGCCAAACGCATGGGCGAAATTTCCCCAAATGGCGGGCAGGGTTTTGGCCTATGGTCGTTGGTCAACAAAATGTCACTGGCCTTTGCCGCAATCGCGCTACTTCCGTTATTAGAAGCATCGGGGTTTGATGCATCTGCGCAGACCCAACCGCACTTTGCTTTGACTACTCTGACGATCCTGTACGCGCTGGTCCCGCTGGCGTTGAAACTGCTTGCGATTGCCTTGCTGGTGGCAACCCAACTGAAGGATGACTGACACATGACTGGATTTATCTGGATCACTGTGGGGATGCTGATCGCGTTTGCGATTGTGCAATTCGTTCAATGGAAGTGGAGCTTTTACGCACAAACACCTGCCGATTATCAGGCACAGCAGCCTGCGTTCGATATTCGGGAACGATTCAATGGCCCTTTGCATTGTGAAGGTGTGATTTACGGGCCTTTGGGCCGGGTCACGTCGCGCTTTGTCGCGGAATTCAACGCCAAATGGGATGGCAATGTGGGTGTGATGAAAGAAGTGTTCCATTACGATAGCGGGTCGGTTCAAAACCGCGAATGGACGCTGACGTTAAACGATGATGGCCGCATTCTGGCCCAGGCCCCTGATCTGGTGGGGGATGGGTCTGGCAAACAATCGGGGTCATCGGTGCTGCTGAAATATACGATCAAACTGACCGAAGATGCCGGCGGCCACGCTTTGGATGTGACCGATTGGATGTATCTGATGGAAAACGGTGTGATCATGAATCGCAGCCAGTTCCGCAAGTTTGGCATCAAGGTTGCCGAACTTGTCGCCACAATGCGCCCGGCCAATACAAATGAAAGGGCGCTTGCTGCATGAATTGGAATGGAAAACGATATTGGCTGGTCGGTGCATCCGAAGGGTTGGGCCGCGCGCTGGCTGAAAAACTGTCCAACAAGGGGTGTGAGCTGATCCTGACAGCCCGGTCCGAAGATCGTCTGAAAGAATTGGCGGACAGCCTGCCGTCCAAAGCCGAAGTGCTGGCCGCCGATATTTCATCGGACGAAAGCATGAAGGCAGCCGGCGAAAAAATCGGACAGATTGACGGTGTCGTTTTCTTGGCCGGTGTTTATTGGCCCATGGATGCGACCGAATGGGATGGTGAAAAAGCGTTGGCCATGGCCGACATCAACTTTACCGGCGCCTTCCGCGTTCTGGATCAGGTGATGCCGCAATTCATTGAACGCGATAAAGGGCATATCCTGATCACTGGCAGCCTGTCGGGATTTCGTGGTCTGCCCAACGCCATTGGCTATTCCGCGTCAAAGGCCGGGGTCATGGCCTTGGCCGAAAGCCTGTATGCAGATCTGCGCGACACAGGAATTCGGGTGCAAGTGGCGAACCCGGGCTTCATCAAGACACGGCTAACGGACAAGAACGAATTCAACATGCCGTTCATCATGGAACCTGAACAGGCCGCCAAGGTCATGTTCGACCATTTGAACCACGGTGGGTTCAAGGTCAGTTTTCCAACTGCGTTTTCCCTGCTGTTCCGGTTTTCACAGTTCTGGCCGGACTGGCTGTATTACAGGGTGTTCAAGTAAGCGCTGCGGTATGCCGATGAAAAAGCGTTTCTGCCCGTGCCCAAACACCGTCTTCGTCGGTGTCCAATTGCAGCAAGGTGGGCAGCAATTGTTGTGCAAAATCCTCTGAACTTTCGACAGGCAGCATGGATGGCAGATTGTCGATGGCGGTTACATCCAAGGCAGGCGCATCGTGCACCCGCAGGGCCGGTTCATCCCAAGTGGTGGTTCTGTCGTATACTTTGATCGGGGAAAAATCGCTGTCCGGATCACAGGCAATATCGCCGATGACAGACAGGCGGCGCGGCGCAAATTTGGCGCCGTTGGGCACAAAGACCGGCGTGCCCGGCCGCGCCAGAATGCAGTTAAAGAAGATGTCATGGGCCAGAATTTCGGGAAACGGTCCGCCATGTGCTGTTTCCGCCATGTCCCATTTCGTGGTGGCCACACCCATCTGCAGGCACAGATCAGCGGCGCCCGTGCCCACGCGCCCCAAGGCCCCGATGATCAGGGCAGACGGGCGCGTCCGCAGCCCAACCATCTGTGATTGCAGGTCGGCCAGCATCGCATTTGCGCTGTCATATTGTTGCACTGGGCCGACAATAGCACCCTGCATCTGTGACGCCCAGCACTGCAGTGCCACTGCGGCACCGGCATATCCGGCCCAATAGCCAAAGGCGGCGACCCTGCGGTTTGCTTGATCGGTAAGGTATTCGATATCAAGCAGGACGCCACCGCCGGTTTTGAATTGCTGCAACAGGCGTTGCCCTGCTGGTTGGCCCTTATAGGCATGCCCGAACATGATGTGCCTGTGCTGCAAGGGTGCGCCATCATCGGGCAATTCCTTTAGGCCAAACACGATGACATCTTGCGGGGCCTTGCGCCAGGATCCGGCATCAGCAATGTGTGCCCCAGCCACGCGGTAGGGGTCGATCGGGATCGCCCGCGCATCAGATGTTTCAACAGTGACGGTGAATCCAGCGGTGATCAGCGCCTTGACCCCATCCGGTGTGATGCCGACCCGTTGTTCGTTTTCGCGTTCTTCTGCCCGGACCCAGACGTGCATCACAACAACCCTTTTTCCGTGACTGCGCGAACGGACCCACGTTGGGATATTCGATCACGGATCAGTTGAATTTTGGGGAAATCGGCCGCGGCGACACCGTCGCCTTCCAACCATGTGCAAACGGTGTACAGGTACAAATCGGCCAGGCTGATCTGGTCCCCCAACACAAACGGGCCAGCGATGAAATCTTCCACATAGGTGCAGCTTTCGGTCATTGTCTGTGTGACTTTGGCGGTCATATCTTCGTGGCTTTCAGCCCGGTCGGCCCACCGGGACCCGCGCAGTTTGTGCGCGTGGTTCACATGCATGGTGGAGGCAAGATAAAACATCATTTCGCGCATCCGTGCCTTTTCAGCAGCGGTTTGGGGAATAAGCCCGGCATCTGGAAAGACGGTGCCGATATATTCAAGAATGGCACCGGTTTCCGTAATCGTCACATCCCCGGTGATCAACGCAGGCACCCGGCCCTTTGGATTGATCGCAAGGTATTCGGGTTTCTTCTGATCGCCATCAGCAAAACGGATCAGGTTCAGCGTGTAGTCAACGCCTGCTTCTTCCAACGCCAATGCGGCGGCGATTGAAATGGTGCCCTTGGCAGCGAACAGTGTGATCATGGAATTGCCCTTTAGACGAATGTTTTGGCGTGGCTGCGGTCGGGATGGTCCAAATGCGGCGTCAGGTTATAGCTGTCCAAATACAACATCCCAGTTTCCAGCCCAAACCGATGGATCGACGTGTTGCGGATTGGCAGCATCATCTGGGCGAACCCGTCGGGGGGCAGGTTCAGCATACGTGCCATCATCATACCGATAACGCCGCCGGATGTCACAAACAGGTGCCGCCCGCCCATCGCCAATGCCTGTGCCACCGCGTCAGCCATCCGCTGTGCAAAATCATTGTAAGGCACGTGAACATGATCCAGATCACCTGCTGCCCATGCCCGGAAGACATGCGGCACATGGGCCGCGAATTCCGGCCCCGATTGGGGCATCGTCATCCCGGACGTTTGGTTGAACACCTCGGCCATCTGCAGATACTTCATTTCGTTCAAGCGCGCGTCTTCGTGGGCCAGCCCCAAACCCAAGCCCGCCGCGGTTTCGCGATGGCGGCGCAGGGTGCCGCACCAAATGTGGTCAAAGACGTCGCCGTGGGACCGAAAATAATCACCAAGCCAGTTGGCCTGTTGATGACCCAAAGCAGACAATCGATCGTAGTCTTCTTCCGTTTTTGCCGGAAAATTCGCTTGGCCGTGCCGTACTAAAGTGATCACTGTCATACCAGCCTTGAAACAGGAACGATGTCCCATGGCAACAATCATCCCAAACAGACCGCTGTTGGCGATACTTGCAATCCTTGCGGCTGATCTGTTGCTGACGCTGAATGACGCGCTTGTTGCACGTGCCCAGTCAGACGTTGGATTGTGGACCGTGTTTTGGTTGCGCGGTTTGATTGCCGTTCCGGTGGCTGTGCTGATCACGCTTGCCGCACGGGCGCGATTCATGCCTGATCAAGTCGGGATTGTCATGGTCCGCACAGCTTTGCTGTTGGTCAGTTGGGTGTGCCTTTATTCGGCACTTGCGGTGATGCCTGTGGCAAACGCGGTGGCCACGCTTTACACAATCCCGCTGATGATCGCACTGATCACAGCAGGCCTTGACCGAACACGCCCCAGTCGGCTGGTGCTTGGTGCGGTGGGGTTGGGGTTTGTCGGCGTTCTATTGATCGTTCAACCCGGACAGGCGGCGATGTCGCCAGCCTATGTGTTGCCACTGATTGCTGCGTTTTCGTATTCTTGCGCAATGATCCTAACGGGGCGGCGGTTGGGGTCTGAAAACCCGCTGACCGTCGGGCTGTGGCTGAATTACGGGTTCGTTGGTTTGGGCGTTTTCGCCATGTTGCTTGCCGGGGACAGTCCGGTGCAAACGGTTTGGCAGGCCGTTGAAGGGCGTCAGTGGTCCTATTTGGGGATGGGGATTTGCGTTGGGATCGCAACGATCTGGGTCGCCTATGCGTATCAGAACGGGGCGGCCACGGTGATTGCCACGTTTGACTATGCCTATCTGATATTCGCAATTTTCTGGGGCTATCTTTTCTTTGGGCAATTTCCCAATGCATTGGCGCTGCTGGGCATGGGGGCAATCACGTTGGCGGGTGTGATTGTGATGCGCGCACCGATGGCTGTTTCTGGACCAAGAACCACAGTCTAACATCGGAAACAGGGCTTGGCGTGTTTGGATCGTTTCCGGTCGTGAGTGGCCCTTGGGCCTGCAGTACGCCGTGGTCTACAGTAGCGCAGCCAACGCAAGGGGAAGGGTCCACCCATGTCTGACACGATTCGCTTTATGCTTGACGGGAAAGAAGTCGAAGCCCGTCCGGGGCAAACGATCTGGGAAGTCTCGAAAGGGCAGGGGTTCATCATTCCCCACCTGTGTCACAAGGATCAGCCCGGTTATCGGTCGGACGGCAACTGCCGCGCATGTATGGTTGAAATCGAAGGCGAACGGACCCTTGCCGCATCTTGCATTCGCGTTCCGACCGATGGGATGGTCGTGCATTCAAAATCTGAACGGGCCGATACGGCGCGCAAGATGGTCATGGAAATGCTGGTCGCAGACCAACCCGAACCCGAAGTCGCGCATGATAAATCGTCGCACTTGTGGGATATGGCCGCTGGGCAAGGCGTATCTGAATCGCGCTTTCCGAAACTGGAAGATGGGCGCATTCCGTTGTTGGATGATTCCCACGTCGCGATGTCGGTCAATCTGGATGCCTGTATCCAATGTGGCTTGTGCGTGCGCGCCTGCCGCGAAGTGCAGGTCAACGATGTCATCGGCATGTCGGGCCGTGGCCACGATGCTTATCCCACGTTCGACATGGCCGACCCCATGGGTGACAGCACCTGTGTCGCATGTGGCGAATGTGTGCAGGCTTGCCCCACAGGCGCGCTAATGCCCGCAAGTGTGACGCCCGGCGCAGGGGTTGGGGACAGCAAGGATTTTGACGAAGAAGTCGAAAGCGTTTGCGCGTTTTGTGGCGTGGGGTGCCAAATCAGCATCAAGGTCAAAGACGGCAAGGTCAAATACGTTGACGGGATCAACGGTCCTGCAAACGAAGGCCGGCTGTGTGTCAAAGGCCGGTTTGGCTATGATTACATCCACCACCAGCACCGGCTGACCAAACCCCTGATCCGCCGCGACGATGCGCCGATGAAGGGTTTGAACGTGGACCCCGACAATTGGCAGGATTTCTTCCGCGAAGCATCATGGGACGAAGCATTGGATTTCGCGGCCGGTGGCCTGAAGGGCCGGGGCAAAGAAGTTGCTGGCTTCGGGTCCGCGAAATGCACGAACGAAGAAGCGTACCTGTTTCAAAAGATGATCCGTCAGGGGTTTGGCCACAACAACGTCGATCACTGTACGCGGCTGTGCCATGCTTCGTCCGTTGCGGCATTGATCGAAAACGTTGGATCGGGTGCGGTGACCGCAACGTTCAACGAAATCGAAAACGCCGATGTGGCGATTGTGATCGGGGCCAACCCCATCGAAAATCACCCTGTTGCGGCGACATTCTTCAAACAGTTCACCAAACGCGGCGGCAAGCTGATCGTCATGGATCCGCGTGGTCAGGCGCTGAAACGCTTTGCCACCCACATGCTGCAATTCCGCCCCGGTGCGGACGTGTCGATGCTGAATGCGATTATGCATGTGATCGTCGAAGAAGGGCTGTATGATCAGCAATACATCGACGCCTATACTGAAAATTGGGAGGCCGAGAAGGCCCACCTGAAAGACTTTACCCCAGAAAAGATGGCAGAGATTTGCGGCATTGACGCGGATACCCTGCGTGCGGTGGCGCGTGATTTTGCGGGCGCCAAGGCGGGCATGATCTTTTGGGGCATGGGGGTTTCCCAGCACATTCACGGGACAGACAATTCCCGCTGTCTGATCAGTTTGGCCTTGATGACTGGCCAAGTGGGTCGCCCCGGTACGGGCCTGCACCCGCTGCGCGGCCAAAACAACGTACAAGGTGCGTCTGATGCGGGTCTGATCCCGATGTTCTTGCCCGATTATCAGTCAGTTATGGATGATGGCGTGCGGTCCGCATTCACCGAAGTTTGGGGAACGGAAGATTTCAGCAACGAAAAAGGGCTGACCGTCACGGAAATCATGGATGACATCCACGCCGGAAATACCAAGGCGATGTATATTTTGGGCGAAAACCCGGCGATGTCTGACCCAGACGTAGAACACGCCCGTGATGCGCTGGCCAAGCTGGATCATCTGGTCGTGCAGGATATCTTCATCACCGAAACCGCGAACTATGCGGATGTGATCCTGCCAGCGTCTGCGCTGTACGAAAAGTCAGGCACTGTGTCGAACACCAACCGTCAGGTGCAGATGGTGCGCCCAGCCGTAACGCCACCGGGTGAAGCGAAGGAAGATTGGTGGATCGAGGTTGAATTGGCCAAACGTCTGGGCCTTGGGTGGACGTACCGAAGCCCAGCCGATGTGTTCGCTGAAATGAAGCTGAACATGAAGTCCTTGAACAACATCACGTGGGACCGCCTGAAGGGCGAAGCCGTGACTTATCCATCCCTGTCCCCGGAAGATCCCGGTCAGGCTGTGGTGTTCGGCGATGGGTTCCCCCGGCCCGAAGGCCGCGCAAGGTTCACCCCTGCCAACGTTATCGCACCCGATGACACACCCGATGCGGACTACCCAATGATCCTGACCACAGGGCGTCAATTGGAACACTGGCACACAGGGTCCATGACCCGCAGGGCCACCGTTTTGGATGCCGTGGAACCAGAAGCCAACTGTTCGCTGCACCCATCCACATTGCGCAAATTGGGCGTCGAACCGGGCCAGCACGTGCGGCTGACAACCAAGCGCGGGTCGATCACAATCATGGCCCGCGAAGATCGTGCCGTTTCGCCCGATATGGTCTTCCTGCCGTTCGCTTATGTCGAAGCGGCCGCAAATATCCTGACCAATCCAGCTGTCGATCCTTATGGTAAAATCCCAGAGTTCAAATTCTCTGCCGTAAAGGTTGAACCCGCTGATGTGCAGATTGCTGCGGAATAGTCTGATCACCGCCTTGGCCCTGGGCGCATCGTCCGCTTGGGGTCAGGTTTCAGTTACTTCTGCCGCTGCTTACTGCATGACCTTTGTGCAGGGCGACATTGTGCGATCAGGCCCGCCCGTGTCGCAAACCTTCACAACGCCAATAGATGGCGAAGGCATTCTGACCGTGACGGTTCATGTGGAAGGCGCGGGTGCAACATCCGCAAAATCCTGTACGACTACATTGGCGCGCACCAGCGTTTCGCAAATTGACGAAGGTCTTTTGACCGCGCTTGCCGATCAGATGGGCCTGTTGAAGTTAACATTGAAGGTGCCCGGCTTTGCTTATGGTGACTGTCACGAACCCCAACCCATGTTTGGTTTGACCGTTATGCCCGGCAAGGCCGAAGGCGTTCAGATCCGCACCGTGCAGTCGCCGGCAATGGGGCGCGTTTGCGTGCAGAATTACGGAATGCAATGATCCTGCATTATCCAAAGCAAAGCTGTTAAAAGCAAGAAAGCGCAAGCCACCGCACAGCTGCGATGCGCATTCACAACTGGAGGCAAAGAATGACACAAATGACTTTGATCGCCGCTGCAGTTTTGCAAATTTGGGTTGCTGGGGGCGAAGGCGTCGCACCGCCAAACGCAACGATGCCGGATCTTGTTTTGACGAACGTATCAGACAGTTCACCCTTTCCAGTGTTTCATGCAGCCCTCGCGGATTGCGCCCGTTTCGTTGTTCATGGGGGACAGGACGCGTTTGAAAGCGGGCCCGAATTGATCTTTGAAGACGGTGCGTTGAAAGCGGCGGCCTATCCCGAATGGTCTGCAAATTATGAAATGCTGGTGGGTGTCGTCGAACAAGATGCAACCTCAACCGCCGCCGGAATGCGCCAATGTTCAGGCCACGGGGCCCTGTCGCCGCACTGGCCGGAATGGGCGGATGGTGACGGGATGGCCGAAACCCAATCAATTCTGTCTGCACAGGGGTTTGTCGAACTTCAGTTTCCGGCGGAACAAAAGCTGTTCGCCAATTGCGATGGCGCCGCAGATGTGTTCGTGCTGTTCAATTCCGATGAAGAAGACAAAGTGGTTTTTGCAGTGTCAACTGGATCAGCGGCGCAAGTCTATTGCCAGTCCTTTCTACGGTTGAAATAGTGCGCGGATTGATGCGCCAAAGACCGTTGGCTCACGTCAGGGTTTCGTCCTTCAGTGGGCGCGAGAACACATCTTTCATTGCGTCTTGAACGGTGATGCGCCCTTCGACCAATGCTGCTGTTGTTGCCGTAAAGGCAAGATCAAGCCCATGACGATGACCCAAATCCAGCGCGGCTTGCGCGGTCAATGCCCCTTCGAATGTGCCGGTTTCCGGCGCCTTGCCGCGTTCGCCAAGCGCAAACCCATAGGAATAATTTCGGGACAAGGGCGAATGGCACGTCAGGGCCAGATCACCCAGCCCCGAAAGCCCGGCCAATGTTTCAAGTTCCGCACCCATCGCCAGACCCAGCTTCGACATTTCGGCAAAGCCGCGCGTCATGATCGTCGCCTGTGCGGATGCGCCCATTCCGCATCCCGCGACGATCCCACAGGCAATCGCGATCACGTTTTTCATCGCCCCGCCAATCTGGGCGCCCATCACATCGGATGAATAATAGACCCGGATAACATTGCCTGACAGCGCGTCCTGCCATCTGCGCCCAACGGATGGATCGGCACAGGCCAGCGTCAATCCTGTGGGGCGCCCGGCCAGCACGTCTGCGGCAAAGCTGGGGCCTGTGAGAACGCCAATAGGGTGGCCCGGCGCGGTCTGGGCCACAATGTCTGATTGCAAGGCCAAGGTCCCACGTTCGATGCCCTTTGACGTGATGACCAACCCGGCGTCGGCAGTGATCTGTGGCAGCTTATCCGCCAAGACAGCGCGGGTGGTTTGCGCAGGCGTGGACAACACCACCAGATCAGCAAGGGGCAAAGGCGCATCACCGTGGATACGGGCACAGCCATTGGGCGCAGTTCCCGGGTTGCGGCCCCATACGGTGACATCATGGCCCACAGCGTGAAAATGATACGCCAACGCAGACCCCCACGCGCCGGCCCCCAGTACGGTGATTTTCATTGCACGCCCCTTACAACCATTTCATCCAACGCAACCAAGCCCACAGCGCAACACCCATGATCGCCGACCCGACGCACAGCGCAAGAAATGCCGGGGCCCATTGTGTTCCCGGCATGCCTGCAACGTTCACCCCGAACAATCCGGTCAAAAAGCCAAGCGGCAAAAAAATCGCTGCAATGACAGACAGGATATAACTGTTGCGTCCCAACCGTTCTGCGCTTTGCAGATCAAAATGATCCTGCACGGCCACAAGCCTGTCTTTTGCGGCATCCAATTCTTCCACGCAGCGTAGGCTGCGATTTGCGGTTTCGCGCAGCGACAACCTGACGGGATCAAGCCACGGCAAATCCAGTCCGGCCAGCCGGGTCAAAGCATCCCGCATGGGTCCGATGAACCGGCGCAGCTTTACAATCTGGATCCGCTTTTGCGTGATCGGGGTGTCGGGTGTGTGACCTTCCAACATGGATTCTTCGGCGGCCGCCGCATCGTCATCCAATTTCAGGCTAACCCCTTCGATGGTGGTGATCAGATCAATGGCAAGGTCATTGATCCAGTCGACCGTTGTTGGCGGGGGGGTGTCTTGTTGTCTGGCGGTCATGCGTTTGATCGCAAAAACTGGCCGTGCCCAGACCGACAATATTTGGGTGCGAGTTACAAACAGCCGGATGGACACCATATCCTCTGCATCTGCGCCGGGGTTTAGGTTGATGCCACGCAGGATCAGCAAAATGCCATCATGCATCGGATCACAGCGTGGGCGGGTTTCGGGCTGTGTCAAACCGCCAACGACATCTTCGGGGGCCAAGCTTGCCAATGTGTCATGCGTCGCTGGATCGTTCAGATCAAAGTGCGACCATTGATAGGGCACATCAGCCCCTGATTTGGAAATGCCAGCATCCATGGGGACTATCGTATCGAAGGCAGGGCGTATCCCGCCAGTCCAAAACGAAAAAACCGCTGCGGATGGCAGCGGTTCGTTCGTTCGGTGTGGGGGATCAATTAACCCTGACGTGCTTTGAAACGACGCTGAGTTTTGTTGATCACGTACACACGGCCTTTGCGGCGCACAACGCGGCAATCGCGATGGCGGCTCTTCAAAGAGCGGAGCGAATTCTTGACCTTCATGGCCTCTCTCCTTGTCCATCGGGCCGCGGTCAGCCCTTGGGTTGCATGGTGCGCACGACTGGGATCGAACCAGTGACCCCTTCGATGTCAACGAAGTGCTCTACCGCTGAGCTACGCGCGCGTTGACGGAATCCGAATCTGCTGAACAGCACATCCGTCTTCGTTCGGGCCGTATATGCGGCAGTTAATTTCGGTTCAAGGCCCATTTCAACGGAAACCGGGATGTTCGGGCTTTCAGCAATAGGTTTCTGCGCTATACTCTCTAACTATCGGAAAGGGCTGATATGAACAGCTTTGCCTTCAAACTGAATCGCCCCGACGTTTTGCGCAGCGGGGTTGTTTTTGCTTCGCCGCATTCGGGGGCAGAATATTCTGCCGCGTTTCTTGAAGCATCTGTTCTGAATCGCCATTCCATTCGGTCTTCCGAAGATGCGTTTGTTGATCAATTGTTTGGATCCGCCGTTTCATTTGGGGCCCCGTTGCTGTCTGCACGCGCGCCGCGTGCCTTTGTGGATTTGAACCGCGCGCCCGAAGAATTGGACCCCGCGTTGATCCAAGGGGTTAAAAAGATGGGCCACAACCCGCGCATCGCATCTGGGCTGGGCGTCATTCCACGGGTGGTCGCAGGTGGGCGGGCGATCTATCGTGGCAAAATGAGCCTTCAGGAAGCCCACAACCGGCTAGATGATTATTGGCGGCCTTATCATGTACAACTGCAATCCCTGTTGGATCAGGCACGGATGACGTTTGGTCGAACGGTTTTGATTGATTGCCATTCCATGCCCCACGAAGCGGTTAACCCCGGTGGGCTTACCCCCCACCTTGCCCCGCAAATTGTGTTGGGTGATCGGTTCGGAGCGTCTGCAACGCGCGACGTTGTGGGGCAAATCGAAATGGCATTTCAGCGTGCCGGGTTCCGTGTTTCGCGGAATGCACCGTTTGCGGGGGCCTTTACGACACAGCACTATGGCCGGCCATCCAGACAGCAACATGTGGTTCAGATTGAAATTGATCGGTCCCTTTATATGGATGAACGAACGATCGAACCCCTGAAATCCATGCCGATGTTTCAAACCCGTTTGCGTGGCGTGATTTCGGACATTTGCCGGGTCGTTGCGAACAACAGAAGTCTTGCCGCAGAATGATCAGCGCAATGCGCGGCCTTTCCTGATCGAATCTTTTCCGAATTTTTCCCGTATCTGGTCCGTCGCAATTTCGGCCTTGGTGCGTTTTGATGCTTCGGGATCAAGAAGATCCCCCATAAGATCGCCCCGTTCGGCTGGGACGATGTCCGAAAGGCCAACACCCAACAGCCGGTACGGGCTGTCATGTTGAACTTGGTCAAAAAGCCCCCGTGCCGTGCGATAGATACGGTCGGCGACTTGTGTTGGGCTGTGTAATGATATGCGCCGGCTGATCAGCGAATGATCCGCGCGCTTTAGTTTCAAGGTGACAACCCGCCCCGCCTGATCTTTCGCCTTTGCCCGGTCGCTGACCTTTTCTGACATACGCCAGATGTGACCGTCCAATATATCTGTGTCTGCGGTATCATCGTGAAACGTGGTTTCATTGGATATGCTTTTCACCGGCGCATGGGCCGATACACGCCGCCGGTCCTGGCCCCGTGCCAGATGGTACAGCCTGTCGCCCATGGATCCAAACCGGGCAATCAAATCGTTCTGTTCCCAACGCAGCAGATCAGAAAACGTCCGGATGCCAACCTTTTCCAAGGCGCCACGGGTGACGGCCCCAACACCCCAGATCAGGGATATGGGTTTGTCTTGCAGGAAATCGGCGGTTTCCGCCTTGCCGATCACGGAAAACCCGCGCGGTTTATCAAGATCACTGGCCACTTTTGCCAGAAACTTGTTGTGGGACAAACCGATTGACCCGGTCAGCCCCAATTCGGATTTCATGCGTTGGATCAGCCGCGCAAGCATCACGGCAGGCGGGGCACCATGCAGTTTGGTTGTTCCTGTCAAATCCATGAACGCTTCGTCCAGGGAAAGCGGTTCGATGTCGGGGGTCAATTCTTCCATCATTTTGCGAATGGCGCGGGATGCTTCGACGTATGCGTCCATGCGTGGTTTCACGATCACCGCTTCGGGGCACAGCTTCAACGCCTGAAACATTGGCATCGCCGACCGGACCCCCCGGATACGCGCAACATAACATGCCGTAGATACAACCCCCCGGCGGCCGCCGCCGATGATAACCGGTTTGTCAGCCAAGCTGGGATTGTCGCGCTTTTCGACAGATGCATAAAACGCATCGCAATCCATATGCGCGATGGACAGATCAAACAGTTCAGGATGGTCAACGATCCGTGGTCGACCACAGGCGGGGCACCGGCGGATGTTGCTGGAACATTCTGTCAGGCAATCACGGCAAAAGGCAGACATGGCCCATAATAGCAGACAGGGGGGTGGGACAAGCAACCTTGAAAGACGATTTTGTTGACCCAGACCACCGCCCAGTATCTGTGCCGGCTGGCCACAATGCTGCATTGAAATGGTCCGAAAACCGGCGACTATTGCGAAGGAGCACTGCTAAACCTTCACGAACAAATGACAATTTATGTACAGTATAACCGAAAATTGTTTGAAAATCGGATCAGTTCTATAGTCTTGTGTTGGAAGTGGGCTGTTAGATGCACCTGTTTGCATTGACGCTGATGCTGCCATTGCTTCGGCATTGTTGGGGGGACTATGACGGACAAGGTTGCGATCATCGACGATGACAAGGACTATGCTTTTGTCCTGTCACGCGCATTGGAAAAATTCGAAATGGAGTTGACTGCGTTTTCTTCGCCATCTGACTTTTTCGAAGCCAAAGGATTGGACTACAACATATTTGATTGCGTTCTGGTGGATCTGGATTTGCCGGACGTGTCAGGCATCACATGGGATTTTGCGGGGATGACAATCGTCAAAACAGTGCGCGATGTTGTCCGGTCAGATTGTGTGGTTGGCATCCATTCCGGTTTTGACAAGCGTTCCGTTCTGGCCAGCGCAAAGCGACATGGGGCAGATGTGTTTTTGACCAAACAATCGGACATGTCAAAAGTGTGTGAAATTATTGCCGGGCATATCCGCAACCGCCGCGCCCAGGGGTTATGACAATCGGGCGAAACGGCCCCAGAATTCCACCAATGATACGGCGAACGCTTCCAGATCAGCGATCTTGACGGGCTTCACCACGTAAGCGTTCGCACCATATGAATAAGCCATTCGCATGTCATTTTCCGCGTCGCTGGTTGTGAACACCACCACCGGGATGTGCATGGATCGGGCCGACATATGCAATTCCTGAAGAACTTTCAGACCATTCAAACCCGGCATGTTGATATCCAACAAAACCAGATCGGGGGCCATGGTGTCTGCCTCTTCGACAGCCATCTTCATGAAATCTTCCCCACTGTTGAAATGCGTTAGCTGCACGGGAAGGTTTTGTTTTTCAACAGCGCGTTTCAGCGCATAGGCGTCTTCGTAATCGTCATCGACAATCCACAAGTCCAGTTGTTCCAAGATGACACTCCGGCAGCAGTTCCAAAAATTTTACCATCTACGCGGGGATGACAACATCGAAAGTTGCGCCCTCACCGGCCTTACCGTTGGCCCTGATGGACCACCCGTGTCGCACACAGACCGCTTGGCAAATTGCCAGACCCAAACCCGTGCCGTCTTTTCTGTCTTCCGATTTCAGTTTCACAAACGGATCAAACAGTTGGTCGGCACGGTCAACATCAAAACCAATACCATTGTCTTTTACCGAAATGGTTAAGCCATCGTTCGTCTTCTTTGAAGACACGTTAACAATTGGCGCGCGGTCGGGATGCGAATGTTTCAGGGAATTCAAAATCAGATTGTAGAACAGCTGACGCACAAGGGCCGGTTCGCACTTGATGGTCGGCAGTTTTTCAATTTTGACTTTCGCGTTTTTGTCTTTGATCTGCAAATCCACATCATCAAGCACCTGTTCCACGATTTCTTTCAGGGGTGTTTTGACGCTTTCGATGTTCTGGTTCGAAGCGGTAGCATATGTCAGCAGGTCTTTGACCAGCGCACTCATCCGGTCGGCGGCCCCGGACATCACATCCAGATAATAGATGCCGTCGCCTTCCACTTTATCGCCGTAGTCTTCGATCAAAAGTTCCGCGAACTGCCGCACCTTGCGCAGCGGTTCTTGCAGATCGTGGCTGGCGGCATAGGCAAAGCGCGCCAGTCCTTCGTTTGCGGCCTGAAGTTCTTCGTTTTTGCGTTCGACTTCAATCAGGGCGCGATTTCGTTCCGATAGATCGGCAAAAACCAAAAGACCCCTTTGGTCATCCTGAACCCGGTCACCTGTCAGCCCACGCATTTCAACATCAAGCAGACTGCCGTCTTTGCATTTCAGGCGCGTTTCCTTGGGGTCCAATTCGCCGTTCGACCACATCTCTTTAACGGCTTTGGCCGGACTGCCGGAATTGCGGGCAAACAGGATCGAAAGTGTTTGGTCGACCAGGTCTTCGCGGTCATAGCCAAGCCGCTTCAAAAGCCGTTCGCTGACTTCGATGATTTTCCCTTTTGGATCGACCGCCAGCAGCATCGCAGGCGTTTCTCGATAGATGGCAAGGTTGCGCGCGCTTTCTGTGCTAAGCGCAGCGTTCAGCTTTTTGAGCCGCTGTTCGTTTTCCTGCATCTGGGTCACATCACTTGCAACAACCAGCAGACGCCGTTCACCGCTTGCCGGGTCGACATAGGGTGTTTTGTCTGTCCGGACCCAAAAGTGAGACCCATCTTTCGGCGTGTAGCGTTCAATGATCCCCAAAAGCGGTTTGCCGCTTTCAATTACACGGATATCGTCAGCGTGGTAATGGGCCGCCATGTCGGGGAACAAATCATAGGTATTTGCGCCTTCAGCCTCTTCCACAGTCACATTCATACTGTCGGCAGCAGACTTGTTCAGGCGAATGATCCCGTTTTCAGCATCCTTGTACCAGATCAGTGCTGGGATTGAATCGAAGATCATCTGCAATTCGACTTCCCGAGATCTGTTTTCATTCATCTGCAGCGATGCTTGGCGGGCCACCGATATCGATTGACCCAAAAGGCTCATCAAGTTGCGCTTGATTGATGACGGCGGCGTCGCAAAGCAGAATGCGATAAACCCAATCGGCGTATCGTGTTCATGCAACGCAACAAACCAAACATGGTCATCCATGTCCTTTGTCAAAAGCGCGTCACGTGGTTCCCAGACTTCGCCCGGGCTGCGTCGGAAGATTTCGGTTTCCAGCTCAATGGAATGGGGGAACCTGTCCGTGCCTTTCAGCATCATACGGTGATACGACTGACCTTGGCGGATATACATACCGATGGACCGTGCACCCAGCATGTTGTCGCCTATATCGATGATGTCCCGGAATTGTGTGCCGGGTTCCGCTTCCACCCGCAGGTTTTGAAGCGCCAAATCGTTCAGCGCGGCTTCGTAGTTCGCGTCTTCGGTTGCTTCGCGGCCCGTTGCCTGGAACCCCACAACAGTTCCCGAACCATCGCCAATCGCCCGCACGGCAAGGTCACGAATGCGTTCAACGCCATTCATCGTGGCCTTGTGCCGAATATGTCTGAGTTCGCCGGGTGACATGCCATCCAATTGGTCCATCAATTCAGACCATTCGGCTTCCCCCCTGAGGGAAGATACCGGAACGCCGATCAGCGCATCAACGGTTGTGCCTTCCATGCGGGCAAACGTGTCGTTGCAATACAGCAGGATCCCGGTTTCGGTGTCCCACCGGGTCACAAATTCGCCGATGTCACCCAAGACCTGACCATACAGATCTTTCAAGGATTCAATTTCGTCACGCGCCGCTTGGATTTCCGTGATGTCGATCAGCGTGATGACAACGCCACCGGGTGAATCCATTTCCTGCAGATATGGCAGAATCCGAAGCAGAAATTCTTCACTTTCAATCCTGACCTGCATTTCAGCCGGGGTCCCGGTTGTTCGAACATCGTCAACCTGTTGAAGGAAATTCGGCGCTTCGAACCTGTGCGTGACATGGGCCATGGGCCGCCCGACATCCTGTGCGATCAGGTTGAACGCGCGGCCAGCTGCCGGTGTAAAGCGACGCACGTGAAGGTCATCATCAAGGAATATCGTACCGATCGCCGTGGCTTTCAGAAGATGGTCCATATCGGACGTCATTTCTGTCAGCTCTTCAATCTTGCGCTGGTGTTCCGCAGAAACGGTGTAAAGTTCTTCGTTCACCGAATGCAGTTCTTCGTTTGTGGACTGCAGTTCTTCGTTGGACGCCATCAATTCTTCGTTTGTGGCCTGAAGTTCTTCGTTGGATGTCTCCAGTTCTTCGATCGTGGTTTGAAGGCTTTCTTCCGTCGCCTTCAGCGACCGTTCCAGTTCCGAAATCCGATCTTGCAAATACGCATGATCATCAGAATCCGTGTTCAAAAAGACCCTGTCAGGATTTGGTTCATCGTCAGAAATCTTTTTGATTTCCTTCATCGACAACAGACCAAATTCGACCACATCACGCACTTCGCCCAGCGTATCGACAGAAACCAGAATTTCCGTGGGCACATCTTCGTCTTGGTGTTGGACCCGCACGCGACGTTCAAACGGCAGTGCGGCACCGGATCGCAAACGGTCCATCCCGGTCGCGACGACAAGGCGCAGATCTGGGTGGACCAGATCCACCATACGGCGCGAAAACAGGCCTTCGTTGATCTGAATGAACCGCGACGCTTTCCCAAACACTTGGACCAATTCGCCGTTCGAATTGACCAAAAATCCGGGTGGCGCATGTTTTTCCAGCAGCGAATGAAGCGCGGAATTCATCGCCTGACGCGTCAACGGAACGTCCGTGTGGCTAAAGCTTTGGTTGGGCTGGGCCATGATGGACCCGGATGAAAAGCGCGGGGTGGGGCGCGGCAAAAGGCTGGTGCTTTCCAAAAGCTTCACGTCCCGGCGTTTCTGGAAAATACGCCAGCGCCGATCAATGGTCCGGAATTCGCTTGAAAGATGACCGATCGTTTCCGAAGGCCCCAAAAACAGATATCCATCCTTGCGCAACGCGAAATGGAACAAGGACAGACACTTTGATTGCGCCACATCGTTCAGATAGATCAACACGTTTCGGCATGTGATCAAATCCATCCGCGTAAACGGTGGGTCCCGCAAAAGGTTCTGCGGGCTGAACACAACGGCGCGCCGGATCAATGGGCGCACTTGGTAATACGGGCCTGATTTTTCGAAATAGCGATCAATCAGGGCTTCGCTCATTCCGCTTACGGCTTCGGGCGAATAGATGCCCGCGCTTGCGGCATCAAGGGACCGGTGATGGATATCCGTTGCGATAATTTTCAGGTTCAGCGGCACGCGGTTTTCGCGTGCGAATTCATTTACCAAAATGGCAAGCGAATAGGCTTCTTCCCCGCTTGCGCAACCCGGCACCCAGATGCGGATTTGCCGCTCTGGCGACATCTTTTCAGCAATGTCATAAATTGCGCTTCGTTCCAGCGCGTCAAAGGCATCCTGATCCCGGAAAAAGGCTGTCACTTCGATCAGCAGATCGGAATAAAGCGCTTCGACTTCATCGCGGTCGACCGTCAATTCAGTGACATACGCTTCCAAATTGGCATGGTGTTTCAGATCACATCGTCTGCGGATGCGGCGTTCGATTGTTTCAGATTTATAGTACGAAAAATCTGTACTGAACCGTTCCCGCATGATCGAAAAGATTGCGGTCAATGGATCTGGGCGTTCCATCGGGGGAAGAGGATTTTCAATTTCTTCGCCATTCAGGGCGCGCTGGACCAGAATGGGCAAGTGCCGCGCAGTTGCGACGCCATCCGCCAGATCTTCCTGAATGACGGAAGACGGCATACCGTCGAATTTCGCGCTGCCCGGTTCCTGAACAAGAACAGTGCCGCCTTTGGCTTTGATGGAACGGCAGCCCACCGTGCCATCTGACCCGGTTCCTGACAGAATGACCGCAACGGCCTGATGGCCCAGATCGTCGGCAAGCGATTTGAAGAATGTGTTGATCGGCAAGTATACGGCGTCTGTTTGTGTTTCGCGCACAACACTGAATATGCCGTTTTGCAGTGTGATCGCTTCGCGGGGTCCGTTCAGATAAATGCAGTTTGGTTCCGGCTTCATTCCATCAATGATCCGGTGGATCGGCATCGTGGAATGCCGTGCCAGCAATTGGTCCATCAAACTGCGAAAGTCAGGCGAAAGGTGCTGAATGATAACGTAGGCTACGCCCAGGTTGTTTGGTGTGCTGTCAAAGAAACTTTCAAAGGGTTCAAGCCCTCCGGCGCTGGCCCCGATTGCAACTATGGAAAGCTTTGAATCTTTAGACATTCGTACGCTCACACCTTTTCGTTGTTCAACCGTAGCGCGTGGAAGAAGAATCATCCAATCGTATCATGATATTTTTGCGAATGGGTGGGGGCAACAGGCACAAATGCCACAAAGCTGATGCAAGAACCGCGGTGGGGCCGGACATAAAAACACTAAACCGAAGCCGCCGTAACCGGCACGCCCAACCGGTTCACCGCCCAAAAGCGTTGTTTGTGCGAACAAATTCTCATACGCTATGCCTTGAGTTGATTTGGGGCGTCCGGATAAATTGGATTTATTGTTCGCTGACATAGCCCTTCGCGGCGCGTCCTCTGGGATTTTCGCGATTATTTCAATCCTTTTGGTGCTGGCCTCTGTGCCCCGCGCGGTCAAGTTTTCAATTGTCTTGTTGATGATCAGCCATGTCTGCGGACGGTGGGGCGTTTTGCCCGACGGACTATTGTTTGATGCACAAACTGCACATGTTTTGCGGGTTTTGGGGGCTGCCACGTCAATATTTCTGTCGTGGTTTCTTGTGGCTGTCTTTATGGAAACCCATCGATTTGCCTGGCTTTGGATCCTGTCAGGCGCGGTGATTTTTGTTGGGTTGGTCTTTGTGATTGACTATCGGGTTCTGGCCATCCCGCTGCGCATTTATGCGGCAATCCATTTTCTTGGCCTGTCTTTTGCGATCCTGTCCGCGGCCAGCGATGACCTGATGACCAAACGAAGGATCGCACGTTTGGGTGTTTCTGTGTTGATCGTCCTTTGCGCGATTGTACTTGCAGTCTTTGGGCGGCCAATGGTGCCTGAGCAGGATATTTTTATCCCATTCGTTTCAAATTTGGTGCTGCTGTTCACGCTGGTCATTTTCTGCATTTGGCTTTTGCAGGTGAACGCGGACCATTGGATCAGTGAACCAACATCGCGTTCGGGCGACCGGACAGAAATTGCACGCGAAAATGACGGGCAACGGATACTGACCCGAAAAATAGAAATGGCGATGCAAGCGGGCATTTGGCGAAACGAAGGGCTGACGGTTGCCAAGTTGGCGCAAGAAGTGGGCGCACCGGAATATCAGGTTCGCAAGGCAATTAACCAAGTGTTGGGCTATCGCAACTTTTCAAGCTTGATAAATGAATCACGGATCGAAGCCGCCAAAATGCGGCTTGCATCCCCTGCAGAAGGGGCGGTCTCGATTCAAGAGGTTGCGTATGATGTTGGGTTCAGCTCGCTTGGTCCGTTCAATCGGGCCTTTCGTGATGCCACCGGCCAAACGCCGTCAGAATTTCGGATAAACAACGCGCATCATGCGCTCGCCGATTCTTAAAATAATTCGCCGAAATCCGTGAATTTGCGTTGATTGTGAAAATCAAAGCGCATCGGCGCGGGCTGTTTGGGATGATTGGATCACAACCCAACAAGCCCCAAACGCCAAGGCCAGACAACAGCGGCGGCCACAAACACCGATGTTTGCCAGCATGACCAAACAGACAAATGAACCTGAACTGTGGGCGTCCGTCGGATGCCGGTCGATGGCGGACCGATCGCCCGTTCCAAAGGTCGTATCAACGCCCACACACCACAAAGCCTTTCGAAACGCAGTGCATGCCCAAAGGACGAATTCCATGAATTTCAAATCGCTATTGCTGACAATTTCGTGCGTTGTTTTTTCACTTTTTGTCAGCACGTTGGTGCTGGTCGGCACAGCGCAACATGCGCAGGCACAAACATCTTGCCCAGACAGATCAGTACGCTCGAATCAAACGGCTAGGTATGCCTACCACTACATGGAACGGCGCATCGGATCGACTGCAAGTTGTACAGCGGATGTCGCCATTCCAACGGATGGCATACGGGTGTATTCATCTTGGGCCAACTGCAGGTCTGGCCAATTCATATTCGTCCGCGAATCTGGCGGCGGGGCTGTTCCAACGTCTTTGGATTGCCCAGATTGTGCGGCAAATAATGGGCGCTACGTGGTCCTTCTGCCGGGCACATCGTCCTCTGTCACCGCAATGTTTAGATTTCCTGATGGGGCCATGGCACGCTACACTGCGACCATCGCGCGATCAGACGCGGATCCCACAACCGGAGCATACATTTGCAGCATTCGTGACGCCCAAGTCGCAGGCGGCGCATTTGGCGGCGACATCGATCCACCGACGGTCAGTTTGGGCGCGCTGACGGCTGTGGGCAATGGGACCTATACGTCTGTCATCACATTAAGCGAAGCGGCAGGCAGTGCCACGGCGTTTGAACTGGATGACCTGACGTTGACCAATGCAACGGCCACGCTTTCTGGATCAGGAACAAGTTTCACCGCGACGCTGACGCCACAAGCTGACGGGATCATCGCGGTTGGTGTGCCGGCCGCCGTGTTCAAAGATGCCGCTGGCAACCCAAACCTGTCTGCAACAGCGGTATCCACCACCCATGACAGTACAGCGCCGACCGTCACACTTAGCGGGCTTCCGGGGGCGTTCGTTGACGCGTCCCATCTTGTCGTTTCAATCGTCTTTTCCGAAACGGTGATAGGCTTTGACGCAAGCGATGCCACAGTCGGCAACGCAAGCGTGACCGCGTTTTCTGGCAGCGGTGCAGCGTATTCCATCACATTGCTGGCCAATGGGCTGGGTGATGTGACAATCCAAATTCCCGCAGGCGTGGCACAAGATGCAGCGGGCAACCCCAACCTTGGGTCAAATGCATTGTCTGCCACAAATTTGACCGTCGAACAGACACAGCAGCAGATCGCCACTTACATGACGTCGCGGGCCAACAACCTTGCCAGTCATCAACCTGATCTTGCATGCTTTTTGTCGCAAGTTTGCAAGGGGCGTGGCCTTGATGTCCAAGCAACGGATGGCCAGTTGAACTTTGGCCTGACGTCGTCGCCAAACGGGCCAATTTGGTTCACCCTGACAGGCGCGCGCAACACATTTGACCATGCGCAAGAGGATTATGTTCTAGCGACATTTGGCAGTCATATTGCGCTGTCCGAAAATGCGCTGCTGGGTGCGATGATCGAATTGGATTATCAATCCACCACATCGGCAAACAGCAGCATTGAAGGCAACGGTTGGCTTGTTGGTCCATACTTCGTGGGCAAATTGCCCGACCAACCTGTCTTCTTTGAAGGGCGCGCCTTGTTCGGGGCAAGCAGGAACAAGATCACCCCGTTTGGGACATACACAGACAGGTTCGAAACCAAACGCGGGCTGGTGCAGGCGAAGGTATCTGGTGAACTTCGCTTCCAACCAATGACAGTGCGCCCCTTCGTTTCCGCATCTTTCACATTTGATCGCATGGGCAGTTATCAAGACAGCCTTGGCAACGTGATCCCGGAACAAGCTGTCGATATGCATCAAGTGTTTGCCGGGTTTGATTTTCAAAGGCCGTTGATAATCAACAGTCAAGACTGGTCCTTGACCGGTGGGTTGTCGCTGATCCATTCCGACAGCCGCGTCACCGGTGCGCAAACCCAAACGCAATCTGCCGTTGATGGCACACGCGGTCGATTTGAACTGGGGCTGTCGCGCGCCTTTGAGGGCGGGGAAATCTCTGTATCTGGTTTCCATGATGGGATCGGATCATCCGATTTTCGGTCCGTCGGCGTCGATATCGCGTTCACAATGAACTTTTAGGTTGCTTGAAAATCCTTAACCCACCGGGGTGGGGCACCATCTGGTCCACCCCCTGATATACACAGCAGGTTCTTGTAACGTGTTGCTTGGGGGATGTGTCTCACAGTCGACATATCGTTCAGGTGCTCTTTGCAGAAAAGTCGCTTGGCGACCCCGGCAGGTTGTGTGACGTCAGCACCAATGGGGCAGTTTAGGTCGATTTGATAAGAGAGGG
>JAHDBC010000029.1:0-15108 GCA_020630595.1 Planktomarina sp.
AGATCCCGCCCGGTTCAAAGATCACCGGGCGAAATCTCGCCCGCTGGGGTGGAAAAGGGGGCTGGTTCAAAGCCGCAGAATCAAAAGCACATGCGCAACTCTGGCACCATGCCACAAACCTTAAGCTGTCAGCGGCACAATCGACGTGGCGATCATTCCAAGAAGGGCGGATTGGGTTTCGGGCGTGTGTGGATCGACTTTTCCATCCAGTTCCAAAAAGCAATGTCCGTGGACAAAGCACCATAGGGCATATGCCCTTAGCCTTGCATCTTGATCATCTGGTGAAATCTTCATCTGATCGGCCACGACCCGCGCAACGATATCTTCGGCGCTGTCACTCAGCTTTTTCAATTCGCAATCGTCTTTGTGGTCTTCTGTCAGGCCGAACATCAGGCGAAACACACCCGGTTCGGCGCGGGCAAAGCCGATATAGGCTTCGCCCAACCGCACAACACGTTGTGGATCCCCCGCCGGAAACGCGTCTGCCGCGTCCATCATATGGCCTTCCAGGCGTTGCATCGCTGACAAGCAAACGGCCCGCAACATATCCGCGCGATCCTTGAAGTGTTTATAGGGTGCCGCGGTAGACACCCCTGCGATTCTACAGGCTTCGGCAATGCGGAACCCATCGGGGCCATCCCGTTCGATCAGTTCACGCAGGGCTTCAACCAAGGCATCGCGCAATTCACCGTGGTGATAGTTTTGCTTTTCTGACAATGCCTTACGTCCTTTTTGGGAGTGTGGATCACGTTTTCTTCTTGACTAAGTTAGTGACACAAACATTTGTTAGCAACACTAACTTACTAAGTTAGCGACGCAAACATACGGGGTTGATATGTCCACATCTGATCAGGCCGCACCAAAGAAACGATCCTTGAAAATGGTGGGTTCGCTTTTGTTGACGGCGGGGTGCGTTGCACTTGCCCTTGGGGCCTTTGTCGGCGGACGTGCGGTTCTTGCAGACCGTCTGGACCAAGCCGACACGCTGGCCCCTGCCCCGCTGACATCGGTTCAAGTGGCGTATCTGCATTTGCAGTCGGAATTTCGGGTCACCCGCACATTCGCAGGCCAATTCGAAGCGCCGCAAACCACATCCCTTGGATTTGAAGAAGGGGGCAAGATCGCTGCAATTTTCGTGAATGAAGGCGATACCGTTTCGGCCGGGGACGTGATTGCCCGTCTGGACACCCGGTTGTTGGCGGCAGAACGCAATCGGTTGTTGGCATCGCGGGAAGCTGTCGCCGCCCGCGCAGAATTGGCCCGGCGCACGAACGAACGCCAGCTTGAATTGCAGGGTCGTGGCTTTGCCTCCAATCAGGCCGTTGATGATACGTCGCTGACCTTGGTTCAGCTGAACGCGCAAATGGCTGAAATCGATGCTGCGGTCGCCATATTGGACGTGCGTGTGTCCAAGGCGGATTTGATCGCGCCCTTTGATGGGACAATCGCAAATCGGGTTTTGGATATCGGCGCGGTGGCGGGCGCAGGTGCGCCGGTGCTGACCCTGTTGGAACGCGGCCCTGTATTGTTCCGGGCCGGGCTGGACCCCGATCAAGTGCAAGGTCTGCGCACAGATGCCAAGATCACGGTTCGAATTTCTGGCGTCGACCATACCGCACAGCTGGAACGCACGGCCCCCGAATTGGATCTGATGACCCGTACCCAAACCACGTTCTTTTCTGTGGATGATGTGGCCCCCCCATCTGGGACTGCCGCTGAAGCGGTGGTTCACATGACCAGATCAACCAAAACACCCGGCGCATGGATTCCGCTGACCGCCCTGCGCAACGGCCCACAAGGCACATGGCAGGTTCTGACAGCGACCGAAACAGACGGCAATTTCAAAGTCACCCGCGCGGCTGTTGAACTGATCCACATCGAAGCCGATCAGGCCTTTGTCACCGGCACGCTTGCGGACGGTCAGGCCTATGTCACGGGTGGTTTGCATCGCGTCGTTCCGGGCGAACACATCACACCCATCTTCCCCAACACCATGGTTTCATCATGACTGGCCTGACCTTTCGTTCCCCGCGCATTGTCGCGCTTGCGCTGCTGATCATCGTGGCGGCTGGCGTATCTGCCCTTTTGTCCATCGGACGACAGGAAGATCCGACCATCACCAACATCTTTGCAACGATCACCACGCCCTTCCCCGGCGCTGACCCTGCCCGGGTCGAAGCATTGGTCACGGCTGAAATCGAAAAAGAACTGCGCGAAGTGGCCGAAGTTGATACGATTTCGTCTACGTCTGCCAATGGGATTTCCATCGTCAGCGTCGAACTGGATGAAACGATTGATCCCCGTGTGATTGATGGGATCTGGTCTGAAATCCGCGACAAACTGTCTGATGCAGAACTGAACTTTCCCACCGGTGCGTTGTCACCGGAATTGGAAACGGATTCAAACGCAGGCGCCTATGGGGCGATTGTGGCCATCACGCTGGCCGATGGGATCACCGCGTCGCTGCCTTTGAAAGCCCGCTATGGCGATGCTTTGGCAGACCGATTGCGGGATATTCCCGGCACCAAATTGGCAGAGGTATTCGGCGCACCAAACGAAGAAATCACCGTCACCTTGGACCGTGTGCGGGCCGCCGCCCTTGGCCTGTCG
Organism: Planktomarina sp.; assembly: GCA_020630595.1. GTDB lineage: Bacteria > Pseudomonadota > Alphaproteobacteria > Rhodobacterales > Rhodobacteraceae > Planktomarina. The sequence goes on from JAHDBC010000029.1 coordinate 2,611, forward strand.
CCTGTCGAAGTCGCTGCAGCCATTCAAGCCAGTGATGCCAAGATTTCGGCGGGCCAAATCACAGGGGCCGGTGACGATCTGACCATCGAAGTGTCAGGGGAAATCGAAACCCTGGTCCGTTTGTCGGATGTTGTTTTGCGCGAAGGGGCCAATGGGGCTGTCTTGCGTCTGGCCGATATTGCCACCATCACCCGGGGGTCCGCAGACCCTGCGCCCGAATTGGCATACCAAAATGGCCGACCAGCCATCGTTGTGGCCGCCATGCCGGAATCGGGTTTGCAAATCGATGGATGGGCCGCAAACATTCGGGATACTTTGGCGGGTTTTTCCGCCACCTTGCCCGATGGAATGTCCGCCACTTTGGTGTTTGACCAATCTGTCTACACGGCAGACCGTCTGGCAGAGGTGGGCGCGAACATGGCCTTGGGCGTGGCGCTGGTGATCTTGGTTTTGCTGGTGACCTTGGGGCTTCGGACGGCGCTGATTGTGGCGTTGATCCTGCCCGTTGTCAGCCTTGCATCGCTGGCCACCATGAACGCCATCGGGTTGCCCATTCACCAGATGTCTGTGACGGGTCTGATTGTGGCGTTAGGTCTGTTGGTGGATGCGGGCATCGTGATGAGCGATGAAATCGCGCGTCGTCTGCGCGATGGGGCCGCCCGATTGGATGCTGTCACGCAATCTGTCAATCGGTTGGCGATGCCGTTGTTTGCATCCACGGTGACCACGGCCCTGTCCTTTGTTCCGATGATCCTGTTGCCGGGTCCCGCCGGGGATTTCGTGGGGTCGATCGCCATTGCCGTGGTGATCATGTTGCTGTGGTCTTTTGTGGTGGCCGTGACCATCACCCCGGCGGTTGCCGGTTGGATTTTGCCCGATCATGCCAAAGGCGGCGGGATATCCGCAGGTGTTTTGGGGCGTCTGTTTCGGGGCAGTTTGCGGTGGGCCGCGGCAAATCCGATCCGGTCGATTGCCCTGTCCCTGACGCTGCCGGTTCTGGGGTTTTCAACGCTTCCGCTGCTGACCGCACAATTCTTTCCCGGCGTGGACCGGGACCAGTTTCATATTGAGGTCGACCTGCCCCCGGGCAGCGGGATCATGCGCACACAGGACGTCGTGAAACGGTTGGACGCGGTTCTTACCAGCCGGGACGATATTGAAAACGTGACATGGACTGTCGGGCGGTCCGCGCCGGCGTTTTACTACAACATCACCGGGGGCCGTGAAGGGGCCGCACGCTATGCGCAGGCCTTGGTCAAAACGACCTCCGCCGCTGCGACCGAAGCCATGTTGCCTGTCTTGCAACGCACCCTGCCCGCAGTCGCACCCCAAGCACAGGTTCTGGTGCGCGGACTGGTGCAAGGCCCCCCTGTAACCGCACCCGTTGAACTGCGCCTTGTCGGGCCAGATACACAGGTTTTGCGGGCCGAAGGGGACCGCCTGCGCCAGATCATGACGGCACAGGACGCGATCACTTTGGCACGGGGATCGTTGGTTGAAGGGGCGCCGAAACTTTCCATCACAGTGGATGAAGCATCCGCCCGCCAAGTGGGTCTGACCTCTGGTGATTTTGCCAACCAGTTGCAGGCAGGGCTGACCGGGACAATTGGCGGGTCAATGATCGAAGGCACTGAAGAACTGCCCGTGCGGGTCCGTTGGGACAATGACACCCGGTCAAACCCTGCTGCGATTGCAGATCTGCCCATTCTGCCTGCCAACGCGCCAGCCCTTGTCGCGCAGGGTCTGCACCCCGCCATTCCCCTGTCTGCCATTGCGACTGTGGATATCGTTGCCGGGGATGGGATCATCACGCGCCGCAATGGGGAACGGGTGAACACGGTGCAGGGGTTCTTGTTGCGCGGGGTTCTTCCGCAAGAGGCATTGACCCAAGTGCAACGCGCGATGGCCACAGCAGACTATTCCCTGCCCGCCGGGTACAGGTTGGAAATCGGCGGCGACAGTGACGCGCGTGCGTCCACCCTGAACAACCTGATTGCGCCCTTGGGGTTGATCATCACGCTGTCCATCGCGGTGGTCGTTCTAACCTTTGGGTCATTCCGATTGGCTGCGGTCGCGTTGGTGGTCAGCGGATTGTCAGCCGGATTGTCGATGTTGGCCCTTGCGCTGTTCAACTTCCCGTTTGGGATTCTGGCCATCTTTGGCTTGATCGGATCCATCGGCGTGTCGATCAATGCCGCCCTGATCATCATGACCGCCCTGCAAGAAGATGACCGTGCCGCAACCGGCGACCCTGATGCCATGGCCGATGTGGTGATGCGATCATCACGGCATATCGTTTCCACGACGATCACCACCGTCGGGGGGTTCATTCCCCTGATCTTGGCGGGTGGGGGGTTCTGGCCACCGTTCGCCGTCGCCATTGCCGGGGGTGTCACGCTGTCCACGGTGATCAGCTTTTATTTCACGCCCCCCGCATTCCGGTTGGTATATGCGAAACCGTCGCGGCAAAAACAGGATAGGGTTTCGATGATACGCCGCGAAAACCGGCCGGACGATGCACCGGCAGACCAATCCGGCACCATCACCCTTGTGGCTGCAGAATAGCTGAGCGTTATGTTCCGCCCTTGTCAAACGGTGGGATCACGAACCGCGCGCGACACTCAGCCGGGCGCATTGGCCGGATTGGCTGCGTTCAAAGCGCAATTCGCCCTGATGTTCCACGGCGATGGTCGATGCGATTGTCAGCCCCAGCCCGAACCCCGCTGTTGTCCCGGAATTTTCGCCCCGCGCAAATGGTTCCAGCATCGCGTTCAGATCAATGTCTTGCTGCGCGCCGCCTTCGTCTTCGATCAGGATATGGGCCATGGTTGCATCCGTTTCGATGCGCACCGTCGCACGCCGCCCATAGTTCAGCGCGTTGTCCACCAGATTTGAAATCGCCCGGCGCAGGGCAACAGGCCGCCCCCGGATGATGATCTGGGAGTCTTCGCCGAATGCGCTGTGGCCTTGGCGGGACATGAAGATAGACCGCCCGCCTTCGACCAGAACACGTGTGTCGTTTTCGAAAATCACCGGGCGGCCCGTGTCGGCGTAATCGGCCACGATGGCTTCGACCAAGGATCGCAGGGACATTTGACGGGGTTCTTCGGTGCTGAGTTCTGACCGGGTATAGGCCAGCACACTTTCAATAATGCCCGTCATCTGATCAATATCCGCTTCGATCCGATCGCGCAGGTCCGGATCGGCAATCAAGGGTGCGCGCAGTTTCAGGCGGGTTGCGGGGGTTCCCAGATCATGGCTGACCCCAGACAGCACCATGGCCCGTTCCGCCAGATGTTGGCGTTCCATATCGCGATAAGTGTTGAAGGCGGCGATGATATCGCGCAGTTCCGCAGGCCCACGGGGCGCCAGCGATTGCGTGCCGCCCAGATGCCGCTGCGCGCGCAGGGTATCGGCAAATTGCATCAAGGGTTGCGCCGCATTGACCACCAGCCCAGACAGCAACATCAACGCCACCGCCGCCCCAACGGCCGCCAACAGGCGATAATCGGGGGGGGCCGCGCTGCAAAACCAGATCGACTGTCCCGAAATCCGCATCCATGTGCCAGACGCATCTTTGGCCAACAGTTGCGCCGGGCCGCAATACCGCGCCAAAAGCGCGATGATTTCGCCAACTGTGTCGCGCGGGTCATGGGCCGGATCCACGCGCAGTTCAGACACCGGGTAAATCACGTTTGGCGATATCAGCGCGAACTGGATGGATGTGCCAGACAGTGCTTCTGGATCCAAAAGCACAGCGATGTTTGTCAGCAAAGCCGGGCGCGGCACATCGCTGACGCGTTCGAATTTCCCGGTTTCCGCAAATTGCAAATCCGGCGGCGATAATGGCCGTGCCGTCAACCCGTCGGGCAACGGGGCCCCATAGACCAGCGCATCATACAAAAGCGCGCCGCTGTGGCGCGCGCGGGTCACATGATCAGACCATGCATCCGCCGACCCCAACCAAATGAACAGCGCAAACGCACCCGACAGGAATGCCGCCAGAACCGTCGCCACACCGGCAAACCGGATCGAACGCACATAGTCCATCATGATTGATGCGTCACAACATCAACCGCAAACACATATCCAACGCCGCGCTGGGTGCGGATCATGTCGGGATCTTTGGGATTGGTTTCGATTTTCGATCTAAGCCGGCCCACCAGAACATCGATGGCCCGGCCACTGGTGTCACCGCCACCATCACCGATCACATCAATCGCCTTGGCGATTTCGTCGCGGGTCAGTGGGATATGCGGATTGGCCAGCAAGGTTTGCAACAACGCCAGTTCCCGCTGCGACAGGGGCACTTGATACCCTTGGGGCGATGTCACTTCGTCCGTGCGACCGTTGTAGGACCAGCCGCCAAAATCAAAATTGCTAAGCCTGCGGCGATGGGCCAGCGATGCCGCCCGTTGGGTCCGCGTCAGCACCGCCTTGATCCGTGCCAGCAAAAGATCGGTGTTGAAGGGTTTGGCGATATAGTCATCGGCCCCCACCGCATACCCCGCCATCCGCTGTTGATCCGTCGACAGGGCAGACACCATGATGATCGGCACATCGTTTTGGGTGCGCAGCTTCGCGCAGATGTCGATGCCGTTTTCATCCCCCAGCATCACATCCAACAAGATCAGATCGATGCGCCCGGTTTCCATGTGGCGTCTGATGTCGGCTTCACTTGCGGCGGGCAATGCCATGGATCCGTTACGCTGCAGGAACTGCGTCAGAATCTGGCGGATTTCGGGGTCATCATCGACAACCATGATCCGTGGAATCGCCATGCCCCTGCCCCCCATTGCCAGCGTGATGATGTTTGTTTTGTAACAGCATGCAACAAAATCAATGACAGTGTAACACACCGTAACAGGCCGATGGATTTTCTGATGCTGCCCAACGCAATGCTGCTATTCGCGAATTGCAACGCGGCCTGCCACTCATTCACAGTTAGCCTACTAAATGATCTCACAAAGTATCATCAGGGAGGAAACAGATGAAAAACTTTGCAATCACGGTCTCTGCCATCGCCATGCTGGCGGGCACAGCCCACGCCAACCCAGAAGCAGAAGTTCTGCACTGGTGGACATCCGGCGGCGAAGCAAAATCCGTTGCCGTACTGCAGCAAGAATTCGCAGACAACGGTGGCACATGGACAGACATGCCAGTTGCAGGCGGCGGCGGCGATGCAGCCATGCAGGCCCTGCGTGCCCGCGTTTTGGCTGGCAACGCACCCACAGCCGTTCAGCTGAAAGGCCCAGCGATTCAGGAATGGTACGAAGAAGGCGTTCTGGCTGACATTTCCGCCGTTGCCGAAGCCGAAGGTTGGGCAGACGTGCTGCCAGCGTCCATCGCAGGCCACATGAAATGTGACGGGTCCTGGTGTGCGGCACCGGTCAACGTGCACCGCGTCGACTGGATCTGGGCAAACGCCGATGTTCTGGAATCCAACGGCATCGCGATGCCAAACACATGGGAAGAATTCAACGCTGCTGCCGAAAAACTGCAAGCTGCGGGCATCATCCCATTGGCCCACGGTGGTCAGGCATGGCAGGACGCAACAGTTTTCGAAGCTGTCGCATTGGGCATTCTGGGGCCAGACGGGTTCCGCAAAGCATTCGTCGATCTGGACGAAGCCACACTGACATCGCCAGAAATGGTCGCTGTGTTTGACCAAATGCGCACCATGCGCGGTTTTGTTGATCCAAACTTCCCCGGTCGTGACTGGAACCTGGCAACAGCCATGGTCATGAACGGCGAAGCCGCATTCCAGATCATGGGTGACTGGGCAAAGGGTGAATTCCTGGCCGCTGGCAAAGCCCCGGGCGAAGATTTCCTGTGCGCATCTGTTCCGGGTGACGGGTTCCTGTACAACGTCGACAGCTTTGCCATGTTCGCCGTGGATGGTGACGACAAACAAGCCGGTCAGGCCCTGTTGGCTGAACTGATCGTTGGTCAGAACTTCCAGAAAGTGTTCAACCTGAACAAAGGGTCGATCCCTGCGCGGACAGACGTATCGCTGGATGATTTCGACAGCTGTGCAAACCTGTCTGCCGACGACATGGCCGCATCAAACGAAGGCGGTTCGCTGCTGCCATCCTATGCACACGGCATGGCGCTGCGTGGCGCGCAATCGGGTGCGATTACCGATGTTGTGACATCCCACTTCAACTCTGACATGAGCTCTGAAGATGCTGTGGCCCAATTGGCTGCGGCCGTCGCAAACAGCATGTAATCAACTCCCGGATTATATGCGATAGATGGTCCTGCCGCGTCATCCTGCGGCGGGACCTTTCAAAACACATCGGGGGAAATGTCCGTGAAATTTCTGGAAGATCATCTGCCAAAACTGATGTTGGCACCGTCTTTCATCGCCATGTTGATTTTCGTGTACGGCTTTATTGGCTGGACCGCGTGGGTGTCTTTGACCCGGTCGCGCCTGCTGCCGAAATACGAACTGGATGGCATTATTCAATATGAACGCCTGTTTGCATCCCTGCGGTGGGACACAGCGTTCAGCAATCTGTTTATTTTTGGGGGCCTGTTTATCGTGATTGCGATGATCCTGGGCCTGATCCTTGCGATTTTTCTGGATCAGAACATCCGGTCCGAAGGCGCAATCCGCACGATTTACCTGTATCCCATGGCCCTTTCCATGATCGTCACCGGGACCGCGTGGAAATGGATTTTGAACCCCGGTCTGGGACTGGAAGCCATGGTGCGGGGGTGGGGTTTTGAAAACTTTACCTTTGACTGGCTCGTGAACCCGGACATGGCCATTTACACCGTCGTTCTTGCCGCGATCTGGCAAAGTTCAGGCTTTGTGATGGCGTTGTTTCTGGCCGGTTTGCGGTCGGTGGATGGTGAAATCATCAAGGCGGCGCAAATCGACGGCATTCCAAATTGGCGGATCTATTCGGCCATCATCATCCCATCCATGGCGCCGATTTTCCTGTCAGCGTTCATCGTGCTGGCACACCTTGCGATCAAAAGCTTTGACCTTGTCATCGCGCTGACCGGGGGCGGACCGGGGTTTTCCACGGATTTGCCAGCCACCTATATGTTCGCCATGGCGTTTTCACGCGGCGACATCGGTCAGGCGGCCAGTTCCGCAATGGTCATGATGGGCGTCGTCTTCGCCATTGTTGTCCCCTATTTGTATTCAGAACTGAGGGTCAAAAATGACTGATGCTGTCTATTCCAACACGGGCGTGCGCAGTCAGATGACCCGTATCGCCTTGCGCTGGCTGTTGTATATTCTGCTGTTTGCTTTTGCGCTGTTCTATCTGGCCCCGCTTTTCGTAATGGTGACCACATCCTTGAAAAGCCTGGAAGAAATCCGCACGGGGGATCTGATCGCCCTGCCCCGCGATGTCACGTTTGATGCGTGGCGCACCGCATGGGCCAGTGCCTGTACCGGCATCCAGTGCGAAGGGGTTCGACCCTATTTCTGGAATTCGGTCCTGATCGCGGTGCCAGCCGTGATGATTTCAACCCTGGTCGGTGCCATCAACGGTTATGTCGTGGCACAATGGCGATTTCCCGGGGCGAACATCTTTTTCGCGCTGATGCTGTTTGGCTGTTTCATCCCGTTTCAGGTCGTCTTGCTGCCCATGGCGCGGATGCTGGGCCTGATGGGGATCGCGGGCACCATTCCGGGCCTGATCTTTGTGCACGTGATTTACGGTCTGGGCTTCACCACGCTGTTCTTTCGCAACTATTACGTCACCATCCCGGCCGAATTGACCAAAGCGGCCAAGGTCGACGGGGCCGGGTTCTTCCGTATCTTCTGGTCGATCTTTCTGCCCCTGTCGTTGCCGATCATCGTGGTCACGGTCATCTGGCAGTTCACCCAGATCTGGAACGATTTCCTGTTCGGCGTGTCCTTTAGCCAAGCGGGGACACAACCCATCACCGTGGCGTTGAACAACATCGTCAATTCAACAACCGGCGTCAAAGAATACAACGTGGATATGGCCGCTGCGATCATCGCAGGTCTGCCCACCCTTCTTGTGTATGTCGTCGCTGGCAAATACTTCATCCGCGGCCTGACCGCTGGTTCCGTGAAAGGCTAATTCCCATGGCACCTATTCTTGACATCAAAGGGCTGTACAAAAGCTACGGCAGCACAGAAATCCTGAAAGACATCAATGTCGCGATTGATCCGGGTGACTTTCTGGTTCTGGTGGGGCCATCGGGTTGCGGGAAATCAACGTTGTTGAACTGCATCGCAGGGCTTGAACCGATCAGCGGCGGCACATTGTCGATCGATGGTCAGGATATGACCCACGTGTCGCCAAAGGACCGCGATATCGCAATGGTGTTCCAGTCTTACGCCCTGTACCCCACGATGACCGTTGCCAAAAACATCACCTTCGGGATGAAAGTGCGCGGCGTCGATCCCAAAACACAGGCCGCAAAGCTGAAGAAAGTGGCAGAACAGCTGCAGATCGAACAGCTGCTGAACCGCAGGCCCGGGCAATTGTCCGGCGGTCAACGCCAGCGGGTCGCCATGGGCCGCGCATTGGTGCGCGACCCCAAGCTGTTCTTGTTTGACGAACCCCTGTCCAACCTGGATGCAAAGCTGCGCGTTGAAATGCGGACTGAAATCAAGGCATTGCACCAGAATCTGGGGGCAACCATGGTTTACGTCACCCATGACCAGATCGAAGCCATGACCCTGGCGACCAAGATCGTGGTGATGAAAGGCGGCGTGATCCAACAGATCGGCAGCCCGTCCGAAATCTATGACCGCCCGGCCAATATGTTCGTGGCAGATTTCATGGGCAGCCCGGCCATGAACCTGATCCCGGCACGCGCCATGAAGAACGGATCCGGCACCCATATCGAAATCGCCAACAGCACCGGCGGGTCCATCGTGTTGAAAGACACCAACGGCCACGATCTGCCCACCGATGTCATTCTGGGCGTCCGCCCCGAAGATATCGCCGAACCCGGCACCCGTCAGGACGGCGTGCATCAGGATGCGGAATGTCTGGTTGATATCGTCGAACCTGCGGGGGCCGACACATATGTCGTCACGCAGTTGGGCGGCAAACAGGTGACCGCACGATTGCATGCCAAAACGAATGCACAGGCCGGCAAATCCCAGACCCTGTCATTTGATCTGTCAAAGGTATCGTACTTTGAACCGGGTACTGGGCGGCGCTTGAACTGAACACCAAGGGCGCGCGGCCCCTGCCCCATGAAAAAGCCCCCGCTGCGCGATTGCAGCGGGGGCTTTTCTTTTGCGTCGTCAGATGGATCAGGCCAGCAGGTCGAAGCGATCCGCGTTCATCACCTTGGTCCATGCTGCCACGAAATCACGGGCGAATTTCGCACCATTGTCGTCTTGGGCATAGACCTCTGCGTAGCCGCGCAGGATGGAATTCGACCCAAAGACCAGATCAGCGGATGTGGCGGTCCATTTGGTGTCGCCTGTTGCCCGGTCACGGATTTCATAGGTCCCATCATCCAGCGGATGCCAGCTGTTTGCCATATCCGTCAGATTGACAAAGAAATCCTGCGTCAGCGCGCCTTTGCGGTCTGTGAATACGCCATGGGCACTGTCGCCATGGTTGGCGCCAATCACGCGCATCCCACCCATCAGAACGGTCATTTCCGCCGCTGTCAGGCCCATCAGTTGCGCACGGTCCAAAAGCATTTCTTCGGCTGACACGGCGTAATCGTCTTTCTGCCAGTTGCGGAACCCGTCAGCGAACGGTTCCAAAACGGCAAAACTGTCGGCGTCCGTCATATCATCTGTCGCATCGCCCCGGCCCGGGGTGAACGGCACATCAACCGATTGACCGCCCGCCTTGATCGCCATTTCCAGACCAACAACGCCGCCCAGCACAATCGTGTCTGCAACCGATGCGCCGGTTTCTGCCGCGATGGGTTCCAGAATGCCCAGAACCTTGGCCAGACGGTGCGGTTCGTTGCCTTCCCAATCTTTTTGCGGGGCCAGACGGATGCGGGCGCCATTGGCCCCACCCCGTTTGTCAGACCCGCGATAGGTGCGCGCGCTGTCCCAGGCGGTGGTGATCAGTTCAACCGCAGACAGGCCGCAGGATGCGATTTTCGCCTTGACCGCATCAACATCATAATCCGTGCTGCCCGCGGGAACCGGATCTTGCCAGATCAGGTCTTCGGTCGGGGCATCCGGGCCATAATAGTTTGCCCGTGGACCCATGTCGCGGTGGCACAGTTTGAACCACGCACGGGCGAATGTGTCGGCGAAATAGTCCGGGTCTGCCATGAACTTTTGGCAGATTTCGTTATAAATAGGGTCTACTTTCATCGCCATGTCGGCGTCTGTCATGATCGGCTTTTGACGGCGCGAAGGGTCTGACGGGTTCACCGGCATCTTGTCTTCGGGCATGTTTGTCGGGTGCCACTGGTTTGCGCCCGCAGGGGATTTCGACAGCGCCCAATCATAGTTGAACAGGTAATCGAAATAGCCCATGTCCCATTTGGTTGGATGCTGGGTCCATGCCCCTTCCAGACCAGATGTGAACACATCTTCGGCTTTGCCGTTCAGGCCGGGGTTGGACCATCCCATGCCCTGTTCGAACAGGTCGCTGCCTTCGGGTTCTGCGCCGATGCTGTCATGGGCACCACCCCCATGGGCTTTGCCGACTGTGTGACCACCGCAGGCCAGCGCGGCGGTTTCTTCGTCATTCATCGCCATCCGGCCAAAGGTTTCACGCACATGGGCGGCCGTCTTGGCGGGATCGGAAACACCGTTCACACCTTCGGGGTTCACATAGATCAGGCCCATGTGAGTTGCCGCCAATGGGTTGTTCAGCGTTTCCGCATTGTCCAGATCATCGTAACGGTTTTCCGATGGGGCCAACCACTGTTCTTCGGCGCCCCAATACACGTCTGTTTCCGGGCCCCAGATATCTTCGCGGCCAAACGCAAAGCCAAAGGTTTTCAGGCCCATCGATTCATAGGCGATTGTGCCAGACAGCAAGATCAGATCAGCCCATGACAGTGCATTGCCGTATTTCTTTTTGATCGGCCACAGCAGCCGGCGCGCCTTATCAAGGCTTGCGTTGTCGGGCCACGAATTCAGCGGGGCAAACCGGATGTTGCCCCCTGCCCCGCCGCCACGACCGTCGGTCATGCGGTACGAACCCGCCGAATGCCAAGCCAGACGGATCATCAACCCGCCATAATGGCCCCAGTCTGCGGGCCACCAATCTTGGTTTTCGGTCATCAGGGCGTGCAGGTCCGCTTTGACGCCATCATAGTCCAAACCTTTGACAGCTTCGCGGTGATCATAGTCTGGGTCCATCGGATTGGTGCGCGCGCCATGCTGGTGCAGGATGTCCAGGTTCAACGCATTGGGCCACCATTTGGTCACCGGCGTTTCCATCGATGTGTTGCCGCCGTGATTGACCGGGCATCCGCCCATGCCTTTCATCCGATTTCCGTCCATACCATGCATCCTTATGCTGACTGATTTGACGCGTGGGTACAGCAGCACACCGATAAACTCTAATTGTAAATTCTTCTTATTGCGATAGGTTCTGCTTATGGCGAACTTCACCATCAAACACTTCCGCTATTTCGATGCGCTGGCCCGAATGGGCCATTTTGGTCGCGCGGCAGAGGTGTGTTCCATTTCCCAACCCGCCCTATCCGCACAGATCAAGGAACTGGAAACGATCCTGGGTGCGCCATTGGTGGAACGCACGCCACGCAACATCCGGCTGACAACGCTTGGCGTGGAATTTCTGGGCCGCGCGCGCAAGGTGTTGTACGATGTTGACCACATGTCTGATCTGGCGCGAGTTTATGACGGCCCGCTGACCGGTCTGTTGCGCATGGGTGTGATTCCGACGGTTGCCCCGTATTTGCTGCCGCAGGTCATTCGGCACCTGTCGGACACGATGCCAGATCTGGACCTGCATCCGCGCGAAACCATCACCGAAACCCTGCTGCGCGATCTGACAGAATCGCGCTTGGACTTTGTGATTGCGGCCCTTCCGGTGTCGGAACCGGGCCTGCGGGAATTTGCGTTGTTTGACGAAGAATTTGTTCTGGTCCGGCCCAAAGCCGATCAGCACAAACCCGTTCCCAGCCCCGCGCGATTGGAACAGATGAAGCTTTTGCTGTTGGAAGAAGGGCATTGTTTTCGCGATCAGGCGCTTTCGTTTTGCGATATTACATCGGCGGATCCCAGTTTGCGGATGGAGGGCACATCGCTGTCGACGCTGGTGCAAATGGTTAGCGCGGGGTTGGGCATTACGCTGATCCCCGACATGGCTGTTCGCTTGGAAACGCGGGGGGCGGATGTGGCCGTTTCACGGTTTCCCGACCCCAAGCCCACACGCACAATCGGGATGATATGGCGCAAGACAAACCCGCTGGAACCGCATCTGATGAACATCGCAGCCGCCCTGCGCCAACTGGCATGACCGCGACAATACCCCCTGCCCCAGTGAAAAGTTGACAGCTGTCAACTTTTTGGGATGGCCGGAACATCGCACCGTTTTC
>JAHDBC010000029.1:15208-29105 GCA_020630595.1 Planktomarina sp.
AAAGTTGACAGCTGTCAACTTTTTCCCCCGTCACCTGTCAACAGGGCCATCACCATCGGGCCGGGGCTGAACCGTCCGTCGGCGGCTTTGCGGGTCAACGCGCGCAAATACCCACCTGGGCTGTTGATCTGATCGAACCGCTGCAAGATGGCCGCAACGGTGACGGCTGCTGTTTCTGGCCCCATGGCCCGACATGCATCGGCCCAGGCAGACGGGCTGATCCCCATCATCGGACGGACCACATGGCACGCCGCCACCAAATGATGCCACCCTGTGATATCGCTATCCGCGTAAGGCACAATATCGGGGCAGGCTTTTGTAACCAAGCCAAGCGGAATGTTTGGTAAATCCTGCGAACGGTCTGTTAACCCATCTGCCTGATCTTCCGGGTGGGTTCCATCCACCGCGCACCCATTGCTGTCTAAGCAAGGTTCAAGATCAGATAGGTTTGTATTTGAATTCTGATGGTGCCGCCCAGAATGGATGTCATTGGCGTCCATTTTCTTTGTTTTGTTTAAAGATTGGACGACAGTATCCAAAATCTTTTCCACATCAGCCAAGACAGTTTCCAACGCATCGGCAGACAATTTGCGCCGCGACACGCGGTGAATGCCCATCAGCGCGGCCAGATGTGCGTCCCAGTCCCCTGGCAGGCCCTCTGACGCGCCATAGGCGGCCAGCTTAAGGGCATCGCGCTTTTTCAGGGTGATCGCCTCCCGCAGGGCCTTTGTGCGCTCCTGCGCCTCCTCTGTTGCGCGGGCGGCCTGCGCGATTTCGGCGCCCCGCACCAAAAGGGGGCGCAGATCGAACCCGAATGCCCGCTGGATCGCCCCATCCGGGCCCTTGGCGGCGTATCGTTTGCCGTTGGGGCTGTCGTGGCGCAGGATCAATCCCGCCGCCACAAGGGCCGCCAGATGCCGGCGCAAGGTGCTTTCTGCCATGCCATGGGTGCGGTCTGACAAAGACGCATTCGATGGAAAGACAATCAAGGGCGCGTTATCGCCCAGAACCTTGTCGGGGTGAAAGCTGATCAGGGCAGACAGAACCGCCAGATCACGATCCGTGACGCCAAACGCCAGCCGGGCGGTGGTCAAATTCCGCAGCACCTCCCATTTGTCGATATGCGGCAAGGCGGGGCGGTCATTGGCGGCATCCATCGATGCGATCAGGGCAGGTGTCATCGCCCGCTGCCCAAAGGGCGTGGTTGTCAATCGGTTCATGCCTGTTCACGAAGCAACAAAACTTTGCCCGCCCAAGGGCGCTGCTGTTGACAGCCGGATAGCAGAGGACATAGATTCGCAAGTGTCTAGGTTACGAAACCGGCCCTTCGGATCATTTGGTTCGGGGGGCTTTTCTTTTTGGCGTTGCTGTCTGTCGTGCCTCCTGTCTGTCTGGGTTGGTTAGGGTTTGGTGTTGCGGCTGGGGTCATCTGAATGCCCCGCCAGAACGTCTGCGACATGGTCTTCCCATTCCGCATGCAGGCTGCGCAGATTGGCCACCAGCCAATCGTCGAACCCGCCCGATGTGCTGCGATCAATGGAAAGGGTCAGGGTGTCTGGTTTGCGCGTGACCTTGGCAATCGGGTCGCGCCCGCCCACGCTGGTGATCATTTCGGGTTTGGGGGCCGGGGGTTTGACCTTGGTTTTCATGGCCTGATCCTGCCCGATGGCACGCAGGGCCAGATCAAACCGTTCCACGCCCGGTGCAACCTCTGCCGTGTCAAGAATGGCATTGGCAATATCGGATGCGCTGCGGTCGGACTGTTCCAACCGGCTGGCGAATGTGGCCCATCGGTCGCGGCCCACACCGTCAGCAGGGCCAATGGCGCGGATGATGGCCGGGTCGATCTTTTCGACGATCGACAGCATCTTTGAAATGGCGGTCTTGTCGACGGACAACGCATCGCAGATCACTTTGCGCTTGAACCCGTCTTGCTGCATGCGCAGGGCAAACCGCGCCTTTTCGATGAACGTCAGATCCTTGCGGGCGGAATTTTCCTGCCCCTGTGCGACGATCAACGCGCGGTCATCCAGTTCCTTGACCATCGCCTTGGCCGGGATCCCCAAATCGCGCAGGGCCAGCACCCGACGGCGGCCATAGACCACCTGATAGGTGTCTGGCTTTTCGGGATGCGGACGCACCAGAACAGGGACCTGTTGCCCATAGTCACGCAACGATTCCACCAACTGTGCGTGGGATGCATCGTCATATTCCAGACGGTCTTCCAGACCGGCCTGTTCGATCTTGTGGGGATCAATGTCGATGACGGATTTGGATTTCAGACCCGCAATCGACTGGCTGACCGCGCCAATGGCCCCGCCGGAATATCGCGGTTTAGACACGTTTACCCGTGCATCAGGGTCTGTTTTCGGCTTTGGGGCAGGGGGATCATCGTCGCCCGGGCCCATCAATCCGTCTAACAGGTTCTTACGTGCCATCGTTGCGCCCCCAGGATGCTTGGACCAGGGCTTCGATTTCGCCGTTCACGGCATCAATCGATTCCTTGGCCCGTTCATAGGTCGACCGTGTGAATTGGCTTTTGTCGACTTCGTACAGGGTCTGTTTGGTGATCCCTGCATCGGAAATGGCGGTGGATTTCAGGACCGAATGGTTCAACACGTGATCGCCAAACATCGACCGCATGAAACTGACCATCTGGTTTTGCGGCCCATCGCCCGGTTCGTAGCGGGTGACCACATAGCGCAGCCAATCATAGCTCATGTCGCCGCCCGCATCGCCCACAACGCCCAACAGGTTCGATGTCATCAACAAAAACTGGCACATCGACATCACATCCAGCATCTGCGGATGGACTGTCACCAGAATGGCCGTCGCCGCAGACAGGGCCGACATGGTCAGAAACCCCAGCTGGGGCGGGCAGTCGATGACCACCACGTCATAATCCGCTTCGACTTCGGCCAAAGCTTCGCCGACGCGGGTGAAAAACAGGTTTCCGTCCCGTGTCGCCAGCGCGCGCGGGGTGTCATGTTCAAATTCCATCAGATCCAGATTGCCCGGCACGATGTCCAGATTCTGAAAATAGGTTTTCTGGATGACAGACGACAACGGCACCGGATCATCATAGCGGATCGCGTCGTACAATGTGCCGCCATCCAGCAGATCAAATTCCGGCTGAAACCCATGCAGGGCTGAAAAACTGGCCTGTGGGTCCAGATCAATGGCTAAAACGCGGTACCCATCCAGCGCCATCTTTTGCGCCAAATGGGCGGATGTGGTGGTTTTGCCCGACCCGCCTTTGAAGTTGATCACGGTGATCACCTGCAACGCATCGCCATCGCGGCGGCCGGGCAGGTATGTGCCGGGGGTTTTTGCGCCCTGTTCCAGAAATTCGCGCAGGGCCTGAATGTCTTCGGGGCTATAAAACCGCCGCCCGCCGGTGCGGATTTCCGGCGACGGGCCTTTGCCATCCAGATGCAGCTTGCGCAAATAGGCGTCTTTGACACCCAACAGGTCAGCCACTTCGCCGGACGTGAAGGTTCGCATGACGCGCTGCGCATTGGGCGGGAACAGCTTGGCCCGATGGGCCTGAAGCCGTTCAGACAGCACACGTGCGTGTTCACCGACCAGCGCGTCAATGCGTTGGGTGTTGTTCATTTTCGACCACCTTGACCCTGCCCGGGCCTTTTGCTGTACCCCGTTTTTGTCCGTCTGATGCGAAAGTTACGGGGTTTCGCGTTTTATTCTATCTTTAGCGTAAGTAAGAACAGCAGATTCGCGATTCCTGCAAGCCTTTTCTACGGGTGGTGGTCAGAACAGGTGCTGCCACCATATCAGGGTCTGGCTTCAACATCCATGGATCACATGGGATCACAAACCTGCCGTCAGATTGGCCCGGGGCAGGGGGCCCGCATGGGGCAGGGCAGGGCGCACCCGCCCCCTATACCCTTGGATAGCCGCGCCATCCCTTTGCCGTGCCAGCTATCCTTTCCCGCAAATGCAACAACGAAAACAGCATGTTAGATCAGGGCCAACCCAACACACAGACCGGAAGGCATCACACCCATGTATCCGTTTACAGACATCAAGGCCGCTGAAATCGCCCCCGTTTGTGTCGCAGACACCCGCGCCAAATCCACCGTTTCCGTGGTCGGTTTGGGCGACGTCGGCGCTGTGATCATGGCGTGCTTATCCTCCCTCGGGCATTATGTGATCGGCGTCGACAAGAATCCCGATGCCCTGTTGCGGGTATCACAGGCCCATAACACGGGGCTGGGCCGGCGTTTGAACCGGGGCCTTGACCACACGCTGATCCGCACAACCGATGATATCGCCTATGCCGTGCGGGAATCACATGTGACCTGCATCACACCCACACTGACACAACCGGACGCCCAAGATCCGGACACCATCGAAACCATCGCGCGGTCCATCGGCGTTGGTCTGGCACAGAAAACGGGGTTTCACACGGTTGCGCTGAATGCACCCATCGCGGCCCATCCCATGGCGGATCGCATCGCGGGCATCTTGGAAACCATATCAGGAAAGGCATCTGGCGTTGATTTCGATGTCACGGTTCACACAGACCCGCTTTGCGCCCTGACCGGACCCGCGCGGCCATCCGCCAACCGACTGAATTAAGGAATCCCACACACACGCATCTACCCAGAGCAGTGATATGGGGCGGGCCATTGGATCGAACAGGCTGATCATTTGCCCACCCCAGATAGCGCAGCGCCCCGTCAACAGGCGCCGCGTCAGGACTGGCCTGCCGCTGTGTGTGGGTTAGGCAGGCCAGTCCACCCCAAAGTGACGTAAATGGTTCAGGACTCTTCTGGTGGATACAGAAGGGTCCTGCGTTTATTTGCGACTTTGTGCAAAATCGATTTGATGAGGGTCTGATAGGGCATGCCTTCTTCGAAAGCCTGCGCCTTGATCCGCGCCAGATCAGACCGGTTGATCCGGATCGAAATTTTTTCGGTCGGTTCGTTCAGCGTGTTTTCGGCCATGCGTTCGGCCTGGGCTTTCAATTCGGGTGTCAGCAGGCTGGGACCGGGCACATAATCGTCTGATTCAATCAGATCGATCAGTTCGCGTTCTTCATCGTCGATATACTGACTGACATGGGGTTCTTTTTTCATTGCGGTCTCTTCTTCAGATACAGCGCGGTGAATTTGCGACTGGGAAACAGGGTTTTCAGAAACCAGGTCTGCCCGTCGTCTTCGATCACAAACGGCACCGCATAGGCATAATCATTCAGGTTCACCACAGCGATAAACTGCTGCGGTCGGGCAGGGTGGGCAACAACATCGATCAGCCCGCCACCCCGGATCGCAAGCACCACATCGGGAAAACTGATCCCGTTGCGCGTGGCGTCCGCCTTCAACAATTCTGCCTTGTCTGCGTTCCATCGGAAAATCACATCGTCCGTCATTGTATGGACACCATATAGGAACGCCACATAAAACGCAAAAGGGGCGTCAGAACAGCCCGGCTTCCTTGGCGATCATGGCGGCCTGTGTGCGGTTTTTGGCATCCAGTTTGCGGCACAGCGTTTTGACGTGCAGCTTGATCGTGACCTCTTGCAGGTCCAGATCACGGGCGATTTCCTTGTTGGATTTGCCTGCGCACAGACCGCCCAGCACCTCTAGCTCGCGCTGGGTCAGGTTTTGGGCAAGCGGGTTGATTTCTTCGGTGTCTTCGGCCGTCATGAATGCCACTGGCACGAATGTTTCCCCCGACGCCATGAACCGCACCGCGTTGACCAATGATTTCGCGCCCATTGTTTTGGGCAAAAATCCAATGGCGCCCTGATCCAGCGCATCCTGTGCAACGCTTTTGCTGGCGGTGCCGGACATGATCGCAACCGGATTGCCGTCATTCTTGTCCAGAATGGTTTTCAATCCATCCAGCCCATTCATTCCGGGCATGGAATAATCCAACAGCACCAGATCAACGGGCCCGTCCGCATCCAGCACGGCACAGGCCCCCGCCACATCCTGACAGGTCGTCAAATCCATATCCGCTTCGCGTTCCAGAAAAGCGGCGATCGTGTCGCGCACCAATTCGTGATCGTCAGCCAGAAGTATCTTCATCGCGGTTTTGCCCCCGTGCCAGTGACTGTGCCATTGCCTGCGCAAGTTTGGACAGATTCAACGGTTTTGCAAATACACCGTTCACGGTGTCACGTGTAATGCGATGATCCGCCAAGCGACGCGCCAAAGCTGTGACAACAAAAATGGGCAATTGTGTGGTCACATCCCGCACAGCCGCCACCAGATCCCCGCCAGACAGGCCGGGCATATCGTAATCCGTGATCAGCGCGGTCCAATCATCGGGGTCTTCGGTCACGGCTTCCAGCGCGATGGCGGGATCATGACATACGGCGACCTCTGCGCCCAATCGTTCCAGATAGGTTTGCAAGACATCGGTCACCGCACGGTCATCATCCACCACAAGGATCATCTGACCGGCCAGCGAAACATCCGCCACCGGGTCCGGCAAACCGGGATCATCCGGGGACAGGGGCCAATACAGATCGATGGTTGTGCCCTGTCCCAACACGCTGCTGACTGCAACGGCCCCGCCAATCCGGTTCAGCACGGATGCAATGTTGGACAGTCCGACCCCGCTGCCCTTTGCGCCCTTGGTCGAAAAATGCGGGTCAAACATATGTTCGCGGACCGCATCGGGAATGCCACTTCCGGTGTCACGCACCCGGAACCGGGCATAGGTCTGATCGGCGTCAAGCTGGCCGACATCGCAATCAGCGGGGGGCAGAACCACCGGATCCAGTGATACATCAATCCGCCCCGGTTCACCGTTCAAGGCGTCATTGGCATTGATCACAAGATTGATCAGCGCCTGCACCACATCGTTGGGCGCGCCAAAGGCCGGAAACCCCGCCCGGGCTGTGCGGTGGGTCAGCTGCGTTGCGCCACCAACAGACGCCTGTGCCAGCGACATCGCTTCGTCCATGGCCCATTTCAGATCGAACATGCCATCTTCGGCATCCGTGCGCCCCAAATCCAGCATGTGATTGACCAGCTTTGACGCGCTTTTGCCCGCCTTTGCGATACGATCCAGATGCTGCGCCATATCTGCGGTCAATCCCGGTTCAGATGACAGCAACACCGCCGATCCGTTGATCACAGACAGGATATTGTTGAAATCATGGGCGATCCCGGCCGCCAGATCAGAAACCACTTCGCGTTGGCGGGCCTGTTCCAAGGCCTTTTCCGCTGCAACCTGCCGGGCCTGATCTTCGATGCGTTGGGTCACATCCTGCACAACAAGGATCGTGCCGCCCCTGTCGATCACGGTGACAGACACATCGTGAAACTGTACAGGATCCGTGCGCGTTTCACACAGGGCGCGGCCCGTGCCATCGGCCTGCAAGGCAGATTTGATGCCATCCGTTGCCCCCGGTTTGTATCGGCTTTGCCAATTCAAGCCCAGCACATCATCGGGGTCTTGTGCCCCCAACAGCGCGGCCAACGACGGGTTGGCGTAAATCATGCGCCCGGCGGCATCGGAAATCCCGATCCCGTCTTTTGCGTTGTCGATCGCCGCAGTGCGCTGGCGGGTTTGACGTTCTGCGGTTTTCAATGCGGTCACATCGGTGGCCGAAACCACGATGCCACCCAGTTCGGTCGTGTTGCCGCGCACCAGCATGATGCGCCCGTCGGGCATCGGCACTTCGACACCGGCGCGCTGACGGGCGATGGCTTCCAGATCCGGCACCAGAAATGCGGGGTCCGTGGGGCGCATGCTTTTGGGAACGGTCTGCACATAGCCCGCCCAGTTTTCGCCAAAGCCCGTATCCACCCGCCAATCCAGCCCCCGGGCCGGGAACAGATCGCGCGTTGCATCGTTTGCGAATTGCACCTGCATGCGGTGATCCAACAGCACAAACGCATCCCGGGTGTGCGACAGCGCGTGATCCATGCGTTGACGCACGGCATCGCGGTCGGTTTCCGCCATCACGCGCATGGTGGCATCGGTTTGTGTGGCCACCAGATGGGTCACGGTTCCGGCTGCATCCTGAACCGGGAACAAGGTCAAATCATTCCAGAACCGTTCGCCTGACTTGCGCTTGTTGCGCAACAAAAACCGGCCCCCCGTGCAGGTTTGCACGGCTTTGCGCAACCGGGCCAGTTCCGCACTGTCATCTGGTTCGTCGTTCAAAAACCGGCAATTGCGGCCAATGACTTCGGACGCGGCATATCCAGACAGGTCTTCGAACGCCGCGTTCACGAAAATCAGCGGCTGGTCGTCGTGCGATGCATCCGCAATCGCAAACCCGGATGATGACCCGGCAATGACCGCCGCCAAAAGGCTGTGGTTTTGGCGCACATCCACAGACCCCAACGCCCCTTCGGACAGGGCGACCAGACGTTTCAGGCTGTTCAGGTTTTGCGATGAAAACTGCGCCTTTGATTGGCCCGTCAGAACCAGCGCCGCATTCGCCAGCGGCACGGTTAGAACGCTGATGACCGGGGCAGGGGCCATGGCCTGAAACGCATCCCACCCGGCCGATGATCGTGTATCGACCAGATTGCGCGCCTTTGAAAACACATTCACCGCAGGCGCAGACACCGTGACATCGGCGACAACATCGCGCCAACCAGCCGGATCTTTCGCAACGACGGTGCCCCAATCCGCGCCGATCAAATCCCGCGCGTGGTCCACCAAAAGCGCCATCGCGGCGGCACGATGTTCTGCCTGACTAAGCGCGCTTAGCAGTGCGACAGCCACGTTGCCTTCGGCCAACAGGCGGCTTTCGCGATCCCGCAGCGCTTCGACTTCCAAAAGCGCTTCTCTCAGCCGTTCGTTTTCTGCCATGGGCCTGCGTTGGTTTTTGCTATGCCTCGAACACTATGGCAGACACCATCAAATTGCCATGTCGGTTTCCCTGACCCCTTAGCGGCCCTTGTTCGCCAAATGTGAAGGTGCCCAGAAACGGCAGATCGGGCAGGGCGGCACGCACCCCATCGACCACCCGGTCCATCTTGTCTTGCACGCCCAACATGCACCCGCCACAAAACACGACCAAGGCACCGGCTGCCTGTGGGGCAATGGCACTGGCCTGCGCCACAACGCGCCCGGCACGTGCGGCCAATTCATTCGCATCGCCATGCATCAGCGTCAGGGTTTCGCCTTCGCGGATGCTTGCGAACATGTCCAACCCCCCTGCGCTGTCCAACCCGCTGGGATGGGCCAGCAGGAAATAGGGCACCCCTTTCAACGTAAACGCATCGCGGCCCAACGGGGCAAATGTGGCATCGGACAGGATGTTTTCCGATCCTGTGTCCGGCACCACCCGCCCGGTCCATTCCGCATAGACCTGTGCTGCCGGGCGATTGTCAATTTCCAAAACCCGGCGCCCGTCAACCTTGGTGACGACGCCTGTCGTCGGGGTCGGCACGTATCCATTCTGATAAGCGAAAGACACTTTGGTGCTGGGAAACAGGACACTGACGACAACGCCCGCATCGCTGCGCCCGGTGGCGTCAAACACATGCCATGCCCCGGAAATATCGTTGTCTGCCGCACTGCCCCCCAAGACGGGAACGCCCGTGCCAACAACATCCTGAACCCCTGCGATCACGTCTTCTTCCTGTCCGGGGGTGACGGAAATCCAGATCAGATCCGGGGCTTCGCCTGCACGATCGGCAGCATCCAGCGCCGCTTGGGTGGCACCAGCCCCCGCAGCGCGCGCGCCATCGGCGAAATCGGCGCGGCCTGTGCCGTAATCGCCGTCGGGATCGAAAATGCAAAACGCGCCTAAACCGGTGCCTGCGTCTGTCTGGTGGCCGTTTTGGGTCATGATCCCGCGGCACGATGTGCCACCGTGCAGGGCGGTCATACCCTTCAACGCGGCAGCAATTCCGGATGTATCCGCATCACAAGACGTGTGAACGGCAACAAAATCAGGCGCATCTTCCAGCCCCTGCAACATATCAACGAACGCCGCAGGATCGGGCGTCTGAAAGGTTTCGATTTTCATCGTCTTATCCTGTGTGGGTGCCCAATGATACCAAGGCGGCCCAACAGGTTCACGGATGCATGGGGATAGCCTGACTATCCTTTGGTATAGCCTGCCGATGCAATCATGTGATCCGCCAGCCCGCCATAGGCCGAAGCCCACGCGCCATGATCGTCTGCGGTAAAGGCGTCACCCAGCAAATCCTGAAAGGTTTGCAGCAATGCGGCCCCCACGGCATCGTAATGGGGGGCCTGCGCACCGTAAGACACATGGCGGATCGCAAGATCCCGCGCCGCCGGCAAAAGCGTTTCAGGATCGTCGATATGATCGACCACAAAGGCAAGCGTTTCCGCCAGTTTCTGGCCCTGCGCATCCATATCCGATTTGAACAACGGTTCGACATCCGGGGCGATTTCAAACAGACGCGTGTAAAAATACCGGGTCATGGAAACCGGATCACTGGCCGCTTTCGCCCATGTGCGCCGAATACGCTTGATGTCCTGTGACATTGCCACCCCTTTCCCGAACTTGGGCGCGACAGTGGAACGGCCAAGGCGCAAAGGCAACACACTTTAGAACGGGGTGGCCGGGCTTTGCGGATCAGCGGTGCGGCGTTTGGATTGCGCAGGCCGACCTTTCTGGTTCAAGCGGTCGCCAGACATCCAAATGTGCCTGCACGGTTAATCTTCCCGGAACGCTTTGACAAAATAATCCGTCAGCGGCTTTGCCAGATAAGTCAACGGGGACCGCTGTCCTGTTTGGATGAATGCATCAACGGGCATGCCGGGGACCAGAACCTGACCGCCAAGTGTTTTCAGATCATCGGCATTGGGGATCAGCTGCACTTCGTAATAGGTTTGCCCGGTCGCCGGATCCTGCAACGCTGTGGCCGAAAGATGTGTCACATAGCCAAACACTTCGGGGGTGCGTCGTTGATCAAACGCCGCGAACCGCAGCGTGGCCCGTTGACCCAATTGAATTTGGTCAACATCTGTCGTTTCGATGCGCGCATCGACGATCAACGGTTGATCCGAAGGAATGATCGACATGATCGTTTCGGCAGGTTGTATGACGGACTGAACCGCAAAGATGGTCGACCCGAACACCACACCCGACACAGGCGCGCGGATATCAAGGCGTTTGCGCCTTTCAAGCAAAGACAGCCGCCGTTCCACCAATTCGGCCTCCCGGAATGTCAGTTCGCGCAAAGTGGCGATCGCCTGTTCACGCTGCGATGTGGCAAGGCGCAATTTCGCGGTTTCCATTGCGGTGATCTGGCCCCGCAACTGTGCGATATCGGCTTGGCGACGCCCAATCGTGCCTTTGATCTGGGCTTGATTGCGCCGGATCGTCAGAACCTGACGGGTTTGGATCAACCCTTTTTCAAGAAGGGATTCGCTGGCGGACAATTCCTGTTCGATCAGGTCCTGTTGAATGATCAACGCATCCAGTTCCGCCTGCAGCCCGATGATCTGGTCGTCCAACTGACGGGCCTGTTGATCAATTTGGCTGATTTCAGCGGCGACGCTGTCCCGGCGCGCAAGGAAAAGTTGTGATTGCCCGTCAAACAATTGTTCGCCCGCTGGATCACCGCGCAGCGGATCGGGCAGTGTCATGCGATTGGCACCGTCGCGTTCCGCAATCAGGCGTGCTTCGCGGGCCCAAAGATCGCGCAGTTGGCCTTCGATGATGGAAAGTTCAGACTGCAAGAACGTCCCATCAAGGCGTAACACCACCTGTCCGGCGGTCACGGCATCGCCGTCGCGGGCCAGGATTTCGCCAACCACACCACCGCCCGGATGCTGCACAACCTGTTGATTGGATTCGACGTCAACACGACCGGTTGCCACGATGGCGCCGGCGATTTGGGCCTGCACACCCCAAACATAGATGACGATGATCAGACCCGCCAAAGTGGCAAACCCAAGGCTCATATATCTGCGTGCAGACCACTGATTGGATTGAACTGTCATGGTGTGGCGTCCTTTGACGGGTCAGAAATCGTCTGGGACACGGCCTTTGCGTTGGCGACAAGCGCGTTCAGCACCTGATCACGCGGGCCAAACGCGCGGGTCGTGCCCTGATCGACAACCAGCAGATTGTCGCATTCCGCAATGGCCGTGGGGCGGTGGGTCATGATGATCACGGATTTACCCGCATCCTTCATTGCACGGATCGCAAGGCCCAATGCACGGGAACCGTCTTCATCAAGGGCTGAGTTCGGTTCATCCAGTATCAAAAGTTCCGGTCCGCCGTAGATGGCACGGGCCAAAGCAAGTCTTTGGCGTTGCCCGCCAGACAACTGGATTGATCCGCCTTCGATGATCGTATCGTACCCCTGCGGCAAAGACAGGATCAGTTCATGGGCTTGCGCAATTTTTGCGGCCTGCACCACCTCTGCGTCATCGGGGGTCAGCGACATGCGCGCGATGTTTTCGGCCACAGTTCCGGGGAAAAGCACGACGTTCTGTGGCAGATATCCGATGTATTGGCCCAGTGTTTCTGACCCGTATTGATCCAGCCGCGCCGCATCCAGGCGAATTTCACCCAAAACGGGTTGCCACAATCCGACCAATGCGCGCGCAAGTGTGGATTTGCCAGACCCGGATTTGCCAATCACACCCAATGCTGTTCCGGGTTCGACGACAAAACTGACATCGCGCAAATTTGGAATGCGACTTCCCGGGGGCACGACAGACAGGTCTTTGACCTGAAGTTTCGCCTTTGGCCGTGGCAACTGGGTCTGTTCAACATCGGGGGGTGTGGACGCCAGAAGATCGATCAACCCTTTCCAGCCCGCACGGGCGCGCTGGATCATCGGCCACTGCCCCAAAGATTGTTCTATGGGTGCCAAACCACGGCCCAGCAGGATCGAGGCAGCGATCATTGCACCCGCGGTCATTTCGCCCTGCAAAACGATCCAGGCACCCAGCGCAAGCATCGCAGACTGTAAGAACAGCCGGAAGGATTTGGTGATGGATGTCACCGCACCACTGACATCGCTGGCGCGCATCGTGCTGCTTTGTGCCCCCTGTCGCAGGCCCAGCCAACGCGACGAAAGCGATGAAACCATCCCCTGCGCCCGCACAAGTTCTGCGCTTTGTCGCGTTTGTTCGGCGAACCCGTTCGCCTGTGCTGATGCATCTTGCGCCTGCAGAACCCTGCTTTGTGTCAGCACCTGATTGAGCAGCGCCAAAACAATCAGCGTCACGGCACCCACAAGCCCAAGCCACCCCAGAAGGGGATGAAAGATAAACAAGGCCGCAAAAAATATTGGGGCCCATGGCAGGTCGAAAATCGCCATGGTTCCCGGCGATGCCAAAACACCCTGAATGGTTTCAAGATCACGCATTCCATTGGCGGGTGTGCCCCGTTCCGACGGTTGCAGACCGCGGCGCAACGTGGCGTGAAAGACTCGTTCGTCCAGCGCGTTTTGAAACCGCGCCCCAAGGCGCGACAGAATTCTGCCCCGCGCAAAATCCAATACCGCCATCACGGCGTACAAGGCCCCCACCAGCAAAAAAAGGGCTGCAAGTGTTTCTTCGGAACGGGACCCAAGAACGCGATCATACACCTGAAGCATAAACAGGGGGCCCGTCAGATACAGCAGGTTCACGACACTGGAAAATATGAACACCGACGCGATAAAGAACCGCCCCGATCTGCGCGCTGCCACCAATTCGGGGCGTCCAAGGTTTTTGTCATTCATAATTGCAGAGTGTGTCCCCGTCAGTTGTGCATTGCAACTGGCCGCGTTCATCATCTTTGCGGCCCATCGCAGGAACGTGTTTGTGCGCTGCAAAACCTTAAAATCAGGAAAACAAATTGGCGCCGCCCCCCACGGGTTCTGGGTGCGGGATCGGCCTAGACCTCGGTCATCGCAGTGTAGGCCGTTTGATACGCCAGAACGGGATATCCGTTTTGCGAACCCGCGAGCCGAAGGTGACAACT
>JAHDBC010000030.1 GCA_020630595.1 Planktomarina sp.
AATGTGAGTTTCAGAGTGGTGCGTAGTGCAAACCCTACGGTTATCCGACCTCTAGCTCTTCGCTTAATCCAACCCATTCTAGATCAACCTTCCCCAATTTCACATCCCGATGAATGCTGGAATAGGGCCAATCGGTTGGGCGTTCGCACAAGCCGTGTTTGAAGGGGCAACATCCCCTTTCCCGCACTCTCACCAATCAAACCCTTGCCAAACCACCCCCTCTGCCCCATATGCAGCCTCAGCGACCGTTACCGCTTTGTTACTCTGCCCTCCGATACTATCACGGCCTGGCACTAACACCGCCACGCAGACGCCGGGTCACCGCACCACCGCGGGTGACAGAATATTAGGAGACAGACGGATGGCCACAGGCACCGTAAAATGGTTCAACACCGACAAAGGCTACGGCTTTATTCAACCTGATGCAGGCGGCAGCGACGTGTTCGTTCACATCACCGCCGTTCAAGCCGCTGGTTTGACAGGGTTGAAAGACAATCAAAAAGTCAGCTACGAATTGGAAACAGGTCGGAATGGTCGCGAGTCCGCGATGAATCTGGAACTGGCATAATTCAGGGGCGCATACAGGCCCCATATCGGGGAGATTTCTTTATGCGCCTTTCAGCACTCGCTATTGCTGCGGGATTGGCGGTTTTGGCCCACGGGGCCGCCGCCCAAGACAACGCCGAAGTTCAGTTCATGAAACAAATCCTGAACCAAGTGAACGCGTTGTCGTTTAAGAACAATCGGGAATATTGCGGATACGTCGGTTTTGATGCCGATGGAAATCTGGTTGCAACGCCCGCGAAAAAGGGCCGCCAAGACAGCTGTCTTGCGAATGAACCCCCAGAAAACCTTGATATTTTCGCAAGCTATCACACCCATGGTGCGTTTACCCCCGATGCATTTTCGGAATGGCCGTCGTCCGCGGATATGGAAGGCGATGAAGAAGAAGGCATTGATGGCTACGTGGCCACCCCGGGCGGTCGCATGTGGTACATCGACAGTCAGGACATGATCGCCAGCCAATTGTGCAGCATCGGATGCCTGCTGCAAGACCCTGCATTCGAAGCCGGGCTGGACGGTGAAATATCGCAAAGTTATTCCATCGATGACATCCGCCAGAAAGAAGCGGACAGTTAGGGCGCAGTCCAATCAACGTCACCTGCGGGCGACACCGTCAGTCTGCCATCAGGCCAAGGCCGCATTAACTGTGCGGCCTTTTCCGTGTCCGGGCCCAACCAATCGGGAATGTGGTCGCGGTGCAAAAGAACACCCATTCGGTGATGCACATCTTTGACGTCGGCATTTGGCTCACAGGTCACGGTCGCAACTTGCGGGACCTTCAATCCACCCGGTCCGGACCAGACATCGTAGATGGCAGCGAAAAACAACAGACCGCCATCATTGGGGCGGATGGCCCATGCAGTCTTGCGTCGGGTTTCCCCGGTCCATTCGTACCACCCATCGGCTGGTACGATACAGCGCCCCACTCCATCGAAGGCGGATTTATCAAAAACCGTTTCAGACCGCGCATTGATGATCGTTTCCATCACCGGCCGTCCCCGCGCGTTTTTTCGGCCCACGGGAATGATCCCCCACCGCATCAGGGAAACCCCGTCGGACGTG
Organism: Planktomarina sp.; assembly: GCA_020630595.1. Classification (GTDB taxonomy): domain Bacteria; phylum Pseudomonadota; class Alphaproteobacteria; order Rhodobacterales; family Rhodobacteraceae; genus Planktomarina. The sequence continues at coordinate 1,627 of JAHDBC010000030.1, forward strand.
GCGACCAAAATGTCTTGCCCGGGCGCGATGTTGCGGCGTGGGGCGTAGGGTCCATTGAACCCTTGGCCCGGAAAAAACGAAATCACCTGCGCCAAATCCCGTTCCAAAAAGAACCGGCCCGGCATCAGTCGATCAGATCCAGAACGTATGGCCCCATGTCGCCCACGATCCGGGCAACGCCGTCAGCGTTCGGGTGTATCCCGTCGGCCTGAAGGTATTGGGACAATTCCGCCGGGCGATTGGCCTGATCGCCGAATGCCGCAAAGAATGAAGGGTACAACACCGCACCATACTGGTCGGCCAAATCTGGATAAATCTGGTCAAAGGCTTTCTTGTATTCTGGCCCATAGTTTCCCGGTGCCTGCATCCCGATCAGAAGGATATCCAGCCCCTTGTCAGCCGCAGCTTTGACGATGTGGTCCAGATTGTCACGGGCGGCCTCTGGCGGCAGGCCCCGCAACAAATCATTGCCACCCAGTGCGATCAAGATGGCATCCGCAGGTTCGGCAAGCGTCCAGTCAATTCTGGCCTTACCGCCTGCGGTCGTGTCCCCTGACACACCGGCGTTGATCATTCGAACGGATGCGCCCTGATCCGTCAGCCAATCCTGCATTTGGGGCACAAACCCCTGTTCGGCGGGCAGACCATATCCTTGGGTCAGACTGTCCCCGAACCCGATGATGACCTTTTGGTCCGCCACGGCTGTACCAGCCCAAACCGCAAAAATGATGCTGCACACATTGCAGACCCAGCCACGGGCCCCATATCGCATTCCATAGCAAAGAAGGCGTTTCATCCGTGTCTCCCACACAACCCGTTCTACACCTAGATAAAGTATCGCTTTCGCTGAATGGCAATGCAGGGCCTGTCGATATCCTGAAATCCATCGACCTTCGCGTCGAAAAAGGGACCAGTGTTGGCCTGATTGGCCCGTCGGGGTCCGGAAAATCATCGCTATTGATGGTGATGGGTGGTCTGGAACGGGCCACGGGCGGCACAGTGACGGTGCTGGACACCGACATCACCCAGCTTGACGAAGATCGGATGGCACGATTTCGGCGCGACCATATGGGCGTTGTCTTCCAGTCCTTTCACCTGATCCCAACCATGACGGCACTGGAAAACGTGGCCACGCCGTTGGAATTGGCCGGGCGGGCAGATGCGTTTGACGCCGCGCGCCGCGAACTGGACGCGGTTGGGCTGGGCCACAGGTCAGGTCACTACCCCGCACAAATGTCAGGGGGCGAACAACAAAGGGTCGCGTTGGCCCGGGCCATGGCACCAAAGCCAGACATCTTGCTGGCGGATGAACCAACAGGAAATCTGGATGCCGCCAATGGCGCAAAAATCATGGACCTGTTGTTTGAACTGCAACAAAACTCCGGCGCGACATTGATTTTGGTGACCCATGCGATGGCACTGGCAGACCGCTGTGACAGCGTGATCGAATTGTTCGACGGGCAGATCGCAAAGGCTGCGCCCCAATGAACCTTTCGGTGTCTGTGCGCATTGCGGTGCGCGAACTTCGGGCGGGCTTTCGCAATGGGCTGCGCGGGTTTCGTATCTTTATTGCGTGCCTTGCGTTGGGTGTTGCGGCAATTGCGGCTGTCGGGTCTGTGCGATCCGCGATCGAAGCGGGGCTGTCGGAAAATGGCGCACGGTTGTTGGGGGGACAGGCTGAACTGGAATTCACCTATCGGTTTGCCAATGACCGCGAACAGGCATGGCTGGCCGAAAACACCAGCGCGGTTTCGGAAATCGCAGACTTCCGATCTATGGTCGTGGTTGACCGTCCTTCGGGCGCAGAACGTGGACTGACGCAGGTCAAAGCGGTTGATGCGGCCTATCCATTGGTCGGGTCTGTCGAACTGGACCCGATGATTTCGTTGGAACTGGCACTTGGTGGCGCGGATGGCACGCCCGGTGCGGTGATGGACCGTCTTTTGATGGACCGTCTGGCGCTGAATGTGGGCGATACGTTTCGGTTGGGAACCCAAACCTTTGTACTGATGGCGGAACTGATTTCCGAACCCGATAACGTCGGTGCGTTTGGGTTGGGACCACGCACGATGGTGGCGCTTGACGGTCTTGACGGGTCCGGTCTTTTGGCCCCGGGAACACTGTTTTCCACAAAATACAGGATGATGTTTGATCCAAACGCGGATCTTTCCGCGCTGGAAGCACAGGTCGATGACGATTTCGCCCAATCTGGCGCACGGTGGCAGGATGCCCGCAATGGTGCGCCGGGGGTCAGCGAATTCGTAGACCGTCTGGGCGGGTTTCTGGTCTTGGTCGGCCTGTCAGGGCTGGCCGTGGGTGGTGTTGGGGTTGCATCCGCCGTCAGGGCGTTTCTGGCGCGCAAAACGAATGTGATTGCGACGCTTAAAACACTGGGCGCCGGACGGTCCACGATTTTTCAGATCTATTTTCTGCAAGTCGGCGTGCTAAGTGTCATTGCAATTGGTCTGGGGCTGATGATCGGGGCCGTGATCCCAATTGCCCTTGCGCCTGTCTTGCAGGCAAATCTTCCCGTTCCCGCAGCCGTTTCGGTTTACCCCGCCCCATTGGCAGAGGCTGCGGTTTACGGGGTTCTTGCCGCGTTCCTGTTCACGCTTTGGCCCTTGGCAAAGGCCGACAACATTCGGGCGGCGTCTTTGTTTCGCGATGCGCTGGCGTCGGGTCCGGTGTTGCCACGTCCCATTTACCTGGTCGCCCTTTTGGCATCTTTGTCCGCGTTGGTCGGCAGCGCTGCGATCTTTTCGGGCAGTCCAACCCTGACCCTTTGGGTGGCTGGCGGCATTGGGTTTGCGTTGGTTTTGCTGGTTCTGGCGGCGATATTGACCCGGCAGATCGCCAAAATCGTTGCCCCTTCAAAGATGTTGCAGGGGCGCATACCGATGCGTCTGGCCTTGGCCAGCATTGCGGGTCCCCGCGAAGAAGCGACCTCTGTCGTGTTGTCATTGGGGCTTGGATTGTCGGTTCTGGCCGCCGTGGGCCAAATCGACGGCAATCTGCGCAACAGCATTCAGGGCAATCTGCCTGACATTGCCCCCAGCTATTTCTTTGTCGATATCCAAAGCGATCAATTGCCCGGGTTTTCTGCAAGACTGGACGATGATCCAACGGTCCAGCGTGTTGAAACCGCGCCCATGTTGCGGGGGATCATCACCCACATCAATGATCAACCCGCCCGCGATGTCGCAGGGGATCATTGGGTCTTGGAAGGCGACCGGGGCGTCACCTATGCCGCAACCCCGCCTGATGGCACCACAATCACCGATGGCCTGTGGTGGGCCGCCGATTACAGTGGGCCGCCACAAATCAGCTTTGCTGCCGAAGAAGCCGAAGAAATGGGTTTGACGCTGGGCGACAGCCTGACGGTCAACATCTTGGGCCGCGACATCACCGGAACCATCACAAGCCTGCGCGAAGTTGATTTTTCCACCGCCGGGATCGGATTCATCCTTTCCATGAACCCCAGCGCGTTGGCGGGGGCACCACACAGCCACATTGCAACCGTCTATGCCGACGAAGCATCCGAAGCGGCGATCCTGCGCGATTTGGCCGCCGCTTATCCGAACATCACAGCGATCCGCGTACGCGATGCGATTGACCGGGTCGCATCTGTTTTGGGGTCTTTGGCGACCGCCACGTCTTATGGCGCGCTGGCCACGTTGATCACCGGGTTTCTGGTTCTTATGGGGGCAGCGGCGTCTGGCATTGCGGCCCGCACGTATGAGGCGGCCATTCTGAAAACCCTGGGTGCATCACGCGGCGCGCTGTTGCGATCATTCGCGTTACGTTCTGGCCTGCTGGGTCTGGCTGCGGGCAGCGTGGCCCTGGCCGCCGGATGCGTTGGGGGTTGGGCAGTCTGTACATTTGTGTTGGAAACAGAATTTTCCGTCATCTGGCCAAACGCAATAGCGATCATCAGCGGCGGCGTTCTTGCCACGTTGTTCGCAAATCTGGTCTTTGCAGCACGACCATTGGCGGCGCGACCCGCACAGGTTCTGCGGGCCAAGGAATGAAGATTGCACTTAGCGCAGTGTTTCTTCCCAGAACTGTGACCCGGGGCTTTGGCCCTATTTGCGCAGATTGAACAGGCTGTGCAGACGCGCTTCGCGCTGGAATGGATCATTCTGCGGGCGCGCGGACACAGACGCATTGCGAATGACACGAACCGTCAACCACCACGCAATCAGGCCGAAGACAACGCCGCCCATCGCCTGCCCGATCAAAACACCCTGTGGCCCAAACGACCCGGACAATAGCCATACGAACGTCACGGTGCCCAGCGTATGGCGCCCCCAATTGATCCATGTGGAATAAAATGGGTGGCCCAGATTGTTGAAGGCCGCGTTTGACACAAAGATTTGCCCGTTAAAGAAAAACACAAGCGCAAGCGGACCGCAGAACAGATAGACCAGTTCACGGGCCAGCCCTTCGGCCTGAAACAAGTCGGCAAGCGGTGCGCGCAGCAAAAACAACAGCGCAGAAACCGTCACGACCACAAGCACCGTGAACACAAGACCATCGCGATAGGTCCGTTCGACCCGGTCCATCTTCTGTGCCCCGTAGTTTTGCCCAATGATCGGGCCAATCGCACCCGAAAGGGCGAACAAAATTCCGAACGCAACCGGTGTGATCCGCCCAACCATTGCCATCCCGGCCACGGCTGCTTCACCAAATTCGGCCATTGTGCGGGTGACATAGGCCTGACCGATCGGGGTTGCCAACTGTGTGAGGATTGCGGGGACGGCAATGGTTGCCAAAGGTCTGAAGTCACGCGCCAAATGCTGCGGCGTGGGGCGCACAAAGCCGCCATGGTGGCGAATGATCGGGACCAACGCGACCAAGGCAATGGCGACCCGGGCGGCCACGGATGCAAGCGCAGCCCCCGTCAATTCCAAATCCAATCCGAAAATCAGAATCGGGTCCAAAATCGCATTCACCGCGCCCCCTGCGACCGTGGCAAACATTGACCTGCGCGCGTCGCCATGGGCGCGCAAAATCGCGCCCCCGGTCATGCCGATCAACAACAGAGGCAGCGACGGAACGATGATCCGCAAATAGCCTGTTGCCAGTTCAAGGGTTTCCCCACTTGCCCCCATCAATGCCGCCAGCGTCGGGATATTGATCCAGACCAAAGCGGAAAAGACGATGCCGAACAAAACCCCGTAAATCAGCGCCGTGGTGCTGCGTTCCCTTGCAAGATCTTCGTCGCCTTCACCCAAAGCACGCGCGACCATTGCACCAGCGGCGATTGCCATGCCGATCCCAAAGGATGTGGTGAAAAACAAAATGGCCCCGGCATAACCAACGGCCGCCGCAAGGGCGGCATTGCCCAGCATAGCGATGAAGATCATATCGACCAGGTCGACCATGAACACCGCCATCAACCCGACAGAGGCCGTGAACGACATCACGCTGATATGCTTGAACAGGTTGCCTTCCAAAAACTTGGCTTGATTAGACATGGAATATCAACCTTTGCGGCAAGGTGCGGTGGGCTTCACCCACCTTACGGTCAACAGCGATTGGCGCAGTGGGGGTAACCCCCACCGTCGGTCACCGGCGGATATTTTGCAACAACGGAAGCAGCTTGCCCATATCAGGCCCATGATCCATACCAGTAAGCGCTTTGCGCAAAGGCATGAACAAACCGCGCCCTTTGCGGCCCGTGGCGGCTTTCACCTCTTTTGTCCATGACCCCCATGTTTCGTCATCAAAGGGTCCATCGGGCAACATCGCCATCGCTTCGGCAACGAAATCCGCATCTTCTGCATCCACAACGGGATCTGCGCCGTTGCGGATCAGGTCCGCCCAGCCTTTCAGATCGGCAAGCGTCGTGATGTTATCGCGGGTGACAGTCCAGAATGCCGCGGCCTGATCATCTGAAATGCCCAGCGCAGACACGTGATCGGCCACAGCATCCAGTGGCAGGGACTGCAAGTGCCGCGCGGTTAGTGGGAACACATCCTGCACATCGAACTTGGTGGGGGCGGCCCCGAATTTCGAAATGTCGAACCCATCCACCAGTTCATCCATCGAAGTCCGCAGTTCGACGGGTTCTGACGATCCAACCCGCGCCATCAAAGACAGCAGCGCCATGGGCTGGACACCCTGATCACGCAGATCACGCAAGGCCAGTGTCCCCAAACGTTTTGACAGCGCTTCACCCTGTGGGCCGGTCAACAGGGAATGGTGCGCAAATGTCGGAACGGTGCCGCCAATGGCTTCGATCATTTGAATTTGGGTCGCCGTATTCGTCACATGGTCTGATCCGCGCACCACGTGGGTTACGCCCATGTCGGTGTCGTCGCAAATTGACGCCAATGTATACAACACTTGACCATCCTGCCGGATCAAAACAGGATCAGACACCGACGCCGCATCAATCGACATATCTTTCAGGATCATGTCTTCCCATGTGATGCGGGTCTGATCCAGCTTGTAACGCCAGACCCCGTTGCCACGATCCGCGCGCAATGCTGTTTTCTGGTCATCCGTCAGGTTCAGTGCGGCGCGATCATACACGGGTGGTTTGCCCATGTTCAGTTGTTTCTTACGTTTCAGGTCAAGTTCGGTCGGGGTTTCCCACGCTTCATAGAATTTGCCCATTTCGCGCAGCTGATCGGCCACTTCGGCATAGCGTTCCAGACGATCAGATTGGCGTTCGACCCGGTCCCATGTCAGGCCCAGCCATTCCAGATCTTCTTTGATCGCATCGACATATTCTTCTTTGGACCGTTCTGGATCGGTGTCATCGATCCGCAAGATAAACGTTCCACCCGCCTTGCGCGTGATCAGATAATTGAACAGCGCGGTGCGCAGGTTTCCAACGTGGATAAAGCCCGTGGGCGATGGCGCGAAACGTGTGGTGGTCATGACTTACTCCGATCAACGAAAGGCAGATGTCACAGGGGTGCGCCGAAGTCCAGAACCGGCTAGGTCGCAGCGACAGGATAGTTTGATTTCAGCTTGTCCAGCCCAAGCGTCACGATTTCGCGCAGCACATTAAGATCGATGTCGGACAATTTGTTGATGTAAAGACAGGCGGCCCCCTTCTTGTGCTTTCCCAGACGGGACAAAGGTTCAGAAAAATCCTGATAGCCGGGCATGACGTAAATGGATTGACTGGCTTTTCGGGGGCTGAACCCGGTCGCCAGATAATCCCCTTCGCGTCCGCTGTCATACACATAATGATAGGATCCGTACCCAATAATTGTCGGTCCCCACATGCGTGGTTGCCACCCTGTAATGTCGCGAAACATCTGGTCCAGAACCAACGCATCGGCCTTGCGCGTCTTGTGTTCGACAGCATCGATAAAGGCCATCGGCGAAGCGGGGGTTGGACTTGTCTTGTTTTGTGGCACGGATTTCCCCTTTCCTGACGTGGACCGTAACGCATTCGGGGGCCATCACCAAACGCCGCCAACCTTTGCCGGATCAAGTGTATTTCAGCGTCTGTCCTTTCGCGTCCCGCGATAAATCGTTGCCCGATGCATCATCAACGACTACCAATTGGTCTGGGGGAATAGAATCTGTGGAGGACCAACCATAATGCCAACGACATATAAGATTGGGATGGTTTTGGCAGCAGCACTTGTTGCGGCATCCGGGGCAGTGGCGCAAACGTCATCTGTTCAGACAAAACAATATGAAGATGGCGGTTTTTACGAAGGCACTTTCCGCAACGGCGTGCAGCACGGCACGGGCACCTATCGCCTGCCCAACGGGTATGAATACACCGGCGAATGGGTCGACGGCGAAATCCGTGGCCAGGGCGTCGCGACATTCCCCAACGGATCAGTCTACGAAGGCAGCTTTGCAGCGGGCAAACCCGAAGGCGAAGGCAAGATCACCTATGCAGACGGTGGCACCTACGAAGGATCGTGGGTTGATGGAAAAATCAACGGCACCGGGGTCGCGCGCTATGCCAACGACATCACCTATGAAGGCGAATTCAAAGACGCAATGCACCACGGCACAGGGGTTCTGACCTCTGCCAGTGGGTATGTTTATGACGGCGAATGGATGAACGGCGTCAAAGAAGGGCAAGGCACCATCACCTATCCTGATGGGGCAGTTTATGTCGGATCGCTGTTGGCTGACAAACGCGATGGCCAAGGTCGTTTGGAAATGCCCAATGGGCTGATTTACGACGGCGCATGGGCCGATGGCCAGATTCAGGGCCAAGGCACACTGACCCAAGCCAATGGTGACGTATATTCCGGCACACTGGTGGCCGGAAAACGGCAGGGCGAAGGTCAAGTCACTTATTCGAACGGTGACACATACGTTGGATCGTTTGCAGACGACCGTCGCCATGGCACGGGCACATTCACAGGCACTGACGGCTATGTCTATGTGGGACAATGGAACAACGGCGTCATCGAAGGCGAAGGCAAAGTCACCTATCCTGATGGTTCGGTCTACGAAGGCATGTTCAAGGCTGACCTTGCCGATGGGCAGGGAAAAATCACCTATACAGATGGGTCGACCTACGAAGGACAGTGGGTCGCCGGGGTGATCAATGGCGAAGGCAAAGCGACCTATGCCAACGGCCTAGTCTACGAAGGCATGTTCAAAGATGCCAAAAACGAAGGCTTTGGCATCATGACCTTTGGCGACAGCTATCGCTATGAAGGCAATTGGTCTGACGGAAAACGCAACGGCGAAGGCACCGCGAAATACGCCGATGGCACCGAATATTCCGGTGGCTTTCTGGACGGACAGCGGTCCGGGCGCGGGACAATCGTCATGGGCGATGGCTTCAAATACGAAGGCGAATGGCTGAACGGTGAAATCCACGGCGCCGGTGTCGCAACATATGCAAACGGTGACGTGTACGAAGGAAACTTCCAAGCCGGGCGCCGCCAAGGTGAAGGCACCATGCGCTATGCATCCGGTGCGGTCGCATCCGGCCAATGGAACGAAGGCGAACTGGATCAGGACACTGCGACCACAACGCCAGCACCCGCCACAACGGAATGATCATCTGAAAATCGCAAAAAGGGGCCGCTTTTCACTGCAAAAGGCGGCCCTTTTTGACGTTAAGGGCAAAGTTTTTTATTTACACCTGCAAATGAATACAGTTGCATGCCTTCAGGGATTTTGGGGGAATTCTTGATGCGGCTTTTGCTGATTGTCGGGGCGTTGCTTGTGGCGTCATGTGATGTCTCAACGATGGAAGATGCGATTGTCGCGTCCGATACGGCCGACCGACCGACAACGTACCGCTACACAGAACCACATCAATCGGGCCTTGATGCCCTGCGCCCTTTTCCCAGTGCAGGGGACGTGTGCCAGCTGGTCGCGAAAAATGATCTGGTGGCCCCGTTCATGCAAAGCGGTGAAATGCTGATCGCATGCCCGAAACACGAACTTGGCGCGCTGACGGATCGGCAAAACGATGGTGCCCGCGTGGTTGCGAACACACGCCATTGGGTTGTTCTGGAACTTTAGATCAGCGCGCCCTTGTCCAACCGCGCCAGCACGGCATCGGCGTCAGCCAAAACCGTTGTGCGCCGATCTTCATCCATCTTGTCCCAAGTCCGGTACATTTGCGCCATGCGGGGGTTTTTCTCAAACCTTTGACGATGGCGGTTCAGAAAATGCCAGTACAGCAGGTTAAACGGGCACGCCTTTTCGCCGGTTTTGTGGCTGACAGAATAGTGGCACGATTTGCAATGGTCTGACATTCGGTTGATATACGCCCCGCCAGAAACATAGGGTTTGGATGCAACGATCCCGCCGTCTGCGAACTGGCTCATCCCGATGGTATTGGGGGCTTCGACCCATTCATAGGCATCCATGTACACAGCCAGATACCATTCATGCAGTTGATGGGGGTCAATCCCCGCCAACAGTCCAAAATTCCCGGTCACCATAAGCCGTTGAATGTGATGGGCGTAGGCGTCTGTCTGGGTTTGACCCACGGCCTTTGACACACAATTCATCCGCGTTTCCGCCCCCCAATAAAAGGCAGGCAGGTTTCGGTCGTGGCCCAGCGCGTTGCGCTGCGTGTAATCGCGCCCTTCCAGATAATAGATGCCGCGAATGTATTCCCGCCAGCCAATGATCTGGCGGATGTATCCTTCGGCAGCGTTGATTGGTGCCTTGCCATCGTTATAGGCCTTTGCAACAGCCTCGCAAACTTCCAACGGGCCCAAAAGACCGGCGTTGATGTAGAAGGACACTAGGGAATGATGCAGGAATTTGTCGTCATCCAGCATGGCATCCTGAAAATCCCCGAACTGCGCCAAATGGTGCGTAATGAAATGATCCAAACTGGCCAGCGCCCCTGCCCGATCCGTTGCAAACCAGAATGGATCCAGATCACCAAATGAATCCGCGAAGTGCTGTTCGACCAACGCCAACACCTGCTGTGTTATTTCATCGGGGTCGTGTTGCAACGGCCCTTCGCGAAACAGATCGCCCTTTGCGGGTTTGCGGTTGTCGTGGTCGAAATTCCATTTCCCGCCCACAGGGTTTCCGTCTTCCATCAACAAACCCGTTTTCCGGCGCATGTCGCGATAGAAATATTCCATGCGCAGTTGTTTGCGCCCGTCCGCCCAGCGTTCGAATTCTGCATGGCTGGCCAGAAATCGGTCATCTTCCAATTGGGTCACAGGGACGGGCGCATCCGCCAACGCATCTATCAGGCGCCATTCCCCCGGTTCAGTCGCAATGATTTGCGTGGCCCCGGTGGCATCTGCCGCCTTGATCAATTCGCCCACGATGGAATGCGTATTTTCTGGATCATCAAAGCGCGTGTATCGCACGGACCAGCCGTCTTGTTGCAATTGCGCTGCAAACTTGCGCATCGCTGCAAACACAAACGCGATCTTTTTGGGGTGATGCTGCACATAGGTCGCTTCGCCCTGCACTTCGGCCATCACGACGGTGTCGGTCGATTTGTCTGCCGCCTTTAGCGCGGCAACACGCGTCGTCAGTTGATCCCCCAAAACCAGCACAAGCTTTACCATGGGATGATCTTTCCTGCATAATCATAGAACTGCCCAGACTGATCGACCGTCAGTCCATCAATCACGCGGACCAGATTTTCGGCCGCTTCGGTCGCAGGTACGGCCGGATGTCTGCCCAGATATTTGCGCGTGAATTCCGTTTCCACAGTGCCGGGGTGCAAACAGATGGCGACGGCATTCCGGTGGGTCCGCGCCAATTCGATCGCGCCTGTGTGCACGATCTGGTTCACGGCGGCCTTGGCCGCGCGATAGCTGACCCAGCCGCCGATCTTATTGTCCCCTATAGACCCAACCCGGGCGGACAATACCGCAAACACCGACCGACGATCCCGCGGTAACAGACGCGCAACATGACGCTGCACAATGGCAGGTCCAACAGCGTTCACAGCGAACTGATCCAGCATCGCCGTCGGCGTCACAGCTTTCACCGTCTTTTCCGGGGCTGCGCCATCAATTTCCAAGGCACCTGTCGCCACCAGAACCAGATCAAATGGGCCAGTTTGCGCTTCAAGCACCGCATCCAGGCTTTCTGGCATGCGCAGATCAAACCCGTGGGTGGAACGCGATATCCCGGTGACCTGTACACCGCGGTTTTCCAATACGCCCGCTATCGCGGATCCGATGCCACCGGTGTGACCTATGATCAAAGCTGACTGCATCGATGCCCCCCTGCGTGTGGAAGGCCAGCTAAACCGACACGGGGGCAAGGCAAGGCTGCACCGCGCAAATCCGTCGCGTTGCGTCGGGCCAAACACATTCAAAAACACCCTTTCCAACCGGTTGGTTCTGAGTGTAGACAATGCGCATGATGTTTCTGGGCCTAAACCTTCTTAGCCTAATCTGAGCGTGCCATTCGGCGCGGGCCGCTCAGTCACGAACAGCGTCGATTTCCCAAACAGACCATAGACGAAGAAGGCTGATCTGCCATGACATCTGATCGCGTCGTCATTTTTGACACCACACTGCGTGACGGGGAACAATCCCCCGGCGCAACCATGACCCATTTCGAAAAACTGGAAATCGCAGAAATGCTGGATGAAATGGGCGTCGATATTATCGAAGCCGGGTTTCCCATCGCATCCGAAGGCGATTTCAAAGCCGTTCGTGAAATTGCCCAGCGCAGCAAGAACAGCCGCATCTGCGGGTTGTCCCGCGCGAATTTCAAAGACATTGATCGTTGCTGGGACGCGGTGAAACACGCCGCAAAGCCCCGCATCCACACATTTATCGGCACCTCTGAATTGCACCGCGCGATCCCCAATCTGACCATGGACGAAATGGCTGAACGCATCCATGATACTGTGACCCACGCGCGCAATCTGTGTGACAACGTGCAATGGTCACCCATGGATGCGACCCGCACGGAATGGGATTACCTGTGCCGGGTTGTGGAAATCGCGATCAAGGCGGGCGCATCCACAATCAACATTCCTGACACTGTTGGTTACACCGCGCCACGCGAAAGCGCAGACCTGATCCGCCGCCTGATCGAAACGGTTCCCGGCGCTGACGAAGTGGTCTTTGCCACGCACTGCCACAATGATCTGGGCATGGCGACGGCCAACAGTCTGGCCGCTGTGGAAGGCGGGGCGCGCCAGATTGAATGCACCATCAACGGTCTGGGCGAACGTGCTGGCAACACCGCCTTGGAAGAGGTCGTGATGGCCATGAAAACGCGCAACGACATCATGCCGTTTTATACAGAAATCGATACGACCAAGATCATGGCAATCAGCCGCCGCGTGTCGACTGTTTCAGGCTTTCTGGTGCAACCGAACAAGGCCATCGTTGGCAAGAACGCCTTTGCCCATGAAAGCGGAATCCATCAGGATGGCATGCTGAAGAACCGCGAAAACTTTGAAATCATGCGCCCAGAAGACGTGGGCCTGACCGGCACATCCCTGCCGCTTGGCAAACATTCTGGCCGCGCGGCCCTGCGCGACAAGATGGAAAAGCTGGGCTATGATCTGGGTGACAACGAACTGAAAGATCTGTTCGTGCGCTTCAAGGATCTGGCGGATCGCAAGAAAGAAGTCTTTGACGAAGACTTGATCGCGCTGATGCGCGACGAAGCTGCGGACGATCAAAACGAACATCTGAAGGTCAAATTTTTGCGCGTGATCTGCGGAACAGAAGCGCCGCAATCCGCAGATTTGACGATGCTGGTTGACGGTAAGGAACAGCAAGTCACAGCGCAGGGCGACGGCCCGGTCGACGCGACGTTCAACGCGGTGAAATCGATTTTCCCGCACAACGCACGGCTGGAACTGTATCAGGTGCACGCCGTCACGCAGGGGACAGATGCGCAGGCCACAGTGTCGGTCCGGATGAATGAAGACGGCAAAATCGCGACCGGCCAATCTGCGGATACGGACACTGTTGTCGCGTCTGCAAAGGCCTATGTGAACGCGCTGAACCGGCTGATTGTGCGTCGCGGCCAAGATGATGTCGGCTACGACGAAAAATCGGTCAGCTACAAAGACGCGTGATGACCGAACGATCCGGGCCGATGCGATCTTCGGCCCGGGTTTGCCCTTACGTGCACTGTGGTGGAGGCTGGCCGATACCTGCCGAACTTGCACATATCCAACATCCTTTCAGGCCAATCCTTGGCAACACCCCCTTTTAAATACCATTTGCGGACCGTATACGATTCACGACCCGCATGGACCGCGCGGGAACCGGGGGATAGCACAGATGTTCGGATTAGGACTTTTCTCGTCAGACATGGCGATTGATTTGGGTACAGCCAACACGTTGGTTTACGTCAAAGGCAAAGGGGTCATTCTGAACGAACCATCTGTGGTGGCCTATCAGGTCAAGGATGGCGTGAAAAAAGCGCTGGCCTTTGGGGAAGACGCAAAATTGATGCTGGGCCGGACGCCGGGCACCATTCAGGCGATCCGCCCCATGCGCGATGGGGTCATTGCCGATTTCGACGTCGCAGAAGAAATGATCAAGCACTTCATCCGCAAGGTGCATCGTCGTACGACGTTTTCAAAACCTAAAATTATCGTCTGTGTGCCCCACGGTGCGACCCCCGTTGAAAAACGCGCAATCCGGCAATCGGTTTTGTCCGCCGGGGCCCGCCGCGCCGGGTTGATCGCGGAACCGATCGCAGCGGCCATCGGTGCAGGCATGCCCATCACTGACCCGACGGGTTCGATGGTTGTCGACATTGGCGGCGGAACAACCGAAGTTGCCGTGCTGTCGCTGGCCGATATCGTATACGCCCGGTCCGTTCGCGTTGGCGGCGACCGCATGGACGAAGCGATCATCAGCTACTTGCGCAGACAACACAACCTGCTGGTCGGCGAAGCAACCGCTGAACGCATCAAGACAACAATCGGCACGGCGCGCATGCCAGACGATGGTCATGGCGCGTCGATGTCGATCCGGGGGCGTGACCTGCTGAACGGTGTGCCCAAAGAAACCGAGATCAATCAGGCCCATGTGGCCGAAGCCCTGACAGAACCGGTGCAGCAAATCTGCGAGGCCGTCATGACAGCGCTGGAAGCCACACCCCCAGATTTGGCCGCAGATATCGTTGATCGTGGCGTGATGCTGACCGGGGGCGGTGCGCTGTTGGGTGAACTGGACCTTGCCTTGCGCGAACAGACGGGTCTGGCCGTAAGCGTTGCGGATGAAAGCCTGAATTGTGTGGCCATGGGCACGGGCAAATCGCTGGAATACGAAAAACAGCTTGCCCACGTCATCGATTACGAAAGCTAACCAAACCGACGGAGGCCCCCGTGGCCAAAGACAGCCGCACTGCAGACCAGTCCATGACCCTTGTCGGGCGGCTGGTGTTTGCCCTGCTTTTGTTTGTGTCTATTTCGATTTTTCTGTTCTGGCGGATCGACAGCCCCCGCGTCGAACGCATCCGCATGGAAATAATCGATCGCGTCGTGCCTAGCTTTGCCTGGGCCGCAGCGCCGGTTGATGCAGTATCCGGCTTGATCGGATCCTTCCAAAGCTACACCCGCATTTATCAACAAAACCAGGAACTGCGGCGCGAATTGCAGCAGATGGTCGCGTGGCGCGAACGCGCCCGTCAACTGGAACAGGAAAATGCACGCCTGCTGGATCTGAATAATGTGCGTCTGGACCCGCAGTTTACCCACATCACGGGTGTGGTCATGGCGGACAGCGGATCCCCGTTCCGCCAGACGGTATTGATCAATGTGGGACAGCGGGACGGCATCGTCGATGGTTGGGCCACGATGGATGGACTGGGATTGGTGGGCCGGGTGTCTGGCGTTGGCAGCGGCACCAGCCGTGTGATCCTTCTGGGCGACAGCGCGTCACGGGTTGCCGTCACCATAGAACCATCAGGGCAGCGGGGTCTGCTGATCGGTGACAACACGGCGCGCCCCCCCTTGGAATTTATTGAAAACCCGGATGCCATCCGACCCGGTGACCGGGTTGTGACGTCGGGCGACGGCGGGGTGTTTCCCCCGGGCCTGTTGGTTGGGCAAGTGGCCATCGACGGATCAGGGCGGCAACGGGTTCGGTTGGCCGCAGATATGCGCCGCTTGGAATTTTTGCGCGTGATCCGGTATCGCCGGTCCGACATCGTTGGAACATTGGGTGGATTGGTTGGTCAACCTGCCACCCCGCCAGAGGCACCCGACGATGGAACCTAGCTTGGTCAATCGCCTGCGTGTGCGCGGGTTGTATGTTGGGCTGGCCTTTCTGATCCTGTTTGTTCAAACGCTGCCCATCACATTTTCCTTTTCGCATTTTCTGGCACCGGACGTTTTGCTGGCTATCACATTTGCATGGGTCCTTCGCAGGCCAGATGCGATTACGCCTTTGGTGATTGGTGTCGTGTTTCTGGCGAATGATTTCATTTTGCACCGCCCCCCGGGGCTGTGGACCGCCATAGTGTTGATTGCCTGCGTTTTCTTGCAGGGGCGCATTCCACGGCTGAAAGATGCGGTCTATTCCATTGAATTCGGGCTGGTGATCGGAATGATGATCGTCTGCTTTTTGGGATATCAGATTTTGCTGGTTGTCACATTTTCAGGCGCGCAACCGCCGCTGCCCAGCATCCTGCAACTGATCACGACAATTGTGATCTATCCATTGGTAACGTTTGGGTCGCGCCGCATGTTCGGATTGTCTAGACTGTCAACAACCGACCGCAACATCGGCAGGGTGTCATCGTGAAACGTACGCTGGAAGAAAACATGGTCTCTGCACGGCGCATTTCGCGGCGTGCGCTGATCGTGGGGGCGGTTCAGTTGGGGTTGGTTGGCGCCCTTGCCGCGCGCATGCGTCATCTGCAGGTTGACCAAGCGGAAAAATATCGACTGCTGGCAGAAGACAACCGCATCAAAGAAGATCTTCTTGCCCCGGCACGCGGGCTGATTTTTGATCGCGACGGGCGGCCTGTCGCGATCAACACACCCAATTACCGTGTCCTGATCAAGCTGGAAGATGTCCAAGATGTTGAGATTGTCATCAACGACATTCAAAAGCTGATCTATTTGAAACCGAATGATCTGGCAAAGGCACGCGAACAGTTCGAACGCCTGCGCCTTCGGCGGGAAACCTTTGTGCCCGTTCCCATTGCAGAAAACCTGACATGGGACGAATTTTCAAAGGTCGCGGTCAACGCGCCTGTGCTGCCGGGTGTGCTGACCGAAGTCGGGCTGGCACGGGTTTATCCGCAGAAAGAAAATCTGGCCCATGTGGTCGGGTATGTCGGTCCCGTCAGCGATTTCGACCTAAGCAAGATCGAAAACCCTGATCCGCTGTTGTTGATACCGCGCTTTCAAATCGGCAAAGCACAAGTCGAAGCAAAAATGGAAAGTGTCTTGCGCGGATCTGCAGGGCGTGTGGAACAGGAAGTCAATGCAGCCGGGCGCATCATCCGCGAATTGGACCGGATCGAAGGCGATAGCGGCAAGGACATCACGATATCCATCGACAGCCGGCTTCAGAATTATTGCCTTGCGCGGATGGAAGGGCATTCGGCCAGTGCCGTTGTTCTGGACGTGACAAATGGCGATGTTCTGGCCGTTGCGTCCGCACCAACGTTTGATCCCAACTTGTTTGTGCGCGGGATTTCATCGCGCAACTACAACGCGCTTCGCGACAACAAATTTGGCCCGCTGCGCGCCAAAGCGGTACAGGGCACGTATCCCCCCGGATCAACATTCAAGATGATCGTCGCACTTGCCGCGTTGGAAGCAGGCGTCATTGACCCCGGCGAACGCATCCGATGCACCGGCAGCCTGACGGTTTCGAACAATGAATTCAATTGCTGGAAATCCCGGGGCCATGGGCGGATGGATTTGCTGCAGTCCATCATGCAAAGCTGTGACGTCTATTACTACACCGTTTGTCAGCGGGTTGGCATCGACCGCATCACGGAAATGGCGAAGCGATTTGGCTTGGGCTATCAACATGATTTGCCCCTGTCTGCTGTTCGTTCTGGCCTGATGCCCACGCGACAGTGGAAGCGGGACGTGCGCGATGAACCATGGCTGATTGGGGATACGGTAAACGCCTCTATCGGGCAGGGATTTGTGCTGTCGTCCCCTTTGCAACTGGCGATTATGGCCGCGCGGCTTGGCACGGGCCGATCTGTGACACCGCGCCTGATCCGCCGGATCGAAGGCATAGAACAGCCCAGCGGCGCAGGCGATCCAATTGATGTGTCGCCGCGCAACCTGCGCCTGATACAGGAAACGATGTATGGCGTGATGAACGTACCCGGGGGAACAGCATATCGCCGCCGCCTGCTGCCCCGCGAACTTGCCATTGCCGGCAAAACCGGAACGTCACAGGTGCGCCGCATCACGGCAGCCGAACGGGCAAGCGGCGTTATCAAGAACGAAGATCTGCCGTGGGAACGCCGTGACCACGCGCTGTTTGTCAACTATGCACCTTACGACGACCCAAAGGTCGCTGTGGCCGTTGTGGTCGAACACGGGGGCAGCGGTGGCGCGACCGCAGCCCCGATCGCGCGCGATATCACCGGTTTTGCCCTGACAGGGAAAATTCCCAAAGTCGAATACTACCCACCCGAAATCAGATCGGAAATCGAAGAAGAACAAATCGCCATCAAAGACATGCTGCACAGCTACGATGATGTGTCGCCAGCGGGATCCGACCGCGCATGAGCTATCTTGAATACAACATCAAGACGATCCCAGCGGGACTGCAAAAAATTGCAGCCCTGAATTGGGCGATCATCCTGTTGCTGACGGCCATCGCTGGTGCTGGTTTTGTGATGCTGTATTCCGTGTCTAATGGCCAATTGGATCTTTGGGCGGAACCGCAAATGAAACGGTTCTTTCTGGGGCTGACAGGCATGATTGTCTTGGCCATGGTTCCGATCTGGTTTTGGCGCAATTTATCGTTCGTCGCTTATCTGGTTGCGATGCTTTTGTTGGCGTGGGTCATGGTTGACGGGGTGCTGGTCAACGGCGCGCGACGGTGGATTGATCTGGGCCCCCTGCGATTGCAACCATCAGAGGTGATGAAGATCGCATTGGTGATGTTTCTTGCGGCCTATTATGATTGGCTGCCGCTGGAAAAAACATCGCATCCTGTTTGGGTGATGATACCTGTCGCCATCATCTTGCTGCCTGTGGCACTTGTGTCCGAACAACCGGATCTGGGGACATCGCTTCTGCTGATCATTGGGGGCGGCGCGATGATGTTTTTGGCTGGCGTCCACTGGGCCTATTTCGCGACAGTGATCTTGGCCGGTGTGGGGTTGATCTATGCGGTTTTTGTCAGCGAAGGCACGGAATGGCAGATCCTGCGCGATTACCAATATGACAGGATCAACACGTTTCTGGACCCCAGTTTGGATCCATTGGACACCGGCTATCACATCACGCAGGGGCTGACTGCATTTGGCAGTGGCGGCTGGACGGGGCGCGGCTTTATGCAGGGCACCCAGACACAGCTGGGGTTTCTGCCTGAAAAACATACCGATTTCATCTTTAACACACTGGCGGAAGAGTTCGGTTTTGTGGGGGCCGCCACTTTGCTTGCACTTTACACGCTTGTTCTTTTGTTCTGCGTGGCATCGGCGGTTCAAAACAAGGATCGTTATGGATCGCTTGTCACAATGGGGATCGGCGTGACCTTCTTTCTGTTCTTTGCGGTGAACATGGGGATGGTAACCGGGCTGTTGCCTGTGGTTGGTGTGCCGCTTCCGCTGGTCAGCTATGGTGGCACATCGATGTTGATCCTGCTTTTGGGGTTCGGGATTCTGCAATCCGCCCATGTTCATAAACCGCGTCGGAAAGAACGATGATAACGGTGCAATTTGCCGCAAAGGCTGAACGGTTCGATGAATATCGTGCCCCCCTGATCCAGGCATTTGAAAAAGCCGGTTTGGACGTCGATCTGGCAACAGACCATGATCCGGCCTGCGTTGATTATATCGTCTATGCGCCAAACAGCGATTTGCAGGACTTCACCCCCTATCGGCGGTGCAAAGCGGTGCTAAACCTTTGGGCCGGGGTCGAAACCGTTGTGGGCAACGCCACGCTGAACATCCCGCTTTGCCGAATGGTTGACCGGGGATTGACCGACGGGATGATCGAATGGGTCACGGGGCATGTGCTGCGCCATCATCTTGGCATGGACCGGCATATCATCAATCCTGACCACATCTGGGATCCAACGCCCGCCCCCCTTGCCAAAGACCGTCCGGTCACGATTCTTGGGTTGGGGGCGCTGGGTCTGGCCTGTGCGCAGATGTTGACGCAGCTGGGGTTTCCCGTCACCGGTTGGTCGCGCAGCGCCAAAACCGTTGCAGGCATCACAACCTTGCACGGGGATGGGGGGCTGACCGCAGCGCTTGGCACCGCTGACATCGTTGTTCTTTTGTTGCCAGATACGCCCGCCACCCACCATCTGATTGACGCCAACCGGATCGCAGGCTGTAAGCCTGATGTGATATTCATCAATCCGGGGCGTGGCCCTTTGATCGACGATGAGGCGCTTTTGGCGGCGCTGGATCAGGGCAAGGTGGGCCACGCAACGCTGGATGTTTTTGATGTCGAACCCTTGCCCAGAACCCATCGCTATTGGGATCATCCCAAAGTCACAGTGACGCCCCACATTGCATCCGCCACCCGCGCCGACACCGCGTCAGAAGTGATCGCCGAAAACATCAAACGGGGGGAAACAGGGCAATCGTTTCTGAACGTCGTGGATCGGGATCTGGGCTATTAGTGCAGTCGCGGCGGTTTTGCCGGGTCACTTCCCGGCGCAGGCCGTTCCAACTGCACCTCTGACCGTGGGATTTGAAACTTCAACCCCAGACCCGCCATACGCCCGGCAACGGGATGATCGGATGGCAGGAACACCAGATCAACGGCATCTACGGCCGCACCAGAAAATTGCGCCGCTTCTGTGATAGCCCGCGCCATATCCGGTTCTGCCCCATCGCGCGCATCAAATATACCGACCAAGGGCTGTGTCCGACCGTCGCCATACCGCGCCAGCACCAGAACGGCATGGTCGGCAAGCCCACGCATGGTGCTGAATTTTGCATCCAGCGCAAGGATCAGCCCTTCGTCCACGCCGGCAGGGGGCAACAGTTCTTCTGGACTGTCATCGACTTCATCCGGTGTCACACCTGCCATTTGCGCCAACCACGTCACGGTGTCGGGCGGCACCGTATTTTCGCTGTCTGACCTTGGGTTCAAAAGAATGCCCGCACCCTGACCCAACAACATTTCGATCAATCCACGGCCCGACACGGTCAGGTATTCCGCAGTCGTGCCAGAAAATTCCGCAAGCCGGGATTCCAGATCAAAAGCCAACACGTATTCAGTGCCTTCGATGATCTGCGCTTTGGGGGTGACGGTGTCATCCCCATCAGCACCGTCCAAGACCATGAACAATTCTGCGTCCATCACACGTTCGAAATAGCGCAGGCGTTTGGCGGTATCGTCTGGATCCGCATTCAGGTCAGACCATGCGCGGTCCAATGGCGTTTGGGTCATGTGTTCAGAACCTTTTGCACGTGGGCTTGCAGATGGGGGATCTGTTCTGCTTCGAACCACGGGTTGGCTTTCAACCACGCGGTATTGCGCCACGACGGATGCGGCAAGGGGTAAAGCTGCGGCGCATGGTCTTCCCAGCGCATGACATGATCGCGCACAGATGCCGCCTTGCCGAAATGCCAATTCAACGCATACCCCCCCACCAAAAGCGTCAGTTCCACATTTGGCAGGGTTTCCAACACCCGATCGCGCCACGTGTGTGCACAGATCTTTGGCGGCGGCAAATCTGACCCCTTTGAATCGTATCCGGGAAAGCAAAACGCCATAGGCACGACTGCAATTTGGGATTGATCATAGAATTGATCACGACCAACCCCCATCCAAGACCGCAATCTATCTCCTGATCGGTCGTCGAATGGGACGCCAGATTGATGCACCCGCATGCCCGGCGCCTGACCTGCGATCAAAATTCGGGCAGTTGGTCGGAACCAAGCGACCGGGCGCGGCCTGTGTTGGGTCGCTGTAGTCGCAAATCTGGCCCTACACAGGTCACAGTTACGGATCTGTTCGCGAATATCTGCCAAAAATGTTGCACCCTTTCGTCGCATCCCCTAGCACGGGGCCTACCTAAAACCGGAGGCCGCCATATGTATCGTGTTTGGAATTTTGTCACAAACTATTCCATCCTTTTGATTCTGGGTGCACTGATTGCGCTGGTCTGGGCCAATATTGATCCCAAAGGGTACCATCACGTCGTGGAATGGCCCCTGTGGTTTAATGACTATATTGGCCTGACGACCGAAGACTGGATCAAGAAATACGGCAAGGGATACGATGCGTTCGCCTATTCTGAAACAACGCGGGTCCTGTCGTTTCACTATTTGATCAACGATATGTTGATGGCGTTCTTTTTTGCCATCGCCGCGAAAGAGGTGTGGGAAGCGGTCATCCTGAAAAACGGATCCCTGCGCGGCAAAAAGGCCGCAACCCCCTTGTTTGCGACTGTGGGCGGCATGGCGGGGCCGATTGCAGTCTATCTGGGCCTTGCTGCATGGATGGGGTCTGACACTTACAACGCTGTTGCCAATGGTTGGGCGATCCCGACGGCAACCGATATTGCCTTTTCCTATCTGGTCGGTCGTTTGGTGTTTGGGGCCGGGCACCCTGCTGTTCGGTTCCTGCTGTTGCTTGCGATTGCCGATGATGCCGCAGGCCTGATCATTCTTGCCGTGTTCTACCCCCAGGGTGATTTGGCACCGGTTTGGCTGTTGTTGTCCGTCTTTGCTGCAGTGGGCGTGTATGTTCTGTTCAATTGGTTGCCGCGCAAGATGGATGCGGGCAATCAGGTTCGCCCAAAATCCACATGGGTCCGCAAAAAACTGTCTTGGTGGCCTTATATGATCGCAGGTGCCTTGTCTTGGTATGGCTTTATGAAGGTTGGGCTGCATCCAGCGTTGGGCCTTTTGCCGATTGTCCCCACCCTGCCCCACGCGGACCGTGCATTTGGCATCTTTGCCGCAGCAGAACAGCATTTGACGGATCTGTTGAACCACACCGAACATTTGCTGAAACACCCGGTCGAGATTATTCTGTTCTTCTTTGGCCTGTTGAACGCAGGGGTCGAATTCAACGCGATTGGCGCGGCCACATGGCTGGTGCTGGCCGGTTTGATCATTGGCAAACCATTTGGCGTGCTGTTGTTCGGCTGGATTGGGGCGCGCGTGCTGAACCTTGGCCTGCCCGAAGGGATGCGGATCATCGACTTGTTCGTGATCGGCTGTGTGGCCGCGATTGGCTTTACGGTGTCGCTGTTCATTGCCACGGTCGCATTCGAACCCGGCGCAGTTCAATCAGCAGCGAAAATGGGCGCATTGTTCAGTTTTGCCGCGGCCATCATTTCCATTATCGCGGGCAAATTGACCCGCGTGGAAAAGAAAGACATCTAAAGATTGTATTGGCCCGGGACACAACCGGGCCAATTCCCCGTGAATTGTTGCACCCCTCCCCCCATTTTTGCCATAATCAGGTGGCAAAGGTGCCTTATTCGGCTTGATGAGCCGTTAAGGTGTGTCCTGTAAACAGGGACGATGGGGTAACAGTCTGGGCAGGGCGTATGCTCGAATTTGAAAACGTCAGTAAATCTTTCTGGACCGGGGTTCAGCGGAAAGTGATCCTGGATCAGGTGTCATTCCGGGTGGAACTTGGCAAATCGCTGGGCATTTTGGCGCCCAACGGTACCGGCAAGTCGACATTGATCAACATGATGGCAGGGCTGGAAAAACCCGACGAAGGCGAAATCAGGCGCGGATGTAAAATTTCGTTCCCCCTTGGCTTTATGGGCGGGGTTGTGCCCCGTCACACGGCCCGGGAAAACGCGCGTTACATTGCACGTCTTTACGGGTTAGACCCGGATTATGTCGAAGCCTTCACCCGTTGGATGGTTGATCTGAAAGAATACTACGACCAGCCCATCGCCACTTATTCCGCAGGGATGAAATCACGGTTCACATTCGCCCTCATGCTGGCGCTCGACTTCGATATGTATTTGATCGATGAAGGGATGCCATCATCCACGGACGTGGACTTTAACAAAAAAGCAGGGGAAGTACTGCAGGAACGGCTGTCATCCACCACTGTGGTGATTGTCAGCCACCAAGCAAAAACCCTGGAAAAATTCGCAACATCTGCGGCTGTTCTGATGGATGGCCAGTTCACGATGTTCGATACATTGGAAGAGGCGCAGCAGTTATATGACTACCAAACCCAGAGCTAAGAAATTCCGCACACGCGGGCATGATGGCCCTAAGGATGCGCAAGAAGAATTTTCGATCCCTGTTGTCGACGACGCGGGTGACACGCCCGATATCCGCCCTCAACAGGCGCAGGCACAAGCCCCAGCACCGCAGCCTGCCCCGCCATCTGCAAACACAATCGAAGCCATTCGCCGCGAAGGGCTGACCGGGCGCCAATTGCGTATGGCCCGTCGGGCCGCGCAGCGCCACAATCTGCCCGCCACATCTGATTTTGATGCGGTTCGATTGCTCCGCGATCAGGGGATTGATCCATTCCAACGGCAAAACATGCTGGAATTGGTCAAACCCAATCAGGGCGCACAGCCCATGGCAAAGATTGACCCGGTCAAACTGCCCCAAACAGTCGATGATGCAAACACGTTGCCATCCACCGAACTGGAACAGGAAGATCCCGCGGCAAGACGTGCCCGCGAAATTCAGGAAATGCAGCGCGACATCACACGTCGTCGGCAACGGCGCATGGGTCTTTTGGGCATTCGCCTTGCGTTCTTCGTGCTGCTGCCGACACTGATTGCAGGCTATTATTTCTACATGATCGCAACACCGATGTATTCGGTCAAATCGTCCTTCCTTATCCAGCAGAACGAAGCACAGGCGGCCGCTGCCGGCGGTGGATTGGGCGGATTGATGGGCGGCAGCCAATTGGCCACCGTTCAGGATTCGATTGCGGTACAGGGCTATTTGGGCAGTGAAGCCGCCATGATACGCCTGAACGACGATCATGGTTTCAAAGCACACTTTGCTGGTGACAACATCGATCCCTTGTCCCGACTGGACGTTGAACCCACAAACGCAGAAGCCTACAAAATCTATAAACGCAACGTGAAGATTGGCTACGATCCAACCGAAGGCATCATCAATATGGAGGTCATCGCCGCAACACCGACAGCGGCCGTTTCATTCTCCGAAGCATTGATTGATTACGCCGAAGAACGGATTTCCAACCTGACGCAACGCCTGCGCGAAGATCAGATGAAGGGCGCACGGGAAAGTTTCCAAACCGCAGAAGCCGCGCGGGAAGATGCGCTGGAATATATGGTTCAATTGCAAGCCGATCTGGAAATTGCGGACCCGTTGGGCCTGATCGCATCGATCCAAGGGCAGATCACACAGTTGGAAACGGAACTGACCATGTTGCGGATCCAGTTGGCGGAACAACTTGAAAACCGCAGGCCCAATCAGGCACGGGTTGACGCACTGCGCGGCCAAATCCGCCGCCGTGAAGAACGCATCAGCGAACTGAAGGCCGAACTGACGAAAACCACCACCGGCGAACTGTCAGCGGCAGAAAAGCAGGCCCGCCTGCGCGTCGCAGAAGCGGATTTCCAAACCCGCGATCTGATGCTGCAGACCGCCCTGCAAAATCTGGAAGGTGCGCGTGTCGCGGCCGACCGTCAGGCGCGTTATTTGGCACCTTCGGTGTTCCCTGTGGCCCCCGATGAACCCAAATACCCCCGCCGTTTCGAAAACACCCTGTTGGCCTTCCTGATTTTTGGTGGCATTTACCTGATGATTTCGCTGACAGCGTCAATTCTAAGGGAACAGGTCTAATGTCCAACTCAGTTTCAGTCGGTGCGCTTAATATTTCCAATAGCGCACCGCTGACACTGATCGCCGGGCCTTGCCAATTGGAAAGCGCAGACCATGCCCAGATGATCGCAGGCACCCTAAAGGAAGCCTGTGATGCGGCCGGGGCGCAGTACATTTTCAAAGGATCATTCGACAAGGCCAACCGAACATCCTTGAATGCAAAGCCTGCGCTGGGGCTTGATAAGGGGCTGGCGGTGCTACAGTCCGTCAAGGATGCCTTTGGCGTACCTGTCCTGACCGACATACATGAAAAAGAACAATGCGACCCGGTTGCTGCAGTCTGTGATGTTTTGCAAATCCCCGCCTTTTTGTGTCGTCAAACCGCGCTTTTGCTTGCGGCTGGCAAAACCGGCGCAGCCATCAACATCAAAAAGGGCCAATTTCTGGCCCCTTGGGATATGCCCAATGTGATCGGCAAGATTGAAAGCACCGGCAACACTCGGCTTTTGCTGACAGAACGGGGTGTCAGTTTCGGATACAACCGTCTGGTCGTCGATATGCAGTCCCTGCCAGAAATGGCCAAAACAGGGTATCCTGTGGTGATGGATGCAACCCACGCCGTGGCACAACCCGGCGGTCTTGGCGGGGCATCCGGCGGACAGCGTGAATTCGCGCCCGTGCTTGCGCGTGCCGCCGTCGCGACGGGCGTTGCGGCTGTGTTCACGGAAACCCATCAGGATCCCGATACCGCACCCTGTGATGGTCCCAACATGATATATTTGCGCGATATGCCAAAGCTGATCGACACGCTGATGCAAATCGACGCCATCGCAAAATCCAATCCACTTCAAATTTCGTAGTTCCCGTGTCCTGTGGATGCGAGCCACGCAAAGTATGACAGCCTGAAAATACAAGACAGGACGAAGACCAAAAACTGTTTGTGAATTTCGCAAACGGGGCTTGATCAGCCCAGCGTTCCGCCTTATGTCAGCCCTCACGTTGGGATGTAGCCAAGTGGTAAGGCAACTGTTTTTGGTACAGTGTACCGTAGGTTCGAATCCTACCATCCCAGCCAACC
>JAHDBC010000061.1 GCA_020630595.1 Planktomarina sp.
CCAGCTGCCCCAGTTCTGCGGCAACAACCGCCCAGTTCAAGGCCACGACGGGGGTGGGTTCAAAGGGCCACAATGCTTTGTACAACAGCGCGATCTGGGGCCAATCGGCACCGCCATCAGCCATATGGCAATCGGCAATGGCGGCCTTGATCTGGAATGGGCCCGCGTGGCCGCGCCCCATGGCGGTTTCCAGTATCCGCTGCCCCTCAGCGATGGCGCTTTGATCCCATTGGGATCGGTCCTGCCGTTCGGGGGGCAGGGCCACGCCATCGCCGCCCACACGCGCCTTGCGCCGCGCATGAGTGAGGAGCATCAGGGCCAGCGCCCCTTCGATTTCAGGGTCATCTGGCCGCAACTGGTTTAGCAAACGGGTCAGGTAAATCGCCTCTGTGCACAGGGTGTCGCCCAGTTCATCTTCACGCCCGTACCCCGTTGTGAAGATCAGATACTGGGTGGTCAGAACCGTCCCCAGCCGTTCATCCCATTGATCCGGTTCCGGGACAACAAACGGAATGCCTTTGGCAGTGATCTGCGATTTGGCGCGGCTGATGCGTTGGCCCATCGTGGCTTCGGTGTCCAGAAAGGCGGCGGCGATCATTTTCGTGGTCAGGCCGCAAATCGTGCGCAGGGTCAACGCGACCCGGGATTTCCATTCAAGCGCCGGATGGCAGCAGGTAAAGATCAAGCGCAGGCGGTCGTCAGGGATCGTTTGCATGTCGTCATACTCCTCCGCCTCCTCTGCCAAAAGGGCCATGGAATTGGCGGTGTTCTGGTTGGTTTGATCTTTGCGAATGGCGTCGATGGCCTTGCGTTTGCCCACTTGCAAAAGCCAGGCCATCGGGTTGTTTGGGATGCCAGACCGGCCCCAGTGTTTCAGGGCCTGAATGCCCGCTTCCTGAACCGCATCTTCGGCCAGTTGCAGCGACCCCAAATGCCGGGTCAGTGCTGCGGTCAGCCGCCCCCGATCACCCCGCATCACCTGGGTCAGTGCCTTTTGCGCGGCGATCGTGTTGGGGGCGGCAGACATCGGATCAGTTGCCCGCCGGGTTGTAATCCATCACCGGGCGCACTTCGACGGTTCCGAATTTCGCCGTTGGGATCAGTGCGGCGTATTCCAGCGCTTTGTCCAAATCCGGAACTTCGACCATGTAGTATCCACCCAGATATTCGCGCGTTTCCGCAAAGGGGCCATCCATGGTTTCAACCTTGTCGTTGTTGATCCGCAGCGATGTGGCCGTTTCGATGCCTTGCAATCCGTCGCCGCCCCGAATGACACCATCGGATACCATTTGGTCGTTCGCCTTGAAGTAATCCGCCATCATAGAGTCGAATTCAGGTGTTCCGAATTTGGGTTCGCGTGCAGGATCGCTGTAGATCAAGATCATGTATTTCATTGGTTCAGTCCCTTCTAAAGACGTGTTGTGTTTGGGGTGTTATGTTGTTTTTTGGTTCGGTTTTCAGGTCTGGTTCACAGACCCAAGAGGTTCACAGCCAGACAGACCATGACGTTCAACGTGGCCAGCATATTTGTGCCATTGCCCACATAGCGCAACGGGTGGCTGGCGTTATCGATCTTCAGCCCGAACGGATGTGCGATGCGGCCAACAACCAGCAGAACGCCGGAGATATGCAGGTAAATGGCGGGTGCCCCCATGCCTTCGGCCAGGATCATCAGGATCAGGATAAAGGTCGACCATTCCGCACAGTTGCCATGTTGGCGGATACGGTGCAGCAATTCCGGGTTCCCCGCATCCCCGATAGATACGCCATTCTTGCCCCGAAACGCGGTCACCCGCATCCACAGAACCATGTAAATGGCGGCAACGATCAACGCATACAGCGGTGTGGTTTCAAAAATCATCGAACAAACTCCTCTACTTTTCTGTTTCGATGCCCATAGGACGGACGTCGATTGCGGATTTCGACATGCTAGAGGATTTTTTTGCGCTTTTTTCGAAGATTTTTTCGCATATTTTTGTAAACCACTGATATAAATCATGTTTTTCTGGCGAAAATTTTTCAAATCCCAGCGCATTTTTTTGCAACGCACAAAAAAACCCGCCTTCACAAGGCGGGTTTTCAAGAAATGCGGCCGTTTTGGACCTCAAAACGATCCGGCTGCCAATCGGTTTCGGGTCTTAGGTGATGCCAAGGAATGACAAAATCGCGACAACGATAACCACAAGGCCAACAATATAGATGATCTGGTTCATCTCGAATTCCTTTCATTGTGTCCCACAACGCGGCGGGTTCACAAAGTTAACGACCAATGGCGGAATTCGTTCCGTTGCCTTTGCCTATTGCCCGACGGCATCCAATACATAGCGGGCTGTCATCAGGTCCATGTGCGCCCCACCACCGTTCTTGAAAATCGTGATATCGCCATCTGTCCGCTGGAACTGGTTCATCGTGTAAAAGTCTGCCAACACATGATCCCGGGGTATCACGCCCTGATCCAACGGGATTTTCAGTTCCCCGATATGATCGAGCGTGGTGTCAAAACAATCCACATACACGCGGGATTTCAGCAGCGCCGTGTCATCGGTTTCGCGCATGTCAGGGCGGTAGGCCCCGATCATATTCAGATGCTGCCCCGGTTGCAGCCAATCGCCCTGTATCACGGGATCGGTCGACATAGTGCCCGTCAGGATAATGTCGGCACCACGCACAGCCGTTTCCAAATCGGGCGCCACAGTTGCACCGGATTGTTCCGCCAACTGTGCGGCAGCGTCAGCTGTGCGGTTCCAGATGGTAAATCGGGCCTTTGGAAAGCCCACCGAAAAGGCATCAATCAGTGACGCACCAACGGTTCCCGCACCAACAATCAGGATGTTGCGTGCATCTTGTGGCGCCAGCAACAGCGCCCCCAGCAGGCTGTCACCTGCGGTTTTCCATTTTGTGATCAGATGAAAATCAATGACAGCCGCCAAGGTGCCATTGGTGTCATCAAACAACAGGACCCCCCCGCCGATCATCGGTTCGCCCTTCACCTTGTTGCCCGGAAAGACGGTCGCGGTTTTGGTCAGCATGCCCATGCCATCAATCCACGCAGACCGCGACAGAACCGTATCCGTGCCACGGTACAAGAACAGATCTTTGACGGTCGCCTTGGGCTTTTGGTGGCCGGCCTTCAGCGCATCGACCAGGCCCAGCCAATCCATGCTGGCTTCACCTTCTGCAAATCCGATGGTCCGCATCACGCCGCCTCTGCCGGTGTTAGCAGATCTTCGGCCACAAGCCTGTCTGCCCATCCGCGCGCATGTTCGAAAAGATGCGTCTGCCATCCCCGGTCCTGTGCGATGGCAATGTTGTCTGCGCGATCATCGGCGAACAACAAATGGCCCGGGGACACGCCGCAATCTTTTTCCAACGCTTCGTAAATATCCGGATCTGGTTTCGCCATCTTCATGCGGCCCGACACGTAGAACCGGTCAAAATCATTCAAAAACGGATACAGGGTCTGCGCACGGGCGAACAATGCGTCACCAAAATTGGTCAATGCGAACACAGGGTGCCCCTTTTTGCGCAACGCCCCCAAAAGCCGAACGGAATGATCAATCTGCGGCTGCGCCAGTTCGTGCCAATTGTCATGCCATTGGCGAATTTCATCGCCCCATTGCGGGTATCGATCCGCCGTTGAATAAATCACGTCATGGGCATCATCGCCCCTATCGATGCGGTCGTTCATGGCATGCAAATCCACAGTTCTGAACATGGCCTTGCGCCGATCCGTGCCGATGGTTCGATCATAATAGCGTTCTGGCTGCCATTCGATCAGTACGTTTCCAATATCAAATATCACTGCGTCGATGGGCATGGGAAGCCTCCTGCTGTTGAACCCATTAAGGGTCAAACACGATGCAAGAGCAACTAGCGCACTGTATTGGGGGGCAGTTTTCGCACGCGGGCGTTGACCG
The DNA here is from genome assembly GCA_020630595.1 of Planktomarina sp. Classification (GTDB taxonomy): domain Bacteria; phylum Pseudomonadota; class Alphaproteobacteria; order Rhodobacterales; family Rhodobacteraceae; genus Planktomarina. Next base: position 3,918 of record JAHDBC010000061.1, read on the forward strand.
TTTCCCGCCAGACCATGAACAATCCGGACGCAAGCACCACCCCCATGCCGATCAGCGCCATCTGATCGGGCCATTCGGAAAAGAACACCAATCCAAAGGCTGCGGCCCAGATCAGGGCGGTGTATTCAAATGGTGCGATCACCGCGGCGTCGGCCATGCGATACGCTTGGCTGATGGCCGCACCGCCCGCCGTAACGCCCACACCGATCAACGCCATAATGGCCAGATCCCAAAGGGGCGGAATGATCCACGCGGCCGTCAGAAACGCGATGGCCGGAACTGCGGACCCTGCATGGGCGCCACTGCCCAAAACCAGACCCACAGCACCGCTGACGAACACAAACACGACTGGCGGATAGAATGTCATCGCCACCAAGTTTTCCGTGGGGGCCAGTTTGCGTGTCAGGACGTGAAACATGGCATAGCCGCAGGCGGCGACCATGGGAAACAGGGCCGAAAGCTGAAACGATTCCGTGCCCGGCCGCACGATCAACAAAACGCCGACAAACCCCAGCGCAATCGCCGCCCATCGCTGTGGTCCGACCTGTTCGCCCAGAAAAATCACACTGAAAATAGAAATCAGGAATGGGGCGACAAAGAAAATCCCCACAGCCTCTGCCAGGCCCAATCCGGCCAAACCCATGTAGAAAAACAGGTTCGCCCAGACGACGCAAAAACCGCGCATGATATGCCAGCCCAGTTTTTGCGTGCGCAGCTTTGCGTATCCGCCTGACAGCGGCACGACGA
>JAHDBC010000031.1 GCA_020630595.1 Planktomarina sp.
GGCCTGCGGTCTGCAGAAGCCAACGGCAAAGAATTCCAGATCGTTGTTCCATTGTATTCGCGTCTGATGGCGCAGGGTGCTGGTGAAAACGTTAAGGGCATCTTTGGGACAACAGGCTGGCACTGGTCCTTGGAAAACGTCAAAGGGTCCCGCTATGTCGGCACCAATGCGTTTGTTCAGTCCTTTGGTCAGAAGTACGGCTTCCCACCATCGCAGGCCGCGCAAACATGTTACGCGCAGACACTGTTGTACGCAGATGCCGTACAGCGTGCCGGTTCGTTCAACCCATGCGCCGTCGTCGAAGCATTGGAAGATTTCGAATTCGACGGTCTGGGCAACGGCCCAACACTGTACCGTGGTTCCGACCACCAGTGTTTCAAAGACGTGTTGGTTGTGAAGGGTAAAGAAAACCCAGATTCCAACTTCGACTTGCTGGAAATCGTTGACGTGACACCACGTGAATCGCTGATCTACGATCCTGCGATCTTTGGTGGCGATCTGGGCACATGTAACCCAGGCGCATAAGCGTTTTTCGGGCCCTGCCCTTTTGGGGGCGGGGTTCACCCTGCTCTTTCTCTCCCTCTCCGACGGCTTGACCGGCCATTCCAACAACAAACGATCACGGGAACCGTTATGGACCAGATCATCCTTCAAATTCTGAACGGCCTGGACAAAGGCAGCGCATATGCGCTGATTGCCCTTGGCCTTACACTTATCTTTGGCACCTTGGGCGTTGTGAACTTTGCCCACGGCGCGTTGTTCATGCTGGGCGCATTTTGCGCCGTTGTGTTAAGCCGCCTGTTGTCTTGGTCCCACACCGTCGTGGACGAAACGCGCACTGATTTTCTGGGGAACCCCCTGAAAGTCGAAGTGCCCTATGTCTATGATATTTTTGGCGAAGCGACCGGTGCTGCGATCATTGACTGGGCGGTCCCGCTTGCGATCCTGTTTTCGATTCCGATCATGGTGTTGATCGGCGTGATCATGGAACGCGGGCTGATCAAGCACTTCTACAAACGCGCCCACGCGGACCAAATCCTTGTGACCTTTGGCTTGGCGATCGTTTTGCAGGAAGTCATCAAATATTACTTTGGCGCATCGCAAATTCCCACACCCGCACCAGAGGCCTTTGTCGGATCATTTGATTTTGGGGCCGCCGTCGGGTTGGACGCCAACAAGATCATCTATCCCTACTGGCGGATCGTATATTTTTGCTTCGCGATGGTTGTCATCGCGGCTGTCTTCGCCTTCTTGCAGTTCACCACCTTTGGGATGGTTGTTCGTGCCGGTATGGCGGACCGTGAAACGGTGCAACTGTTGGGCATTGATATCGACAAACGCTTTACGCTGATGTTCGGGATTGCCGCTGCAGTCGCGGGTTTGGCCGGTGTGATGTACACGCCAATTCTGGCACCCAACTATCACATGGGAATGGACTTCCTCGTTATCTCTTTCGTGGTGGTTGTTGTCGGCGGCATGGGGTCTTTGCCCGGTGCGGTGCTGGCGGGTTTCGTTCTGGGCATTTTGGAAAGCTTTGCATCCATGCGCGAAGTCATCGAATTCCTGCCCGGCATCAATCAGGTTGTCATCTACCTGGCTGCCATTCTCATTCTGTTGACACGTCCCCGTGGCCTGATGGGTCGCAAAGGCGTGATGGAGGACTGATCCAATGCTTGGACTGACCAAAAAAGACTTTGGGCTGTTGTTGATCGTCGCCGTACTGGTGATTGCAGCCCCCATCCTGTTGAACCCGTTCCCGGTTGACAGCAGCATGGCCCAATTCAACGCAGGCTATCCCGATCTGATGCAACGGTTTGTGATCTTTGGCATCTTTGCCATTGGCTTCAACATCCTGTTTGGTTTGACCGGGTACCTGTCATTCGGCCACGCGGCCTTCCTTGGCTGTGGATCTTACGCTGGCATGTGGATGCTGAAACTGCTGTCGATCAACGTGATCCCGGCCATCATCTTTTCAGTGATCATTGCCGGTATCTTGTCGCTGGCCATCGGGTGGATTTCATTGCGCCGGTCGGGGATCTACTTTTCGATCCTGACGCTGGCTTTCGCGCAAATGGCGTTTTCACTGGCCGCATCGGTTCTGACACCGATCACAGGGGGTGAAACGGGCCTGCAAACCAGCCTGTCTGATCCGCGCATCCTGCCAGAATTTCTGGGGGGCGGATCATCGGATGGCGGCAACATCCCAAAACCATCGCTGTTTGGCATCGAAATGGGCGCCAGCTGGGACGTGGCTGTTGGTCCATGGTTGTGGACATTCAACTGGGGCTACTACATCGCAGGCATCGTGATGCTGATCAGCTTTTACATCGCGATCCGGCTGTTCCGGTCCCCGTTCGGTCTGATGCTGAAAGCGGTCAAATCGAACCAGCATCGCATGTCTTACACAGGGTTGAACACGAAACCCTACATGTTGGCCTGTTTCGTGATTTCCGGCATGTTTGCAGGGTTGGCCGGCGGCCTGATGGCAGCGATGGACCCTCAGGTTGGTGCAGAACGCATGCAGTGGACCGCCTCTGGCGAGGTTGTGTTGATGACCATTCTGGGCGGTGCTGGCACATTGATTGGCCCGGTTCTGGGCGCTGGCTTGATCAAATACTTTGAAAACATCTTTTCAAAGATCAACAAAGCGACGCTGGAAGGGTGGTTTGCCTTTATGCCCGATGGGATGTCAGATTTCTTTGTCACCATCGTGTACCCCTTTGTGGGCAAAGGCTGGCACCTGACGTTGGGTTTGATGTTCATGGCTGTGATCATCTTCCTGCCCGGTGGTCTGGTGGAATTGGGGCAACGGTTCGGCCGCTTGTTCAAACGCAAATCCGCCACGCCCGCTGGCGAAACAACCCCCGCAGAATAAGGAGAGACTGATATGGGAATCCTTGAAGTCAAAGGCGTCAACAAACGCTTCGGTGGGTTGCAAGCCTTGGGTGATGTGAACCTGTCGGTTCAGGAAAACAGTGTGCATGCGATCATCGGCCCCAACGGGGCCGGGAAATCCACCCTGCTGAACTGTCTGGTTGGCAAGTTGATCCCAGACACCGGATCCGTGATGTTTGACGGACAATCGGTTCTGGGGCGCACCCCTTACGAAATCAATCAGATGGGCATCAGCCGGGTGTTCCAAACGCCTGAAATCTTTGCCGATCTGACTGTGTTCGAAAACGTGATGATCCCCTGTTTTGCCAAACGGGACGGTGCATTTTCACTGCAGGCTTACAATCCTGTGCGCAAAAACCGTGACATCCACGATATGGCCGAAGCCATTCTGGTGGACGTCAATATGCAGGACAAGCGCCATATGACCGCGTCCAGCCTGTCGCGGGGTGACAAACGGCGTTTGGAAATGGCCATGTGTTTGGTGCAGCAACCCCGGTTGCTGTTGTTGGATGAACCCACCGCCGGGATGGCGCGGGCGGACACCAACAACACGATCGACCTGCTGAAGGAAATCAACGAAAAGCGTGATATCACCATGGCGATCATCGAACATGACATGCATGTGGTGTTCAGCCTTGCCGAACGGATCACCGTTCTGGCCCAAGGCACGCCATTGGTCGAAGAAACACCAGAAAACATCAAGGGCCACCCCAAGGTGCGCGAAGCGTATCTGGGCGAAGCGCAGGTGTAAGGATCAAAACAATGAACCAACCCTTTAATCCAAACGCCAACCACGCAGCGACCGCGCCGGCCTATCTGTCTGTCCACGACATTCACGCCTATTACGGGGAAAGCTACATCGTTCAGGGTGTCAGCTTTAACATCCACGAAGGCGAAATTCTGGCCCTGTTGGGCCGGAACGGCGCGGGCAAAACATCGACCCTGCGCGCGCTTGCGCGGATCGGTGATCCTGAAGTGCGCAAAGGCGAAATCTGGCTGGATCATCAGCCCCTTCATGACATGTCATCGTCACAGGCGGCACAGGCAGGCCTGGCCCTTGTGCCCGAAGACCGCCGCATCATTCCCGGCCTGACAGTCGAAGAAAACCTGCAACTGGCCCAAATTGCACCGCCAAAAGGCTGGAACATCGAACGGATTTACGAATTGTTCCCACGGCTGGGCGAACGCCGCAAACAGGAAGGCGTGACCTTGTCTGGTGGGGAACAACAAATGCTGTCGATCGGTCGCGCCCTGTGCCGCGACATCAAAGTGTTGTTGTTGGATGAACCTTACGAAGGGTTGGCCCCTGTCATCGTACAGGAAATCGCCAAAACGCTGGAACAAATCCGGGCGCAGGGCATCACAACCGTGATCGTGGAACAAAACGCTGTCGCGGCCCTGAAACTTGCCGACCGCGCCGTGATCTTGGACACCGGCACCGTTGTTTACGACGGCAGCGCAGAAGAAGTCTTGAACGACGAAAAGCTGCGCGCAGAATATCTGGCCATCTAAGGTCAACGCAAAAAGGCCGCCGATCCCTATGGGTGGCCTTTTTCTTTCCCTCATTCATTTCCGCCAAGAAGACCAAAGGGGACACACGCATGTCTGACCCAATGTATCCACCCGCCGAAGATTTCGCCGCCAAAGCCCACGCAGATGCAGCGCGCTATGATGAAATGTACGCTGCTTCTATCACTGATCCCGAAGCGTTCTGGGCCGAACAGGGCCAACGCATCGACTGGATGAAACCGTTCACCAAAGTCAAAAACACCACCTTCGAACACGGCAGTGTGTCCATCAAATGGTACGAAGATGGTGAATTGAATGTGTCGGCCAACTGTATCGACCGGCATCTGGCCACGCGCGGGTCCCAAACGGCCATCATTTGGGAAGGCGACAACCCTGATGACAGCAAGCACATCACGTATTCGGAACTGCACGAACAGGTTTGCAAGCTGGCGAATGTGTACAAAGGCCTGGGTGTCGGCAAGGGCGATCGGGTCGTTCTGTACATGCCCATGATCCCCGAAGCGGCCTATGCCATGCTGGCCTGTAACCGGATCGGCGCAATCCATTCGATTGTGTTCGGTGGTTTCAGCCCCGAAGCCTTGGCCGCCCGTGTGTCGGCCTGTGATGCAAAGCTGGTTGTCACAGCAGACGAAGCGCCCCGTGGCGGTCGCAACACCCCCCTGAAAGCCAATGTCGACAAGGCACGCGACATTTGCGGCGATGTGCCCTGTCTGGTTGTCGAACGCACAGGGGGCGATGTCGGCAAGGGGGCAAGCGATCACAGCTATTCTGCGCTGATGGCCGATGCATCCGCTGATTGCGCACCGGAACCCATGAACGCAGAAGACCCATTGTTCATTCTGTACACATCCGGATCGACCGGTGCGCCCAAAGGCGTTGTTCACACCACCGGTGGCTATCTGGTCTATGCATCGATGACCCATCAATACACCTTTGACTATCACGAAGGGGATATTTTCTGGTGTACGGCTGACGTCGGCTGGGTGACCGGGCACAGCTATATCGTCTATGGCCCACTTGCGAACGGTGCGACCACCCTGATGTTCGAAGGGGTCCCCACTTACCCTGACGCGGGGCGGTTCTGGGCCGTGTGCGAAAAGCACAAGGTCAACCAGTTCTATACTGCCCCAACTGCAATCCGCGCGTTGATGGGGCAAGGCAATGATTTTGTCACCAAATACGACCTGTCTGATATCAAGGTGCTGGGCACCGTCGGTGAGCCCATCAACCCCGAAGCGTGGAATTGGTACAATGATGTCGTCGGCAAAGGCAAAGCGCCCATCGTCGACACATGGTGGCAAACAGAAACAGGGGGCCACCTGATGACCCCCCTACCCGGCGCAACGGCCACCAAACCCGGGTCGTGCACAAAACCGTTCTTTGGCGTGACACCTGTCATTTTGGACCCACAGACCGGTGCAGAAATCCATGACACCACTGCCGAAGGCGTGTTGTGCATGAAAGACAGCTGGCCCGGTCAGATGCGCACTGTTTGGGGCGACCATGACCGGTTCGTCAGCGCCTATTTCAGCGACTACAAAGGGTATTATTTCACAGGCGACGGCTGCCGTCGCGATGCGGATGGGTATTATTGGATCACGGGCCGTGTGGACGATGTGATCAACGTGTCCGGCCACCGCATGGGCACAGCAGAGGTCGAAAGCGCGCTGGTTGCCCATGCCAAAGTGGCGGAAGCCGCAGTCGTGGGATACCCGCACGACATCAAGGGACAAGGCATTTATTGCTATGTCACCTTGATGGGTGGCGAAGACCCCAGTGATGAATTGCGGCTGGAACTGCGCAATTGGGTGCGCAAGGAAATCGGCCCCATCGCATCCCCGGATTTGATCCAATGGGCACCGGGCCTGCCAAAAACACGGTCTGGCAAGATCATGCGCCGTATCCTGCGTAAAGTGGCCGAAGATGATTTCGGATCCTTGGGCGATACATCAACACTGGCCGACCCATCTGTGGTCGAAGACCTGATTGAAAACCGGATGAACCGATCTGACTGATCCAAACCGTTCAGACGACCAATGAATGCCCCGCCAAGATCACCCTTGGCGGGGTTTTCTTTTTGCCCCGTCTTTGCAAAACTCGGATCACGAATTTCTATGATTGGATTTGCTATGCGGTTTTTCTTTTGCTGCTGTGTCGCGATTTTCGCCGCGACCCAAACATTGGCCCAAAACATTGACGTAAAAATGTCCCAGATCGCACGCGGTTCCTATGCAATCTATGACACCGACAACGGTCGATTTGTGACCTATGTTTTTTTAGGGCAATACGGGCGCGAATTTGTCGTGGATGTTGTTCAAGGGCGCGACCCGAATGGGGATCAACGTACGCGGTATTGGCAAGACGCATCAGGAAATACGCTGCGATATGAACGCCCTGGCGCAACTATCCGGTTTTCCCCCCACAACTGCCGCCGCGTGGTCGGTGAATGTACCTTTACAGAAATCGGCGCGACCTACGAAACCCGTATGATCCGCATCAACACCCCTACCCGAAACGGGTTTTCATTTGTCCAGTTCGCCATCGACGGCAGCGGGAATCCGATGAAAATTCGTGAAGGTGAAGTCGCACGATTGGATGACATGGGCATGTTCGAACGTGCCACCCAAAGACGGCTGGAAACAAACTTCGAAACCCAGCGCCTGCGCCAGATTCAAGCCGTGTACCGATGATGTCTTAGCTGCGCTTTGGTGGGGCATCCCCACCTTTGCCAGCCGCTGCTGCGGCGCGCCGGGCCTTGTTCTTTTTGCTGTTTGGTTTGCCCACAGGCGTGCCGTCCGGTTTGAACGATTTTCCCGCAACCTTGTCCTTTTTGCGCTTCGGGGCGTCAGGCTTTGGTTTCGCCTTGAACCCTGACCCATGCGCCTTGGGTTTTTTCGGTTTCTGCGTCTTGGGGACGGGTGCGGGCCGCCCTTCGTCCAATCTGCGCACAGCCCCGTCGCGGGTATAGTCTTCTTTTGGTTTCTTGTATGGCTTTGGGCCGTCGTCATCGCGTCGCTTTTTGGGGGCACCATCGCGGTGCGGCTTGCCCGGCCCCTTGCGGTTGCCCCTGTCGTTGAACGGCGGTCGGGGTGCTGTTGCAATTTCTGGCGGTATGTCCAGTTGGGTGACCCGGGATCCTTCGATCACCATATCTGCCCCGATGGTTTTCAAAAATCCGTCGACCGCGTCTGCACGCAATTCAACGAACGATTCCGTTTGCGCGATGCGAATGGCGCCAATGTCATCTTTGCCCAGCCCACCAGCCTTGCAGACCATTGGCAACAGGCGGCGCGGTTCGGCGTCGATCAGACGACCACCCGAAACGGAAAACCAGACCGACGGGCCAAAGGACGCGCGATCACGTTTCGGTTTTGGTCCCATGTCTTTGACATCCGCCAATTCTTCGGGCGCAGTATGACGTGTGTTGTAAAGCCGCAGATAGCCCGCCGCTAATTGTTCTGGGTCGAACGCTGCAACCAGTGCAGCAACCGTCGCGGCTTCCCCTTCGGACACCTGCGTGTTCCAGATCGCATCTGACAGCATACGGTCCTGATCACGGTCCCGAACCGCGTCTGCGGATGGCGGGGCATCCCAGTCCGCTGTGACTTTTGCGCCCTTCAGAATACGATCTGCCTTGGCCTTGGACCGGGGTTCAACAACCAGGGCCGACACACCCTTGCGCCCCGCCCTGCCCGTCCGCCCGGACCGGTGCAGCAAAGTTTCCGAATTTGATGGCAGTTCAGCGTGGACGACCAGATCCAGATTGGGCAAATCGATGCCGCGTGCGGCCACATCCGTCGCAACACACACCCGGGCACGCCCATCGCGCATCGCTTGCAAGGCGTTGCTGCGTTCGTTTTGCGTCAGTTCGCCGGACAGGGCGACGACCGAAAATCCACGGTTGGACAACCGTGTGGTCAGGCGTGTCACCATCGCACGGGTGTTGCAGAAAACGATTGCATTGGGCGCTTCGTAAAATCGCAGCGCGTTGATGATCGCGGCGTCACCATCGCGTGGCGCGACGGTCATCACTTTGTATTCGATATCGGCGTGCTGTTTGGCATCGGACTGAACAACCACCCGCTGCGCATCACGCTGATAGCGTTCCGCCAACCTGACAATGGATGCGGGCACCGTTGCCGAAAACAGCAATGTCTGGCGATCCGCAGGGCACGCCCCCAAAATGAATTCCAGATCTTCGCGAAATCCAAGATCCAGCATTTCGTCCGCTTCGTCCAAAACGACCGCGCGCACCGATGACAGATCAATCGCACCCTTTTCGATGTGATCGCGCAGCCGACCCGGCGTCGCCACAACGATATGCGCGCCACGGTCGAACCGGCGGCGTTCATCGCGAATATCCATACCACCGACAGCAGATCCCATGACCGCCCCGGCTTCTGCATAGACCCATTGCAATTCGCGTTTCACCTGCAGGGCAAGTTCACGTGTCGGGGCCACGATCAACGCAAGCGGTGCGCCGGCATGATCAAAACTGTCACCATCCAGAACCGTTGGACCGATTGCCAGACCAAACCCAAGGGTCTTGCCAGACCCGGTCTGCGCAGAAACCAACAGGTCCCGCCCCAGGTATTCCGGTTTTGACACCTCTTCCTGAACGGGCGTCAGGGTGTCATAGCCACGTTTTTCAAGCGCTGCCGACAGCGCCGGGGGCAATGTTTCATGCATTTCGGGATCCTTTGGTTGCCGCACCCCTATGCCCCGGGGCGGGGAAAGTGTAGCGAAATCGACCCTTGCCCCTGAAACCCTACGCAAATTACGACGTAGCGTCACAGGGCGTCTTCCATCGGGTGCACTGATGGCCTATATCGCAGCAACGATAGCGCAAACCGGCGCAAACGAGGGAACCCATGTCCAAAAAACAACGCGAAGATGATGTCGCCTTTATCACAGCACTTGCAGAACTTTTGACGGCTCAGGACCTGACCGAAATCGAAGTGAACCGCGACTATGGCGAAGAAGACAGTCTGAACGTTCGCGTGGCCCGTGGCGGCATGATGATGGCGCAGGCACCGGTTGCGATGGCACCAGCCGCTGCGCCAGCTGCGGCCCCCGCAGCCGCCCCTGCGCCCGCCGCATCTGGTGGCGACACAAGCGATGATCCCGCAGGCCACCCCGGTGCGGTCACGTCCCCCATGGTGGGCACAGTCTATTTGCAGTCAGAACCCGGTGCGCCATCCTTTATCAGCGTTGGCCAAAAGGTATCCGAAGGCGATACCCTTCTGATCATCGAAGCCATGAAAACCATGAACCAAATCCCTGCGCCCAAAAGTGGGACCGTCAAACGCATCTTGATCGAAGACGGTGCACCGGTTGAATACGGCGCCCCATTGGTGATTGTGGAATAATGTTTCAAAAGATCCTTGTCGCCAACCGGGGCGAAATTGCCCTGCGTGTGATCCGCGCCGCCCGGGAAATGGGGATCGGCACGGTCGCCATTCATTCCACTGCCGATAGCGATGCAATGCATGTGCGTATGGCAGACGAAGCTGTGTGCATTGGCCCCGCGCCATCATCAGACAGCTATTTGCGCATCCCTGCCATCATTGCCGCATGCGAAATCACCGGGGCGGATGCCATTCACCCGGGATACGGGTTTCTGTCTGAAAATGCCGCCTTTGTGCAGGCTTTGGAAGATCACGACATCGCCTTTATCGGACCCACGGCCGAACACATCCGGATCATGGGCGACAAGATCACCGCCAAAGACACGATGATCAAACTGGGCGTCCCATGCGTTCCGGGATCAGACGGGGGCGTTCCCACACTGGAAGAAGCCAAGAAAATCGGCGAAGATTTCGGCTACCCTGTCATTGTGAAAGCCACAGCTGGTGGCGGCGGGCGCGGCATGAAGGTCGCAATGACCGCCGATGATATGGAAATGGCCTATCGCACCGCCAGATCGGAATCCAAAGCCGCGTTTGGCAATGACGAAGTCTACATTGAAAAATATCTGACCACGCCACGCCATATCGAAATCCAGGTGTTTGGCGATGGCCGGGGAAATGCGGTGCATCTGGGCGAACGGGACTGTTCGCTGCAACGCCGCCACCAAAAGGTGTTCGAAGAAGCCCCCGGTCCCTGCATCAGCCCGGAAGAACGCGCCGAAATCGGCCGCGTCTGCGCCGAAGCCGTCGCAAAGATCAACTACGTTGGCGCAGGAACGATCGAATTTCTGTATGAAAAGGGTGAATTCTATTTCATCGAAATGAACACCCGATTGCAGGTGGAACACCCCGTGACCGAAGCCATTTTTGGCGTCGATCTGGTCCGCGAACAAATTCGCGTCGCCGAAGGGCACCCCCTGTCGTTCAAACAAGACGACCTGCAAATCAATGGCCATGCCATCGAAGTGCGCATCAACGCCGAAACCTTTCCAGGATTTGCGCCGCGCCCTGGCAAAATCACGGCCTATCATGCGCCGGGTGGTTTGGGCGTGCGCATGGATTCGGCGCTGTATGACGGGTATTCCATCCCACCGTATTACGACAGTCTGATCGGCAAGCTGATTGTGCATGCCCCCGACCGTCAGGCCGCGCTGGCCCGGCTGAACCGCGCATTGGGGGAATTGATCGTGGATGGTGTGGAAACCACCGTTCCGCTGTTTCACGCGTTGTTGCAGGAACCCGATGTGCTGACGGGCGATTATACCATTCACTGGCTGGAACACTGGCTGGACCAAAAGTTCAGCAAATAAATGCAAGATCCGGTTCTGACACCGGAGGTGTTGTTGCAAGCATACGCCATGGGGGTGTTTCCCATGGCAGAAGATGCAAATGATCAACGCCTGTTCTGGCTGGACCCGGATGAACGCGGCATTTTTCCACTGGATGGTTTTCACATTTCGCGGTCCCTGAAACGGGACCTGCAACGCCGGCCGGTGCGCGCGATCTTGAACCGGGATTTTGGCGCGACGGTGGCGGCCTGTGCGGACCGGGATACAACGTGGATCAATGCGCCGCTGAAAACACTGTACCAAGGCCTGTACGAGATTGGCCACGCCCATGCGTTAGAGGTGTGGGAGGATGACACCTGTTTGGGCGGCGTGTTTGGGGTGACAGTTGGGGCTGCGTTTTGCGGTGAAAGCATGTATTCTGCGCGCACAAACGGATCAAAACTGGCGTTGGCGTTTCTGGTGGCGCATCTGCGTCAAAGCGGCTTTAATCTGTTCGACACGCAGTTTCTAACGGATCATCTGGCGTCACTTGGCGCGATCGAAGTCAGCCGGAGCGATTATCACGTTGCCCTTGAAACCGCACTGAAAACGCAACCAGACCTGACCGCGACAGTCTTGCCATCACGTCATGATCTTTTGCAGCGCAAGACCCAAACATCATAGCGGGGATGTTCCAACCCATTCAGCGCGGGCGAAGATGCCACCATCCAACCGGCAAACCATTGCTTTTGCGCATCGGGTTGCTGGATATCCAGATAAGCAAAAGCATCCTGACTGATTGACCCAGCCGGATATCTGCATTCTTCGACCACGACAGATAAATTTCCAAGGTTGGCACGCTGCCCAATCGCCAAAACCACGTCGCCTTGTTCACCGGTGATCCGGTCAAGCCATCGCAATTCCGCGAACGATGCATTGTGCGCACGTTGGGCCATCGCTTGTGTGGCACACAAGCCCAACATGATAAGGGCAAGAACACGCATCATTCGCCGCCACCGCCTGTTACAAACCGTGTCAACAACGTCAGCAGGCTTACAGAACTTTGTGTGTCCAGAAATGCATCGCCTTCCGCCAGGTTGAACGGCGATCCACCCGGCTGGATTTCGACAAAGCTGCCACCCAACAACCCTTCGGACGCGATCAAAATCGTGCTGTCATCGGGCAGTTCGATCCCTTCAGCGACCGTGATTTCTGTATCCGCCAGAAATGTCTGGGCGTTCAAAGACAAACCCGTGACCGTACCGATTTTCACCCCGGCCATGCGGACATCGGTGCCGACGGAAATGCCTTCGACAGATCGGAAACTGGCAGTCAGCGTGTAATCGCCCCCGGCACCGCCACCCAGACCAGCGCGTTGCACCCCAACGATGGCAAATCCAATCGCCACCACCAGCACAACAGTGCCTGTCAGAAATTCAATCCACTGCCCACGCATGTTGCGACCTGCCTATTCCGGGGTCCACGCTTCGTAATCTGACCGTTCGGCGGGCGCTGATCGGCGGATCGACCCCGCGGGCGCATAGGCCAGCGCGGTTCCTGTCAGATTTTCATGGTGTGGTTTTTCCCATGCCTTTTTCACCAACGGCTTTTTGGTGGGCGGTTCGTCCCATGTGTGGTGAAGCCATCCGTGCCAGTCTGGTGAAACACGGGATGCTTCGGCTTCGCCGTTATAAATCACCCAGCGGCGATTGCCTTCGCGGGATTCATAGAACACGTTGCCTTCTTCGTCTTCGCCGACTTTCACGCCCTTGCGCCACGTGAACAAGGATGTGCCCAGCGTTGCGCTGTTCCACCATGTGACGGCGCGAAGTGCTGTGTTCAGGATACCCATGTGCGAACCTCCGGTATGCTTTGGTTTGATATGCCGCAAAGCGTTCGGGGCGTCTAGGGTGCACAGGCCAGCGATGCCACTGAATGGCGGCATGTGGCCGCAGCTACTGCGGCAGCTGCGCTGTCACTTCGATTTCGATGCGGTATTTCGGATCAATCAATCCGCATTCAATCATGGTCGCTGCCGGGGGGTGATCCCCAAACGCGTCGGCCAGAATGGGCCAGCACGGTTCAAACTCTGCCCGATCGGGCAGATAATAGACCACCCGCACCACGTGCGCCATGTCGGTGCCAGCTTCGACCAGTGCGTTTCGGATCGTTTCCAACGCCGCAGCGCACTGTTCGGTGACCCCGGCGCCCTGCCCGACGGTTCCGGCAACATGCACCATCCCGCCCGCGACTACTGCACGGCAATAGCCAATCTTTGCTTCGAATTCGCCGCCGGAATGAATGCGTTTGATCATGATGCCGTCGCAGGTTCCGCATCAGCTGATTTGGATTCGCCATGGATCATCAGCGGTTCGGCGTCCGATGTCACGGCTTCTTCGTTGACGACGACTTCGGTCACTGTGTCCATGCCCGGCAGATCGAACATCGTGTCCAGCAGGATGTCTTCAAGAATGGACCGCAGTCCGCGCGCACCGGTTTTGCGTTCGATGGCGCGTTTGGCAATCGCCTGCAACGCATCGTCGGTGAAGGTCAGGTCTGCGTCTTCCAGTTCGAACAGACGCTGATATTGTTTGACCAGCGCGTTTTTCGGTTCGGTCAGAATGGTGACCAACGCATCCTGATCCAAATCTTCAAGCGTGGCGATCACAGGCAAACGTCCAACGAATTCCGGGATCAATCCGAACTTCAACAAATCTTCGGGTTCAAGTTCCTTGAAGGATTCGCCAACCGATTTGCCCTCTGGGTCTTTGACTTCTGCGCCAAAACCAATGGATGATCCTTTGCCGCGTTGTTCGATGATCTTGTCCAGTCCGGCAAAGGCACCACCGCAAATGAACAGGATGTTTGTCGTATCGACCTGAAGGAATTCTTGCTGCGGATGTTTGCGCCCACCTTGCGGCGGAACAGATGCCACTGTCCCTTCCATGATTTTCAGAAGGGCCTGCTGCACGCCTTCGCCCGATACATCGCGGGTGATCGACGGATTATCAGATTTACGCGTGATCTTATCAACTTCGTCGATATAGACGATGCCGCGCTGCGCGCGTTCCACGTTATATTCAGACGCCTGCAGCAATTTCAGAATAATGTTTTCAACGTCTTCGCCCACATAACCGGCTTCGGTCAGCGTTGTTGCATCTGCCATGGTAAATGGCACATCCAAAATCCGGGCCAGGGTTTGCGCCAAAAGCGTCTTGCCGCAGCCGGTTGGGCCAATCAGCATGATGTTTGATTTAGCCAATTCGATATCACCCGAATGGGCTGCGTGGTTCAAACGTTTATAGTGATTGTGAACGGCAACGGACAGCACGCGTTTTGCAACAGCCTGACCGATCACATAATCGTCCAGAACATCACAAATTTCCTGTGGTGTGGGGACACCGTCCGATGATTTCAATCCGGCAGATTTCGTTTCTTCCCGGATGATGTCCATGCACAGTTCCACGCATTCATCGCAGATGAACACCGTGGGTCCGGCAATCAGTTTGCGCACTTCGTGCTGTGATTTGCCGCAAAAGCTGCAATACAGGGTGTTTTTCCCGTCACCACCGTTCGCGTTAGACATGGCTCACCTCGGTCCTTTCGCGGGATTGGCCGATCCCGCATTTTGTATCATTCAACTTTTTACGGCAGACTAGGCAAGTGTTGCCCAGTCCACAATGCAATTCAACGTTATGCTTCGTCAGATTTAGACCGGTTTTCGACGATTTCGTCAATGTGACCCCATTCCTTTGCCTCTTCCGGCGTCATCCATTTGTCACGGTCCAACGCTTCGCGGACCGTGTCGTAATCCTGACCGGTATGCTTCATGTAAAGTCTGTAAAACCGTTCCCGGGTCGCTTCGATATGGCGCGAAGAAATCAGAATATCTTCTGCTGTGCCCTGCATGCCGCCTGATGGCTGGTGGATCATGACTTCGGCGTTGGGCAGGGCAAAGCGCATGCCCTTTTCGCCACCCACGGAAATCACCGATCCCATGGAAGCGGCCAAACCGCATACCAATGTGGATACTTTGGGTTTGATATATTGCATCGTGTCATAGATCGACATGCCCGCCACCACGGACCCACCGGGCGAATTGATATACATGCTGATTTCTTTGGATGGGTTTTCCGCTTCCAAATGCAGCAGCTGTGCCACGACAAGATGGCTCATCCCGTCGTGGATCGGGCCATTGACGAACACGATGCGTTCTTTCAGCAGGCGTGAAAAAATATCATAGGCCCGTTCGCCCCGGCTGGTCTGTTCAACGACCATGGGGACAAGGTTCATATAGGTTTCGACTGGATCTTTCATGTGTGCCGCCTGCAATGTTCTGAGACAGAGGAATATCTGTCTTGTCCTAACGGAGTCTTAGTGCTGCGCTTCCAGATGAACAAGGGGCGGACTTGCCCGTCGCACACTTGGGATTACGTGGCCGAGTGCAGCAGATAAGAGGCCCCCCATGCCAATACAACCTTTGGCCCCGACACGGACCGCAGGCTTAACACATCTAAATCAATTCCTGCCCCATGCCGGGCGCGACTATGCGGCCAAACGCAACTATGATCGCGGCCCCCAAGGGCACCCGGATGTGTCGTGCCTGTCACCATATATTCGTGCGCGGGTCGTCACCGAAGCAGAGGTGCTGGAAGCTGTTTTGGGAAGGTTTTCACTATCGACGGCAGAAAAGTTTATACAGGAAGTTTTCTGGCGCACCTATTGGAAAGGATGGCTGGAACTGCGCCCCGGAATTTGGGGCGCGTACCGCAATGGCGCAAAGGGCGCATTGAACCGCCTGTCAACCGAAAGCGGCCTGCGGTCAAACTGGGAAGCAGCGTGCAAAGGTGAAACCGACATCGAATGCTTCAATGTATGGGCCAACGAATTGGTTCAAACGGGTTATCTGCACAATCACGCACGCATGTGGTTTGCATCCATCTGGATTTTTACGCTGCGCCTGCCATGGGAACTGGGCGCAGATTTCTTCATGCGTCACCTTTTGGATGGTGATCCTGCGTCGAACACTTTGTCGTGGCGTTGGGTCGCCGGGCTGCAAACCCAAGGCAAGAACTATGTGGCCACTGCCACAAACATTCACAAATTCACGGATGGCCGTTTTCAACCGGGTCATGCGCTTGCTTCGAACCCTGCGCCGTTGAAGGGGCCATCCCATCCCGATCGTGGGCCCGTTCCGCAAGGTGATCTTATGAACCCGGACGCACCGACGGTGATGTTGCTGCATGACGATGATCTGTCGCCGGGGTTCATCCTGGACCAAGGCGTTAATCTTCGTGCCACCGCATTTGTTCAACGTACAGCGTGGCGCACACCGCTGGAAATGGCCCCGAACGTGATGGATTTTGTTTCCGATTTGGCCACCGATTGTTTCCAAAGATATGGCGAAAAGCTGGGCCAGGTTTCGAAAATTGACATGGATCAGGTTCTGGATTGGGCCGAAAGCCATGACGCACACCAAATCGTGACGCCATTTGCGCCTGTTGGCCCTAATGCGGATATGGTGCGGCACCTAACGCACAAAGCGGCGGATCGTGGGATGGATGTGATCGCAGTGCTGCGGCCCTATGATGCCCTGTGTTGGCCCCACGCGACCCATGGCTTTTTCCGGTTCAAGGAAAAGATTCCAAAGTTGATCGAAGGGATTTGATGGTGGCTTTTCCCCGCCCCACGCAGCAGCGATAGGTTGGCTGTTAAGCCGACAATCGCCGCCCCATGCGCCGCGCCACATCGAACATGCGCGCCGAAAATCCCCATTCATTGTCGTACCATCCAAACACACGAACCATTTCCCCGCTGATCACACGTGTTTCTGGCAACGCCACGATCAGGCTTTCTGTCCGTCCCCTGAGATCTGCGGACACAAGCGGGCGATCCGTTGTCCCGATGATGCCGGGCAGAACGCTGGACAGACTGGCATGCAATTGCGGTTCGGTGGGCATACGTTCCAAACGGCAGGTCAGGTCAATCGCAGAAACGCTTGCCGTCGGCACGCGGACGGCTGTCGCCGGGACCCGGCCAGCCAGATGCGGCAGCACCTCATCAGTGAGCCGTGCGGCAGAAGTTGTTGTCGGCACCATCGACAGCGCCGCTGCACGGTTGCGTTCCAGCGCGGACCCACGCGGCGCGTCAACGGTCGGCTGGCTGCCCGTATAGCAGTGAATGGTTGTCATATGCCCGCCAATCAGACCAAACGCATCATCCAAAAGCTTTAGCAACGGGGCAAAGGCATTGGTCGTACAGGACGCGTTCGATACCAGCCTTTCACCTGCAAACGCATCTGAATTCGCCCCTTCAACCAGCGTTACATCCGCGATGGGGGATGGGCCGGACATCAAAACCGCCTTGGCCCCGGCCCGCAGACCCGCTTCGGCAAAGTGGCGATCGTTGGCTTTGCCCGTGCATTCAAACAGGATATCGACCCCTGACAGATCCACGTCTGCCAAATCTGCGGCGTGCGTGACGGGGATCGTTTTGCCATTCAGGATCAAACTGGATTGCCCCGTCTTCACGGGAAACGGTGCAACCCCGTATACGGAATCAAATTCTGCCAAATAGGCGCAACTGTCCAAGGGCGCGATGTCATTGATCGCCACCAATTCAAAGCCATCCACGCCTGCCATCATCTGTCGGGTGATGGCGCGACCGATGCGGCCGAACCCGTTGATCGCGATGCGCAATGGTCTGTCCATGGTCAAATCCCCCGACTTGGTTTACGCAGCTTACTGCGCCGCTTGAAAACCCCTAGGGCCAGGGCCTGCAGGGTTTATTGCCACTTTATTGGGGATACGCATGGCACCACTAAAAGGTTTGAAAGTTGTCGAATTGGCCCGCATCCTTGCCGGGCCTTGGATCGGGCAAACGCTTGCTGATCTGGGGGCGGATGTGGTGAAAATCGAAGCCCCAGATGGCGACGACACCCGCACATGGGGCACCAACACCATAACCAAGGGGGACGATACTTCTGCCGCCTATTTCCACGGCGCAAACCGTGGCAAGCGCAGCGTGATCGTTGATTTTGCCAATCCCGAAGATCTTTCAAAACTGAAAGATTTTATCGCATCGGCCGATGTCTTGATTGAAAATTTCAAAGTCGGTGGGCTGGCCAAATTCGGCTTGGATTTTGATACGCTGCACCAACTGAACCCGCGCCTGATCTATTGTTCTGTCACGGGATTTGGGCAAACAGGACCCCGCAAGGACAAACCCGGGTATGATTTCATGATCCAGGGCATGTCTGGCATCATGGACATTACGGGCGATCCTGACGGGCCACCGATGAAAATGGGGGTGGCATTTGCCGACATTTTCACGGGGCTTTACGGTGTGATCGCGGTTCAGGCGGCACTCGCCCATCGCGACCGCACCGGGCGGGGTCAGCATGTTGATATGGCGCTGTTCGATTGCATGGTGGCGGCACAGGCCAATCAAAACATGAACTATCTGTCGACGGGTGAAAGCCCTGTGCGACTGGGCAACGCGCACCCGAACATTGTGCCCTATCAGGTGTTCCCAACGGCCGACGGACATGTGATCATCGCCTGTGGCAGTGATCGCCAGTTTCGCGCGCTTGCCGGTGTTTTGGGCATCGCCGACATGGCCGATGATCCGCGCTTTGCCACCAATCCGGAACGTGTGGCCCACCGTGAAACGGTGGTAGACGCGATTACCGACGCCCTGCGCCCATTGACGGTCGACGACACCATTGCCCAACTGGAAGCCGCTGGCGTGCCCGTCGGCCCCATTCGCAGCGTCGGCGCCGCGCTGACGGATCCGCACACGCAACATTCTGGCCTTGTTATTCACCCCGAAGGCATTCCCGGCGTCAGATCACCGTTTCGGTTTTCGGATATGGAACTGGCGTTGGACCGGGCCGCACCGGGTCTGGGCGAACACGGCGCATTGGTCTGGGACGATCAGTTGACGTAAGGCGCACGCCATCCGGCGGCGATGGCTTCTGCTTCGTTGCAGAACCACCGTTCCCCTTTGGACAGATTGATCCGTGTGCGCCCGTACCAGCGTGACCACGGCGCGTGATAGATGTTTCCGTTGGACGAAATGTTGCCTTTGATCGGGCATCCATCTGGCGCGTCCTGTGCCGCATCGGCCCAGCGGCGGGTGCGAAAATCCCACGGTGTTTCGTTCTGCGCCCCCCAAATTCCGCGTGCCCGGTGTGCGGCACGGCGTTCGGCGGCAACATAATCGTTTGAATAGCGCACAAAAGCCCACGCCAGCCCTTGTTCTACCAACGCGCCACCCACATCAATCGACCCGGCATAACACCGTGCGATCTTACGATCATATCCATCTTCGCCCAAAGCATCGCAGCGCACCGGGTGTTCAGACAACAGCGACAGCAGATAATCGGTTGCAGCGGCGCCACAATCCCAACGCCCTGCACCGGAACGACAGCGTTGCCCCCGTTCGGGCGCGTCAATGCCATGCACGCGGATCACCTGACCATCCAAAACAAAAGTGTCACCATCAATCACACGCAACGTGTTTGCCGAAAGAACCATCGGAAACAGCGCAAAAACCAAAACCAGAAAGCGCATTGAACGCGACCTTTTGTTAACATTCTGTTAACTAAGGTTAAGAACTGTGCTGCGCAAAAGGAAGCGTTAAGGCTGCAATTTCGGTCTGATATATCTGAAGAGTGGTGCGGGTGGAGGGACTTGAACCCCCACGCCTTGCGGCGCCAGAACCTAAATCTGGTGCGTCTACCAATTTCGCCACACCCGCGACAGGCGGCGGTCTAGCAGCGATTCACGGCCTTGGGTAGACCCAAATGAACGTGAATGAACATTCCCAAACAGGCCCCATTGCCAGATTTTCGAAGCGATTCAAAAGTGCACAAAAAATTAGCAAACTGATCTAATTTTACGCGGCTTGTCTGAATCTTTTGCACATCCCTTGGTCGGATCGTGCCCTTGTTTGCCGTTCAGACCCAGACCTGTTCTGCCGTGACCCACAGAAAACAAGAGAGTCGTCTCAATGAAAAAAATCGAAGCGATCATCAAACCCTTCAAACTGGATGAGGTCAAAGAAGCCCTGCAAGACATGGGTGTTCAAGGTCTTTCGGTTGTGGAGGTGAAAGGGTTCGGTCGTCAAAAAGGTCACACGGAATTGTACCGTGGCGCTGAATATGTCGTCGACTTCCTGCCTAAAGTTAAAATCGAAGTTGTGTTGTCAGACGACCAGCTGGACGCGGCCATCGATGCGATCGTTGGTGCTGCGAAAACAGACAAGATCGGGGACGGCAAGATTTTCGTGTCCACCATCGATCAAGCCATCCGCATTCGTACCGGTGAAACCGGCGACGACGCGATCTAATCCTGCTCTCCAACAAGGGGTATACTCATGAGCAAAGAACTGCTGAAGATGATCAAAGATGAAGACGTAGAATACGTCGACATCCGCTTCACAGACCCACGCGGCAAACTGCAGCACGTCACAGTTTGCGCCGATCAAGTTGACGAAGACTTTCTGGAAGAAGGTTTCATGTTCGACGGATCGTCCATCGCTGGTTGGAAATCTATCGAAGAATCCGACATGAAACTGATGCCAGATGTCGACAGCGCCTATATGGACCCGTTCTATGCAGAAAAAACTGTCTGCATTCACTGTTCCATCGTCGAACCCGACACAGGCGAAAGCTACGAACGTGACCCACGGTCCACAGCCCAGCGCGCAGAAGCATACCTGAAATCTTCTGGTATCGGCGACACGGCGTTCATGGGCCCAGAAGCTGAATTCTTCTTGTTCGACGACGTGCGTTTTTCCAACACAATCAACAAAGTGTCCTATGAAGTGGACGCGATTGATGCGTCTTGGAACACAGACACAGAATACGAAGTTGGCAACATGGGTCACCGCCCGGGCGTCAAAGGCGGCTACTTCCCCGTCAACCCAATCGACGATGCACAAGACATCCGGTCCGAAATGCTGTCCACCATGAAACGGATGGGCATGAAGGTCGACAAACACCACCACGAAGTGGCGTCGTGCCAACACGAATTGGGTCTGATCTTTGACAGCCTGACCAAACAAGCCGACGAGCTGCAGAAATACAAATACGTGATCCACAATGTGGCCCACGCCTACGGCAAATCTGCAACCTTCATGCCAAAGCCCATCGCAGGCGACAACGGCACCGGCATGCACGTGAACATGTCCATCTGGAAAGATGGCAAACCATTGTTCGCTGGCGACAAATACGCTGATCTGTCCGACGAAGCCTTGTATTTCATCGGCGGCATCCTGAAGCACGCGAAAGCACTGAACGCCTTTACCAACCCATCGACAAACAGCTACAAACGTTTGATCCCAGGGTTCGAAGCACCTGTTCTGCGCGCCTATTCCGCCCGCAACCGATCTGGCTGTGTGCGTATTCCATGGGCTGAATCGCCAAAAGCGAAACGTGTGGAAGCCCGCTTCCCAGATCCGGCAGCGAACCCATATCTGTGTTTCGCCGCCCTGTTGATGGCTGGTCTGGACGGGATCAAGAACAAGATCCACCCAGGTGAAGCATCTGACAAAGACCTGTACGATCTGCCACCAGAAGAACTGGCCGAAATCCCAACCGTTTGTGGTTCCCTGCGCGAAGCAATGGAAGAACTGCAGGCTGACATGGGCTTTTTGACCGAAGGTGGCGTGTTCACCGAAGATCAAATCAACGGCTATATCGAGCTGAAGATGGAAGAGATCACAACATACGAACACACACCCCACCCGGTGGAGTTCGGCATGTATTACAGCTGCTAATTCTCCCTTGCAGCACATTTGGGAAAGGGCGTCCGGTGGGCGCCCTTTTCTTTTGGCCGTCCATATTTGGCTAAAATGCAAACAATCACTAACAAATTTCGGTATTGTTTACGAAATCTCGCCAAAACGTTTGAAAGGTGCGCAATCGGTGGTACACCCAGCGCAGAGCAGAACAAAACAAAGCGGGACAGTCGAATGGCGGAAAAGTCAAAGCGCGAAATCGTGCGCGAACAGGTTTTATCAGAATTGCCCAAAAACGGACGCGGCGCAGAAGTCGGCGTTTGGCAGGGGCATTTCAGTGAAAAAATTCACGCAATCACGCAGCCCCGCGAATTGTTTCTGATCGATCCGTGGATGGCACAGCCGGAATTCAAAGGGACGGGGTTTGGCAACAGCAGCGTGGAATATATGGACGACATGTTCGAATCTGTGCGCAACAATTTTGCCAACCGCCCCGAAGTTCGCGTGATCCGCGGCAAATCCCATGATGTGTTGGAAAAGTTGGAAAACCATTCGCTGGATTGGGTCTATCTGGATGGGAACCACCACGAACCCTTTATCGGTCAAGATATCGAAATCTGCCTGCGTAAAGTTAAGATGAACGGCATCATCACGGGTGATGACTACTATTGGAAAGCCGAAGAACTGGGCGCGCCTGTCAAACGCGCTGTTCAATCCCTGATCGGTTTGTTGGGGGACAAGGCAGAATTGAAGCTGTATGGCGGACAGTGGCGCGTTGATCTGAAACGCGCCTGACGTGAAATTGGGTTGGTGGGGCACCCGCCCCACCGATCATATGCGCGGTCAGAACCGTTCGGCCCGCAAGACCTGACAATCGGAAACACTGACCACACCGATGTGTTTGTCGACAACACTGAACACGGATTCCAGCAAACCGTCTAATTTTTCGGGGCGGATGATGCATACGACCTGAACCATCCCATTGGCCGAACCGATGTGACCTGCGCCGGACCAACGACCCGATCTGCCGGAACCGCCCTTAACATCCAAAATGGAATACCCCGTGACATCCGCCTGATCCAAGGCGCGGGTCAGCCGCTTTTCCATGGGGGCTTCGATGATGATGGCCACGCGCTTGGCGTCATGTGTTTGCATGGATCAGGCTCCGGTCAGGGCTTTGGCAACTGCCAGATAAATCGGCAGGCCCAATGCAAGATTAAACGGGAAAGTGATGGCAAGGGAAAGGGTCAAATAGATGCCCGCGTCTGCTTCGGGCACGGCCACGCGCATTGCTGCGGGAACCGCAATATAGCTGGCTGATGCGCACAGCACCATCATCAACATCACGCCCCCCGTGGTCAGCCCAAGCAACACACCCGTGCCGGCACCCAGACTGGCCCCAATCAAAGGCATGATGATCCCAAACGCAACGACGCCCAAGGACAGACCGCCCCCGCGTCCGCGCAGCCCCCGGCCAGCGATCAGCCCCATGTCCAACAAAAAGATGCACAACGCACCTTTGAATGGTGACACAATGAAACTTTCGATTTCCCGCAGGCCATCTTGCCCGGTAATCATCCCGATGAAAAACGACCCAATCAAAAGCACAATGGACCCGTTCAACAGGATTTCGCGCCACAATTCCGCGTCCATCCGCCGGTCGCCTTCCCCCCGGCTGATCAACCAAAGTGCGGAAAGGATGGCCGGCGCCTCCATCGCGGCGGCAACTGCGACCATGTAACCTTCGCTGGCAATGCCCTGACTTTCCAAAACAGATGTCCCGGCGACGAATGTCACGATCGATATTGAACCGTAATGGGCCGCGACAACGGCCGCATTCGTGCGATCAAGCCCGGAAATGGTGCGCAGGACTGGAAAGCCGATGATGGGCAGCAGAAACGACAGCACGACCCCAGCCAAAAGCGCCAACCCCAACGATCCGTCGACGCCATGGTCAGACACGCTGACGCCACCCTTGAACCCGATCGCGAACAAAAGATACAGCGACAGCGCCTTGGCTGCGGCTTCTGGAAAGGTCAGATCAGACCGGGCAAGTGCCGCAACAAAGCCCAGCACAAATGACAGGATAAGGGGGGAAGTCAGGTTGGCCAAAGCCAGCGACAGGATGCCGTCCATTGCCGCCTCCAAATAGGGGTGTTTGCCGTAACGTAAGGCGATTGATCACATTTCAAGGCCGCGCGAAACCCTTATTTCTGCGATGCGGCATTGCAGGTCGTGTCGATGACGTAGGTATGAATTGCGAACAGGACGGCGGCTGACTTTGGTAACCTGACAACAGCTTGGTGTTCGGATCGCAAGAATTTGCCGTCGTGATCCCCGGCGCGGGGGGCCGCTTCGGTGCGCGGATGGAACAAGTCTGGATCGGCATAGGTCAGAACATTGCGCCGCCACAACGGTCGGCCGGGTTGAACGCCGTCAAACAACCGCGCCACCCGTTTGTTGATGTTCTGGTCATACTGGGGGACGGGTTCATGAATGCGCGTCAGACCTTTCCCGATTTTTTCATGCAAGCTCCAACTGGCCGGAAAGCACAAGACCCCAGCGGTCAACGTCCATTCGCCGGATCGTTTTTCATGCAGCAAGAGATCTTCCTGTATCAACCGTGCCGCGATCTCCAGCGGTGGTCCATTCAGGTCGACCCAAATCCCATCGGGCCTTTGTGCACGGCCCTGATCAATCTGATATCCGCTGCGGTTATGAATGACGGCAAGGACCATCGTCAAAACCTCTGCCAAGGCATCTGGATTGGGGTCGGCATAAGCCACCACTTGCATGTTCTGCTGCGTTAACAGCTGATCGCGCTTTGCCATTTGGGCGGCGAATGCGTCGTCGTGAATGATCCAGCCATCAGCCGCCAAAGGCGCAACGCCCGGCAGTGGTTTGGGGTCCGTGGAATAGGGAATACTGGTTTGAAAGATCATGATCGGCAAAGCCCCCAAAACAAGCAGCCTGTGGCCAGCGCAGCACAAACCGTTCTGACCCCGTTCAATTGCACCCATGGGTCCGAATAGGCGACCCACAGACGCGACGCTTCGCGCGTGTCCGCAAAGGTTGGTAAGTCCAACAAACCGCGGTCCATCGGTGTGATCCAGATCAACGTCGGGGCCACAACACCAACCCCAACCAAAACCAATGCAAGGCTTGCGGACAGGCACGCGGTTCTATCGGCCAACAGGCATCGCCCCAGGATCAACAGGGGGCCGATGAAAAGGGCAGCCATGGCCGCTGGCATCAGACTGATTGCCACCCACCCTTGCGCCGCGGCAAGTGCCGCCCCGGGTGGCATGCCCCCCGCGCCCCAGTAAACCCAAAGCCCCCACACCCCAAAGATGACCGTGCACGCAATGACCCAGAAACACGATAGCATACCCAACACTTTCGCCATTCGATCCCTTCCCCCGTGTCGCAACAGGCCCATTCTGGATGTCGCAAATCAACCTGACAGATGCGAATCTGTCCCGCAAGTTTATCCCCATCAAAGGGAGGCCCGACGATGAACCAGCATTTCCGCGACACGCGTAAAATTGACCCGACCAAGGGCACCACGTTGGGCGACAATACCCCCAACGACAATGATCGGATTGAAATCGGGCCCACTCAGCTGGCATTCAACGAATGGGACGCGGCGGGTTTGGAATTGCCGGATCTGCAAGCCATGCGCGCCTTCCGGCACAAGCGGTTGGTCGATGGGATCAATCAGCGCGGCTATGGCGCTTTGGTCGTGTTTGATCCGCTAAACATCCGCTACGCGACCGATTCAACCAACATGCAGCTGTGGAACACCCACAACCCGTTTCGCGCCCTGATCGTCTGCGCCGACGGGTATATGGTGATGTGGGACTACAAGAATTCACCCTTCTTGTCACAGTTCAACCCGCTGGTGCGCGAACAGCGTTCCGGTGCGGATTTCTTTTATTTTGACCGGGGTGATATGGCCCATGTGGCCGCTGAAAAATGGACGCAAGAAGTGCTGGACCTGGTCAAGGAACACGGTGGCGGCAACATGCGGATCGCCGTGGACAAGATCATGATGGTCGGGTTGCGCGCGCTGGAAAAAGCCGGGTTCGAAGTGCTGGAAGGCGAAGAACTGACCGAAAAAACACGCGCCATCAAAGGCCCAGATGAAATCAAGGCCATGCGCTGTGCATCCCATGCCTGTGAGGTTTCGGTCAAAGCAATGGAAGACTTCGCACGGGCAAATTGCGGCGATGGCAAAACATCCGAAGATGATATCTGGGCGGTCTTGCATGCTGAAAACATCAAGCGTGGCGGCGAATGGATCGAAACGCGCTTGCTCGCTTCTGGTCCACGCACGAACCCATGGTTTCAGGAATGCGGTCCGCGCATCGTCCAACCCAACGAAATTGTGGCCTTCGATACCGATCTGGTGGGCAGCTATGGCATCTGTGTCGATATTTCACGCACATGGTGGATCGGCGATCAGGCCCCCCGCCCCGACATGGTCTATGCCATGC
>JAHDBC010000004.1 GCA_020630595.1 Planktomarina sp.
CTGATTTGTAATCAGTAGGTCCGCGGTTCGAGTCCGTGTGGGGGCACCATTTTCAAGAAAATGCTAGGTAAGTTCGGCGCCAACGCCACCACGCGATCTTGGCGTGTGGCGAATTGGGGTGTCGTGGGGGCCGCCTTTCGGTCTGCGGCTGGTGCTCGAAATGCGCGGCTTCGGTGGGGTTTGGGAATTTAGTCCCTTTGACTGCGGCTATCCTTTCGTACAGTGCCGATATGCCTAAGCCCGCAACATGATCCGAACGCGCGCGAGACTGTGCAGGAGTTGCTTTGTATCAGGGTTTCACATCCACAGTGGATTGGGAAACATCATGCAAGACAAGCAGGTTCATCACGGGGCGAACGTCGGTGGCAATCCCGAACAAGATGATCTGCGTGTTTTGATCGCGGACGACCACGCATTGTTGCGCGATACGCTGTCACTGTTTCTTTCAGCCCAAGGCAAATCGAACGTGACTGCAGTCGATGACTTCGACGCAGCGTTTGACGCCGTTTCAGATGCGCAAGCCTTTGATCTGATATTGCTGGATTTCCACATGCCCGGGATGAATGGGCTGGATGGCCTGATCCGGATAAAATCTGTTTGCGGCGCCTGCCCGGTGGCAATTCTGTCAGGAATTGCGACGCCCGTGATCGCCAAAGATGCGATTGCGGCCGGTGCCGCCGGGTTCGTGCCAAAGACGCTGGGCGCAGCATCGACAGTGTCCGCAATCCGTTTCATGGCAGCGGGGGAAACCTATGTGCCCTATGATTTTATGAATCAAATCGACCTTAGACCGGCGCACGATTTGACGGATCGCGAAATCGAAGTCCTTACTGGTATCTGTGAAGGCAAACAAAACAAGGATATTGCCGGCGATTTGGATTTGCAGGAGGTCACGGTAAAGCTGCACGTGAAGACGCTGTGCCGGAAACTGGGGGCACGCAACCGCACGCAGGCGGCAGTCATCGCGAAAGACCGCAGATTGGTTTCGGGACCTTATGGTGATTGATGTGAAGCGGTTCGATGTTCATACCGGGCGCCTGTTGCCGCCGCGTGAAACCGAAGGTCTGCGGCTTTTGGGGTTTGCGCTTGCTGCTTGTGTGCTGTTCCACGGGGGGCTGTTGCCGTTCACCCACGGCAATACCTATGACGCCTTCATCCACATGTTCTTCGCAGACAGTTATCACCAAAGCTGGTTCGATCCGTGGGAATCGCGTTGGTACACAGGGTTTTCGACAACATCTTATCCCCCCGGCAGCCACATGGCGATTGCCCTGTTGATGTATGTCCTGCCGCTGCGTGCAGCGTTTGTTGTAGTGCAGCTGTGCGCGCTTGTCCTTCTGACAACGGGCACATATCGGTTTTCGCGTCTTTGGGTCGCCCCGCGTGCCGCAGGCTATGCGGCCATCGCGGTCGTTGTTTCATCATCGGTTTCGGAAACCGTGCACCTGTTTGGCCAATTGCCCACAATTCTTTCACTTGGCATTTTCCTGAACGGTTTGCCCTATGTGTATCGATGGATTTTCGGGGGGCACAGGTTTGATTTTGTGGCCGCCGTCCTTTTTGCCGCCGCCACAACCGCTGCCCACCATGTGACTACGATCTTTGGCAGCATTCTGTTCATCATTCCATTGGGATTGCACGCTTTGGGGGCGATTGGCGCGCAATCCACCCTGTTCGGCACGGTCGCCGCGATCCGCAGTCTGGGTTGGCCGGTTTTGCGCGGGATCATTTTGGCTGTATTCATGATCGCGGCCGTGGTGTTGACGGTCTTTCCCTATTGGATTTGGTCGATCAACGATCCGATCACCCAAGTCGCCATTCCCCATGGCAGCCGGGAAAGTTTTTTCGAACGGCCTGATCTGGGGTTTGTTTTCTTTCTTTTGCCATGGGGCACGGCGTTGATCGTACTGCCCTATATGGTGTTCAAGATGGCAACGACCCGGCTTTGGCCGCTTGGGATGGTTGTGATGATGTGTCTTGTTCTTGGGACAGGGGGCACAACACCGATTCCGCGCGCGATTTTGGGCGGCGCTTTTGACATTTTGACGTTGGACCGCTTCACCTTTTGGGCGACGATCCTGATCCTGCCGTTTTCTGGTCTGCTGTTGGACAGTCTGTTGCATGGCCGGGCTTTGCACACGTTGCGCGCGGCCTTTGGCCGAACGATGGCCAGTCTGTTGATTGGCGCATATTTCGCAGCGGCGGTTGCTGTGGCGGTGTTTGCGGCGATATTACCAACGATCCAGCCAACCCAGCCCCGCTTCGTTGATCCAGCCCCCATCGTGCAGTTTCTGGAAGAAGACGAACATGATCGGTGGCGGTATTTGACTTTGGGGTTTGGGGACCAGTTTGCCTATCTGTCTGCGTTGACATCCGCCCAGTCGGTCGATGGCAACTACCATTCTGCCCGGCGTTTGCCCGATATGACGCGGTTTTCTGTGGAACGCCTGGAAAACGCGAAATATCAGGGCGTGCCCGGATTGGGATCGTTGCAGCAGTTCCTGATCAATGCAGACAGGTACCATCTGAAATATGTATTTGCGAACGATGATTTCTACGATCCGCTCTTGCATTTTGTGGGCTGGACCCGACTGAACCGATTGCCCAATGGCGTTGCGGTTTGGGAAAAGCCCGATGTGACCCCGCTTTTGTCCGTCACGCCGCGCCGCGAAATACCTGCCCAGCATATGCTGATGTGGGGGCTGTTGCCGGTGCTTGCGCTGTGTGGGGCAGGGGCAATGGCGCTGCTGGATTGGCGCCGCAGAGCCGATCTTTACACCTATGCTTTGATCAATCCGACAACAGTGCGCCCCGTGCGCCCAAAGGTGGTGAAATCTGCACGGGCCGTGGCGGTGGGGTCGGTGATCGGTCTGGGATTGATCGCTGGGGTCGTGTCATTGGCGGTTCGGGAACCCTCGACCCCACAAGCCGTGATCGAAGGCTATTTTGACGATCTGGATTTTCGCCGCTTTCGGTCCGCCTTTGAACGGTTGGACCCGGAAACCCACCCGGATTTCGAAACGGAAATGTTCGGCTGGCGCTGGCGCGGGGGGCTGATCGCGTCGTATGGCAAGCTGACAGATGTTCAAATGCAGGCATCGAATACATCGGACACCTTTGTTGAATGGACGGTGAACCTGACGTGGCTGACGGCATTGGACATTCATGTCACCACGGAAAAGGTGACGACAATCAACCGCGATGGAACATGGTATATTGCGCACAAAGGTTTGCGCCCGGTTCAGACGCCAGCGCGCCTGCAACGGGGATCAGAGATTGGCTGGAATGTTGTCGGAAGACGACAGCCGCGGATTGAAACGGATCTGCACCGCGACCGCATGGATCGTCCGCGTATCGCTTTGCATGGTATGCGATTGGTCGAACGGGGCGGGCGGTACAGCCTGATCGGGGCTTTGACCAATGCGGATGCAGATCCGGCAATGACCAGCCTGTTTGGCAATCTGAAATCCGGCCAACAAAGCCTGTCGCGCATGGCGGCGGGGTCCGTGTTGGAACAGCGGTTGCTGCCGACCGAA
Organism: Planktomarina sp.; assembly: GCA_020630595.1. Classification (GTDB taxonomy): domain Bacteria; phylum Pseudomonadota; class Alphaproteobacteria; order Rhodobacterales; family Rhodobacteraceae; genus Planktomarina. The sequence goes on from JAHDBC010000004.1 coordinate 3,537, forward strand.
ACAGCAGGGTTCCGGGCGGATTTCGAAGGCGTTTTGTCCCTTGATGATGAAGCAGGCAGTTTTGATCCAACGCTGTTCATTCCACCTGAATATGACCAGGTGCCAACCGATATTGATGTGGATGCCCGTGCGCTTGTCGTAGGAACCGATATGTATCGTGGGGTGGCGCTGAACGCAGTCCGGGTGACGCAAGTGCAGGGTGTCCCTGTGATATCTGGTGTTGCAGTCAACACTGGCACGCAGACCGCCACAATCATTCGGATATTGGTTTTGCTGTACGATGATGGTGGGCATCCAGTCTGGACCGAAGCGGGCTATGTTACCAGCAACATCCACCCTGGGCAAAGTGCACCGTTTTCAATCCGCCTGCCGGCCCGGTCTGACATCACTGTCATCGCCGATCTGGATGCCGCAGATGCGGTCATCAACGGCAGCAATCAACAAACCGACATCGCGTTGCCAGCCGCAACAGATGGCACCATCCCATTGCCAACGATTGATGGCTACAGCGCCATGCGGGTGCATGTTTCCACCATGACCCACGATCCCCTGTTTTAAGAGTTTCTGATGCTGCGTCCCCTTATCCTTTCCCTGTTTCTTGCGCCGCCAGTTGCGGCAGATACATTCGTGTCCGATGCCTTCGGGATTTTGCCGTCGGATGCAGTGTCGACGGATCGGGCGGATTGGGCCGGGCTGCGCGACGGCGATGGGCGCGAATTGGTTCAACCACAAGCCGCAGGTGCCGTGTTGATCTTTGTCGGCCCCAAGGCACTGGTTGCGGGCAAGGATGACGGTCACGCCGTGTCCATATCCCTTGATCACCACGGAAATCTTGTTCAGGGGGGCAGGGCAGTGTTCCATCTGCAATCGAATGGCAGGCATACGTCCGATGTACGCGACGGAATTGCCGATGTCCTGTTTCTGCCTGACCCAAAAGCCGGAACGTTTGCCGCTGGGGCCAGCGTTGGCGGCGTTCAAAGCCCACGCACATTGTATCGGGTCACGGCTGATCTGGACAGTGTGCAGCCTGATATCACGACAGGCCATACCGTAACCCCTGAATCGGTTTCAACGCTGGAAACCGGCGATCTTTTTGATCAATTCGGCAATCCGGTCGAAGACGGGGTTGGTGCAACAGCAATCATTTCCCACGCTGACGGGTCCTTTACGGTCCTGTCTGCCCCGGTGCAGCAAGCGCGGGCGCAAACTGCAATTATTGGGCGGGATATGGCGGTTGCGGGACAGGCGGCACTGAATATCGGGACTGCGACGGCATCGGCCAATTTTGATTTCGCCGCGCGGCGCGGATCTGGGGTGGCGAACATCGCAGTTTGGAAAATTGACGGGATCGATGCGCTTGGGGTTCGATTGGGTCCGGTCGCGACCGCAGACGGGCATCTTTTGACAGATGGATCAAAGGTCAGTCTGGAACTGGAAGATGCAACCGGCGCGTCTGTTTCCGCAGAAGGATGGGTTCAGGATGGACATTTTCAAACCATGGTTCCGTGGTCTGGGGATACGTCATTGGTCCATGTGTCGTTCGTAACCCGGTTGGGCGAAATGGCGCGCGGGGTTTCCATTCAGAAAACACCACCACAGCCAGTCAGGGGGGCAGAATGACCCGGCTTGTCGTTTATGCGTTTGGGTTCATTGTGGCGACGTTCGCAGTTTTGTGGGCAGCGGCACATGTGTTCGACAGGGTACAAGCGACCCGTGTCGCCTACAAATACGTCGCCAGCGCATTGACCCCGGCACCATCCGCGGATTTGACGGTCACCTGGGCCGCACCGGATGCCGCATTGGTGCGGCCGTTCACGCCCGCCGACGCCACGGTGATCGGGCGCGCGTTGCAAGAAGCATGGCAAATACACGCGGTGGCGCAAGACAGCGGCATATCCGACCTAATCGCGGATCGGTTCACCAGTGTTGCACAAGATCGCGCCCTGCAATCTCTGAAAGACGCGCAGGCCCACGGTGGTCGTATGATCGTTTTGAAACAACATGCAACGCCGCGGTTTTTTCACAAAGACGGATCGCTTTTTCAGGCGCATGTGGAAACGGTTGTGGCCCGCTATGTGTCGACAGACGGCGACACCTTGACCACACTGCGTTTGACGCGGGAAAGCGGAATCGCGACGCTGCTGCATGAATCCAACGGATGGCGCTTGATGTCTTGGGAACGGCGCACGGCGGAACCTCTGGTAGCAGATCGCGCCCCCTTAGAGGGTGAATTGTTTGGCTTCAATTACTATCCCGCCGAAACGCCGTGGCGTGAATTCTGGCCGGAATTTTCAGTCGATCTTGTCGCGCAGGATTTCGAGGCGATGAAGGCGTTGAATGCCAACAGTGTCCGTGTGTTTTTGACCCGCGACGCGTTTTTGGGCCAAGCCGCGCAAAACGCGGTCAACGATCTGCAGGCGCTTTTGGCGGTGGCGGATCGCGTAGGGTTGCGTGTGATCCCCACACTTTTTGATCTAAAGCAGGATTTCGGTCTGGGGACATGGGCGCAGGATGCAGAATATCTGGGCCACGTTCTGCCCGTATTGCGGGCATCCCCCGCAGTGGCGTTTGTTGATCTGAAAAACGAACCTGATCTTGATTTCCAAATCCATGGAACGGCCAAAATCATCGCGTGGCTTCGCACTATGGCCGGTCTGACCCGGGATGCGGCGCCGGGCCTGCCGCTTTCCATTGGATGGTCCACGGCAGATCACGCGCACCGGCTTTTGGATCAAATGGATGCTGTCACATTTCATGACTATCAGTCCGCTGATGGGGCGGCAGCGCGTCTTTCGGCAGTGCAGGCAACGGCGGGGGATCGGCCGGTTTATGTGACAGAAATCGGTGACAGCAGCTTTGACATGTTGGCAGGATTTCCCGGGTCAGAAACGTCGCAGGCCCAGCGACTGGATCAGCGTTTGCAGGCCCTGTCGTCTGCAGATGGGGTCATGGTGTGGACATTACATGATTTCCCGAATGTTGATGCATCCGCGGTGGGCGGGTCGCCCTGGGTTCAGCGTTTGCAGGCGTCGTTTGGCGTCTTGCGCGAAGACGGGACCGAAAAACCCGCCGCAGATGTTGTGCGAAACGCCTTCGGACGCAGGCGCTGATATACGAAAGGCTATACGGTATCTGCCGATGCACCGGTGCGTCGTCTTTTGATCAATCGGCATGCCGCCGTCCAATAGATATATCGGGTGCATCCACACACGACCGGAGACGCACGATGACACTTAAAATCGCATTGATTTCAGCCTTCCCGCCGGGGCAGCAAAGCCTGAACGAATACGGGCTACATCTTGCCTGCGAATTGGCCGCACGCGACGATGTTTCAGACGTTGTTGTATTGGCAGACCGCTTGCCCCAAGCCACACCAGAATTGACGCTGGATCCGAAAATTCGCGTTGTCCGGTGCTGGAAATTCAACAGCTTGGGCGCAGGTCCATCCATTTTGCGCGCGTTGAAACGGGAAGCTGTGGATGGCGCAATATGGAACATTCAAACGGCAACCTTCGGGGATCGGGAATTGCCCGCCGCGCTTGGCCTGACCGCCCCGGCACTGGCACGTATAATGGGAACGCCTAGCGGTGTTATTGCACATAACATCCTGGCTGCGATTGATCTGGACAGCACACAGCTGAAGGGGCAGCGCATACGGCAGGCGATCATTCGTGCCGCAGGGTCGATTGTGACCCGGGCCATGCTGAGCGCGAGCTACACAACAGTCACCCTGCGCAGCTATTGGGACCACCTGCGCGCCAAATATCCCACAAAGAACGTGCACCATATCCCCCACGGCACATTCGATACGAACACTGACCAGCCCGATCCGTTCGAAGCCCGACCAAAGCGTCTGGTGACAATGGGCAAGTTTGGAACCTACAAGCGGCTTGAAACCCTGTTGGCTGCCTTTGACATGCTGCGGAACGATCCAGACTTCAGCGACTATGAACTTGTGATCGGGGGCACGGACCATCCAAATGTTCCCGGCTACATGGCTGCACTCGAAGCGGCGCGCGCCTATGATCCGGGCGTCGTATTTCATGGCTATGTTGCAGAAGACGACATCCCGTCGTTTTTCGGATCAGCGCGGGCCAGCGTTTTTGATTATTCCGCAACGACAGGCAGCAGTGGCGTGCTGCATCAAACGGCATGCTATGGCGCCGTCCCCGTGTTTCCGGCCATTGGCGACTTTGTGGATGTATGCCGGGACGAAGGGTTGAACGGGGCAAATTACAGCCCTGACAATCCAGCTGAAATGGCGGATGCGTTGCGCCGGGTTTTGTCAGATCCGGACGCGGCAAACCGGCTTGCATCCGCAAACAAGGCCGCGTCGCTGGAACTGCCATTATCACAGGTCATTGCATTTCACATCGGGCAACTGCGAACGGCGCTTGTGCCCCCTGAACGGCTTGAAAACTATTTGGCCTAAATCAAACTGCGCGGCTATCCCAAAGGATAGCCGTTCTTTCTTTTGGTGTTCATTTTTACACTTTCGAAATAACTATAACCTTCTGATAAATATATCTATTCTTCCGAAATGGCGACAGGTGACAGGGTGTCTGTCATCACGCTTTCAACACTATGAAAGCGACTGCCATGACCCACCACACCCACACATCAAACATTGTGACGCCATTCATTTCACGCCACGCCGCGCCATCACGTACAGCCATTGTCGTGCCCTGTTTCAATGAGGCGGATCGCCTGGATCGCGACGCGTTTGTCACATTTCTGAAACGATCACCGAACACGGAATTTGTGTTCGTGAACGATGGAAGCCGTGACGACACCCTGTCATGTTTGTGCGCGCTTCAGTCTGCAATGGCTGACCGTGTGCGTGTGCTTGATATGCCCCAAAACGTGGGCAAGGCAGAAGCGGTGCGTCAGGGGCTGTTGGTCGCGGCACAGTCAGGTGCGACCCATGTGGGATATTGGGACGCAGATCTTGCGACACCACTGGATGCAATTGACGATTTTTCTGCAATCCTGCGCAGGTTTTCTGACACCCATGTGGTGTTTGGCGCGCGGCGGATGATGTTGGGACACCGCATTGAACGCACCATTGGGCGCCGTATCGTGTCGCGCATTTGCGCGGGGCTGGCGCGTCAGGCGGTTCGCTTGCCAATCGGCGACACACAGTGCGGGGCCAAGTTGATCCGCAACACGCCAATCCTGCGCGCCGCGATCGCGGAACCGTTTACGGCAGGTTGGCTGTTCGATGTGGAATTGTTCGCGCGGATATCCAAACACATGACGGACAGACAGTTCGCATTCTACGAACACCCGCTTGCGGAATGGTCAGAGGTTGCAGGATCCAAAGTCACAGCAACGGACATCGCAAAAAGTGGTGTTCGAATGCTGCACCTGATTTTCGAAATGCGTCTGGGCATTGCGCCACGGCGTGCCCATCAGGGCAAGACATCTGTTGCAGCGCAGATCGTGCCATCTTTGCCGCTGATCGACGTGGCTTGAACAAATGTCTGTCAGCCAATCCATCACCACAAAAGGGCTGCGGTCCGCCTGTGCGATCATCGCAACGCCAGCAGTCATCATTTTCTTGTCTTCCAATTTGGTGAACGTCGGCAATCTTGCGTTCAACATGATCTTCAGTCGGTTGATGGGACCGGAATTGTTTGGTGTGTTGGCGTTGTTGCTGACGATTAAGTTGGCATTTCTGGGTGTGACTGGCGCGCTTCAAATGGCTGTCAGCCAGATGATTGCAGCCCAGCCGGTGGCCCAACGCCGGGGCGTTTGTCTTGCAGTGTCCAGTGTCAATCGCGCGTTGTTTTATGGTGTGGCAATCCTGTGTCTTCTGTTTGCGGTGGCGATGGGTGTGGGGGGGCAATTCGGAAACAGCGTGCCGCCCACCGACCCACATTTGTTGTTGATTCTGATGATTGCGTTCCCCTTTGGCACCGCGCTCAGCCTGCTGCGGGGCGTTGCGTTTGGGGATTTGCGGACGGGGCGGATTGTGGCGTCTGCAAACGTTGAAATGGCTGTGCGCTTGGTGGGGGGCTGTCTCGCATGGGCGCTTGGGTTTGGGATCGAGGGCGTGGTGATTGCGATCAGCGTTTCGATCGTGGCGGGATGGGGTGTCTTGTATAATCTTCTTCCTGTCGCAAAGGATTTTGGTGGTCTTTCACAGCATGCAAAAACGCTTGGCATGGCAGCGATTCCATTTGCGGTTCTGCAGTTGACACAGGTGGTGGCGCTGGACGGCGATATTTTTATTGCTCGCGCGCTGTTGCCCGATGACCAAGGGGGTTTTGTGGCGGCCTTGTCGCTGTTTCAGCGCATTCAGTTTTTTGCGTGCTTTGCCCTGGCCAGCGTTCTTTTGCCCCGGGTCGTGGGTGCCGCCGAAAGTGGCGAAAGCATTCTTGCCGCTGCGTCGCCGGTTTTTGGCCTGTTTGCCATTGTTAGCGTCATTGTTGTAGCGGCGGTTGTGGCATTGCCCGGCGTATCTATCACGCTGCTTTTGGGTCAGGCGTATTTGCCTGCGGTTGCGGGTCTTTTGCCGGCGGTTATTGCAGCCATGGTGTTCACATTCAGCTATCTGGTGGTGACGCTTTTGCTGGCTTTGCGGGATATGATTGGCATCGTGTTGATCGCCGTCGGGGTTGGTTTGCAGTTTGGTGGACTGGCGTGGTCTGATCCGTCTGACTTCAGTGATTTGGTGCAGCTGAAAGCCATTTGCCAGATTCTAATTGCTGTGGTGTTGACGGTCTATGCCGGGGTCCGGCTGCGTTTCTCGTACGCCGGAACGCACAGTCGATTGTTCGCAAATTAGCGACAAGCGCAGGATCAAGACTTCACTGTGCGCCAGCTGTCAACTGCGAGGCTGGCATTTGATGTTGTGGTTCAAAAACACCTAAAAAATGCTGTACTCAGCCCCCGCTTTAATGCACCCATTTGGAAAAGATTTGGGGGATGGATCAATGAAAAAGCTGCTTTTGGCCTTGGGTGCTGTGACCTGTTCGATGGCTGCGCCGACGGTTTCTGTTGCTGATAATTTTGCGCCCGAAGCGGTCGCGCAGCGTATCAACATCGCGGGCCGTCAGCGGATGCTGTCGCAGCGCATGGCAAAGGCAGCCTGTTTGATGGTGACAGACATCAGTGCCACATCGGCCTTTGATCAGCTGACCCAGTCTTATGATCTGTTCAACGTATCCGATCAGGCGCTTCGAACTGGCAATTCCGATATGGGACTGGAAGCCGAAACTTTCCCCAAGGTGATTTCGGCGCTGGAACGCATTGATGCCCCTTGGGCAGGTTACAAGCTTTTTGTCGAAAAAGGCATCGATGAGATTTTCTTGGAAGAATCCGAACTGCTTGCCATGGACGAGGCCAGCCTTTCGGTGCTGAAATTCATGAACATCGCGGTGTTCAAGACGGCGCGGGCCTATGCTGCCCATGTCGAACAGGTCAGCCTTGGTCAGGCGATCACTGTCGATATCGCGGGCCGGCAACGGATGTTGACGCAAAAAGCCGTGAAAGAAGCCTGCCTGATGCAGGTTGTTGATGATCCGCAAGAGTTGGCGTTGACCCTTTCGGAAACCGTGCAGCTGTTCGACACATCGCTGAAGGCCCTGCAAGACGGGTTTGCCGACGTCGGGGTTGAGGCGCCTAAAAGCCCGGAATTGATCCGCAAACTGCGTGAAGTTGGTGAACTTTGGACACCGGTCAAGGAATTGCTGGACCGCGCAGCATCAGGTCAGGTGTTGGGCCGGTCGGATATGTCACAACTTGCCAGCCTTTCTGAACCGCTTTTGGCGACGATGAATGAAGCGGTGCAATTGTACGAAAACGAGTGATTTTGGTCTGTGGCCCCCAAGCGGGCCGCTGGCACTGGTTAAACTTTGAAAAATGATCGCCCGGTCAGGTGCAGCGATGCGGGCCGGGGGCCCATCGCTGGTTCGAAAGATGGGATTTGAAATGTGCATACTGGCGTGGGGATTGCGTCAGTGAATTGGGGACACGCAACTATGTTTTGGGGAACAGCAACATCCGAACGAACCGCACCATGGTTGGTGTCACGTGCCGCGATTGCGGCTGTCGCACTAGGGCTCGCTTCGCCCTTGGCTGCGCAAACGGGCCAAGACGCAAGCGTGCGATTGGAAGCCAATGACGGATCAGCCGTGATCGTGGGTGAATTGGTCGAATTCGATGATGGACTGTTCACCGTGGATACCGCGCTTGGCTTGATCACATTGGAAGCCGATGACGTGAGCTGTGTTGGCGCCATCTGCCCGACGGAAGACGCAGAAGCAGAAACCACTGTGAATAACATCCGTCTTGCATCCGAAGATGGCCAAACGGAAGTGTTCGGCGAATTGGTCGGGTTCGAAGATGGGATTTATACGATCGACACATTGTTGGGTCAGCTTCAGATTGCATCCGAAGACGTGACCTGTTTCGGCGCCGCTTGCCCCCGCATCGAACAGGTGCGCACACAATTTGCGATCAGCGGCGGGCGCTATGCCATCGCAGACTTCATTCCAACGATGTTTGAAAAATACGCACAATCCGCTGGGTTCATCTACAATGAAATCGAAGATGACGGCCAGCGCGTGATCCGGCTGTTGGATGGTCAGGATGGTTCTGTTTCTGCGAATATTCGGCTGAACGAAGCATCGACCGCCGGGTCGTTTGCGGCACTGGCTTCCAAACAATCTGATATTGCCATCGTGGATCAGTTGTTGCCGGAAATCATGTGGCGCGATGTGGCCCAGCAATATCAGATCGCCCATGATGCGCTCGTGTTCATCACCCATGAAAACAACCCCGTGCGGGATCTGACGTTGCCGCAGCTGGGCGATATATGGGCGGGCCGAACGACCAATTGGCAAATTCTGGGGGGCGGGGATTTTCCCATTGCCGTTCATATGTCACTGGAAGAAGACAGCCAGATCCCTTTGGTTTTCTATGAAGGCGTGTTGGTCAACAACGGCTTCAATGTGACTGATCTGGATACCGTCACCTTCCATGAAACCGCAGACGGCGTGATGGACGCCATTCGTGACGATCGCACCGCAATTGGCGTCGTCAGCCGTGTAACCGCAGAAGATGCACGTGCGCGCACGGTCGATCTGCGCAAGTCGTGCGGTTTGACAAGTGCGCCAACCGATTTTGAAATCAAGGTGGAAAACTATCCGCTGTCGCGCCCGGTGTTGGCCTACATGGGCACATCCAACCCCCATCCGATTGCCGTTGATTTTCTGGAATGGACCCGCCGCAACGAAGCACAACTGCATGTTGCCGATGCGGGCTTTGGTGGGGATACACTTCAACGTATGCGGTTGCGCGACATGGGTGTCGGGATCATTCAAACCTCTGTTTCAGAAGATTTTGACGGTGTTCAGTTCAGCGGAATGCTGCGGGAACTGCAGAATGCAGACCGTTTGTCGATCACCTTCCGTTTCGAAGAAGGATCGACCCGATTGGACGCGGAATCCGTTGGATTTGTTCAGGACCTTGCGAACCGGTTGCGTGCTAATGAATTCGAAGGGTTGGAAGTCTTGCAAGTCGGATTTGCAGACAGTTCCGGCGACGCTGGAATCAACACCCAGCTGGCACTGGATCGTGCGGAAACGGTGCGCCAGATTCTGCTGGCTGAATTCGACAGCGCAACGGCCGCACGGTTCAATCTGACAGCGTTGAGTTTTGGCGAACAGATGCCCATTGATTGCAACACCGACGAAGCTGGCCGCGCAAACAACCGTCGTGTGGAAATCTGGGTGCGCCAACCACGTTAAAGCGCGTTCGTTCGCTACGTCCTTTGCGAAAACCCCACACGAAGGGTTGGTCGGTTGCGCGTTCCGTTTTACGGTCGCCCCAATAAAAAATAATCGGGAGGATACCATGGCCAACAGTCAACGGCCCTGGCAAGCGTACTATGGTCCAAATGTGCGACCGGACATCGCTGTGCCAGCATATCGAAATTTGCCAGATTTGATTCATTCGGTCGCAGATACCTATGGCAAGGCAAAGGCGTTTACCTGCTGCCTTCCCAATGGGATGAACGGCACGCTGACCTTCAAACAGATCGACGAAATGTCAGATGCGTTCGCGGTCTACCTGCGCGAGGTGGCAGGTCTGTCAGCAGGCGATCGTGTCGCCATTCAAATGCCCAACTGCCTAAGCTTTCCAGTGGCGGCGTTTGGTGTGTTCAAGGCGGGCTGTGTGCTGGTCAATGTCAATCCGCTGTACACAGCCGAAGAAATGGCAAAGCAGTTCGAAGATGCCGAACCCCATGCTTTGGTCATTGTGGATATGTTTGCGGATAAAATTCCTGCCGCCACAAAGGGCCACCCGATCCCAAATGTGATCGTGACCCGCGTGGCAGAATTTTTTCCTGCGATGCCGCGTGGGATCGTTGGTCTGATCCAGAAATACTGGGATCAGGCCGTCAAACCCATTGATGTTGCCCATGTTCGGCTGCCCGAAGCGCTGCGCGCAGGCAAAGCCAAAATCGCGCAAAGCAAGATCGAAGCGGATGTGTATCACCAGACCATCGACGCCGACGATCTGGCCGTGTTGCAATACACCGGTGGCACCACAGGTGTGGCTAAGGGCGCAATGCTGACCCATGGAAATCTGCTGATGAACATGGAACAGGCGATGGAGCTTTTGGCCGGTGACATGGACAAGGGCAAAGAAGTGGTTCTGACCGCGCTGCCCCTGTATCATATCTTTGCGTTCACCGTGAATATGCTGTCGTTTTACTGGCTTGGCGCGCGCAATGTGCTGATCCCGAACCCACGTCCGCTGTCGAACCTGAAACGGGCCTTTGAAAACTACAAGGTCACGTGGATGTCTGGCGTCAACACGCTGTTCAATGGGCTGTGCAACGAAGTTTGGTTCAAAGACAGCCCGCCCAAACATCTGAAATTCGCGGGCGCAGGGGGCATGGCGTTGCAATCGTCTGTTGCCGCCAAATGGCGTGACATCACCGGGACAGAGGTCGTGCAGGGATACGGTCTAACGGAAACATCCCCGGTGGTGACATTTGAACCCTTGGGCAAAACACGCGATGGGACCATCGGTATTCCCGTGCCTGCGACCGACGTGGCGTGTTTCAGCGAAAAGGGCAAAATGCTGAAACCCGGCGAAACAGGTGAAATCGGGGCCAAAGGTCCGCAGATCATGAAGGGCTATTGGAAAAAACCCGATGAAACCAAAAAAGTCATGGCTGGCGATTATTTCCTGACTGGCGATATCGGCGTGATGGATGATGACGGCTATTTCCGGATTGTGGACCGCAAGAAAGACATGGTCGTTGTGTCAGGGTTCAACGTGTATCCCAACGAAGTCGAAGATGTGCTGGCCGCCCATCCCGCTGTGTTAGAGGCTGCGGTAATTGGCGTTCCCGATGATGCATCGGGCGAAGCCGTCAAGGCCTATATCGTTGCTGCAGACAAAGGCCTGACGCAAGATCAGCTGCGCGCGTACTGCAAGGAACACCTGACCAGCTACAAGGTGCCAAAGCGCGTTGAATTCCGCGATGACCTGCCAAAGTCGAACGTTGGCAAAATCCTGAGAAAAGATTTGCGGGCAGAAGCGCTCGCCCAGAAAGCGGAGGCGTGATCCATGGTTGATGAGTTTACACAGACCCTATTGGGGATCATGGTCGCGGTGATCATGCTGGGGCTTGGCGCGTCGCTGACCCCACGCGATTTCTTTCTGGCCCTTAAACGACCACAGGGGCTTTTGATTGGTGTAGTGGCGCAATACGGGATCATGCCCTTTTTGGGCTTTATGTTCGTAACTTTGCTGATCGTCCCGGAACCCATCGCGCTTGGTATCTTGTTGATGGCGTGTATGCCCGGCGGCACAACGTCGAATGTGTTCACGTATTTTTCAAAGGGCAATCTGGCGCTGTCTTTGTTGATGACGGTCACATCGACCGCCACGGGGATCATTTTGATACCGATCATCCTTGTGCTCTATGCTGCGGCGCTCGACATTGAAATTCCGCGCGAAGAAATCGTAAAGGTGCTGGCTGTGTTGTTGGTGCCGGTTGCCCTTGGCATGGCAATTCGGAAATTGAACGCCAATGTCGGCGCGGTGATGGAATTCTGCGGGTCAATGCTGGGCGCGTTTTTCATCGTGTTCATTGCGGCGACTTGGGTTCCACAGAACTGGCAGTTCCTGTTGGGGACCGCACCGGCCACTTACGTTGCGGCCATCGGGTTGGGCATCGTTGGCATCACACTGGGCTATTTCTTTGCAAAATCCTTGCGATTGCATCCGCGCAACGCACGGACGGTCGCATTGGAAACGGGGATCCAAAACGGGCCGCTTGCGATTGCCATCGTGGTGTTCACGTTCCCGCCTGATCAACAGCAGGCGATCATGGCTGTGCCTGCGCTTTATTCGCTGTTCATCGTGATCGTGTCGACGATTGTGACCCTGTTTTTCCGGCGTGCGAACACGGCAGCCGAACAGAAAATGCCAGACAGCCTGTTGTAAGACAGCGGCATTGTTCCGGCGCGGTTCAACCACCGCGCCGGAACCCTTTTCACATCCCAGAATCCCCCTTGCACCACACCCCGCCGCCCGGTATCAGGCGCGGGATTTGAAACAGACACCGCGCGGGGTCCCGCGTTTGATCAAAGGATGAACAGATGCAGGTCACAGAGACGCTGAACGAAGGTCTGAAACGCGGCTACGATATCGTTATCACGGGCGACGAATTGGCGGCCAAGGTTGATGAAAAGCTGGTTGAAGCCCAGCCAGAAATCGAAATGAAAGGCTTCCGCAAGGGCAAGGTCCCCATGGCGCTGCTGAAAAAGCAGTTCGGCCAGCGTCTGATGGGCGAAGCGATGCAGGAATCTATCGACGGCGCAATGTCCAAGCATTTTGAAGACTCCGGTGATCGTCCTGCGATGCAGCCAGACGTCAAAATGACCAATGAAGATTGGAAAGAAGGCGACGACGTCAACGTTTCCATGACCTACGAAGCCCTGCCCGAAGTTCCAGAAGTGGATCTGAAAGGCATCAAGCTGGAAAAAATGGTCGTCAAAGCCGACGACGAAGCCGTCGAAGAAGCACTGGCCAATCTGGCGGAAACGGCACAGGATTTCGAAGCCAAAAAAGGCAAAGCCGCAGATGGCGATCAGGTTGTGATTGATTTTCTGGGCAAAGTTGACGGCGAAGCTTTCGAAGGCGGTGCAGCAGAAGATTATCCGCTGGTTCTTGGGTCAAACTCCTTTATTCCCGGGTTTGAAGATCAGTTGGTTGGCACAAAGGCTGGCGACGAAAAGAACGTCGAAGTGTCATTCCCTGATGATTACGGCGCAGAACATCTGGCCGGCAAAGCGGCTGTCTTCGAATGCAAGGTGAAAGAGGTCAAAGGACCCAAAGCCGCAGAAATCGACGATGAACTGGCCAAGAAATTTGGTGCCGAAGATTTGGCAGCGCTGAAAGGGCAGATCAGCGAACGGTTGGAAGCTGAATACAACGGTGCGGCCCGCGCAGTCCAAAAACGCGCGTTGTTGGATCAACTGGATGGCATGGTATCGTTCGATCTGCCCCCATCGTTGGTTCAAGCCGAAGCGGATCAAATTGCACACCAGCTGTGGCACGAAGAAAACCCGGATGTTGAAGGCCACGATCACGACAAGATCGAACCCACCGATGAACACAACAAACTGGCAGAACGCCGTGTGCGTTTGGGGTTGTTGCTGGCGGAATTGGGCAACCGGGCCGAAGTTTCCGTGTCTGACGCTGAAATGACGCAGGCCATCATGAACCAGGCGCGTCAGTACCCGGGTCAGGAACGCCAGTTCTTTGAATTCGTGCAACAGAACGCACAGATGCAACAACAGCTGCGCGCGCCACTGTTTGAAGACAAGGTCGTCGACTATGTGTTCGAACTGGCCGATGTGACAGAAAAAGAAGTCAGCAAAGACGATCTGCAAAAAGCGGTTGAAGATCTTGATGAAGAATAAGCGTTAACCGCTTTGAAAACCAAAGGGCCGTATCCTGTCATCGGGATGCGGCCTTTTTCGTATCCCATGTTCGAAAGGGATACGGATGAAGATTGCAAGAAAACCCAAGGTTCTGTTTCAACCCAATTGGGAAGAACCGCCGGTATTTTTTCTGCATATCCCCAAAACGGCGGGGTCATCAAACAATCAGTTTTTGCGCCAACTGTACGGGCCGGGAAATTTCCATGCCCACACGGAAAATGCGCTGCCTGATCTGACGGCGGGAAAACGCGGCCCGTTGCGGGTGGATTGCATCAGCGGGCACATCCCGCTGTGGGCATGGCACCTGTATGAAGGTGCGCAGCATTACGCCCGCGTAACACTGTTGCGCGATCCATGGGCGCGGGTGGTCAGCCACATCAACTGGGTCAATCTGTTCAATCATGGCGTTGCCCCACCGCGCCACGGGCCGGGGGCACAGGATTTGGCGACCATGGTTGATGTGATCAAACAAACAGACTTCGAAGACCGCACAAGCCTGCAAACCATGTTCGATATCGCCCAAACGCTGCGATATTTTTCCAGTTTCGACAATTATCAAACCCGCATGCTGCGGATTGGGGCGATGGACGCGATGGAAAAACAGTTGACCGCATCGGATGTTGATGTGGCATGTGATGCGCTGTCCGATTTTTTCTACGTTGGGTTTTGCGACCAGCAGGAGGCGTTTCAAAAAGGTCTGACGGACCGGCTCAGCATGCCGCTGGAACCGCAGCCGATCCGGCTGAACCCGGGTCGATGCAAGGTCCTGACAGTCGACAATGATCTGGCAGCACAGGTGTTCGCGCCATGGTATGAAAAGGATCAGGCGCTGGTTGGATATGCGCGGGGGTGGATGACCGGCGTTTAGCCGTCCTGGGTACGGTTGGGGCCGGCGCGCATTGGTAATGCAGGACGCCGCTGGAACCGCCGGTTTGCCCTGTCTAACTGCCCATGTTTTGGTTTCTGCCTGCTTTGCCCCCCGTCTGCGCGTCCAACACGTGGGTGGGGCACCAGGGGCCAGCTAGGCAAGTCGCGGGTGTTTGGGACAGTGACCTGAATGCGTCGCCGCAAAAGAAAAGGCCGCCCCAAAACGGGACGGCCCTTTGCGAAAACAATCGTGTTGGCGATTAGTCTTCTTTTGGTTCTTCTTCAGCAGGCTGCGGCGTGTCGTCGCCGAAATCTTCCATTCCAGCTGCGCCGATGTCATCGAACAGCTCCTGAATTTCGAATTCTGCCGCTGCTTCTTCTTCGGCGGCCAGCTCCTGAATGGATTTGCCGGACGCTTGCAGTTCTGCTTCTTCTGCAGAGCGTGCAACGTTCAGTTCGATGGACGCTTCGACTTCGGGGTGCAGGTTCACGATAACTGTATGCAGGCCCAGATCTTTGATCGGTGCGGTCAAAGCGACTTGCTTTTTGTCCAATGAGAAACCGTCAGCCGTAGCAGCCTCTGCTGCGTCGCGGGTTGTTACAGACCCGTACAACGCCCCAGAATCCGAAGCGGAACGAATCACGATGAACTGCTGCCCATCCAATTTCGCTGCCAAATCTTCGGCTTCTTTTTTGGTTTCCAGGTTGCGTGCTTCCAGCTGTGCCTTTTGCGCTTCGAACGCTTGCAAGTTGGCATCGTTGGCACGCAGTGCTTTGCCGGTGGGGATCAGAAAGTTGCGGGCGTACCCTTCTTTCACGTTCACCACGTCGCCCATCTGGCCCAGTTTGGCCACACGTTCCATAAGGATGATTTGCATGTGCTTGGCTCCTTACTTCACGGCGTAGGGCAGCAGGGCCAGGAACCGTGCGCGTTTGATGGCTTTGGCCAGTTCACGCTGTTTCTTTGCAGATACAGCCGTAATCCGGGATGGAACGATTTTGCCACGCTCTGAGATATAGCGCTGCAGCAATTTCGTGTCTTTGTAGTCGATCTTTGGTGCATTCTCGCCAGAGAATGGGCAGACCTTCCGACGGCGGAAAAATGGTTTAGATGCCATGGTTTAGTCCTCCCGACGGCGGCGTTCACCGCGATCTTCTTTTTTCTGCATTTGCACGGATGGGCCTTCGGCGTGTTCATCGACTTTGATGGTCATCACGCGCATCACATCGTCGTTCAGGCGCATCAGGCGTTCCATTTCCTGAACGGCTGGGGCGGGGGCGTCTGTTTTCAAGAACGCATAGTGACCCTTGCGGTTTTTGTTGATCTTGTAGGCCATCGTTTTGACGCCCCAATATTCTTGATCAACAACGGCACCGCCGTTTTCTTTCAGGATGTTGGAAAATTCTTCGATCAGGCCTTCGGCCTGTGCGCCAGACAGATCCTGACGCGAGATAAAGACATGCTCATACAGGGGCATGTGATCTCCAGTTTTTCAGGTGACCTTCATAGCCTGTGCAGATGCTGCGGACACAAGGCACGAGAGGGGTCACGGGGAAAGATGATCCCGCAGCAGCCCGGCCTATGCCATGGGATCCGCATCGGGGCAAGGGCCGGCGGGCAACGCCGCACATCTAATGTGGATGCATGCAGAATTGCCGCAGGCCATCGGCAGACCATATCATTGCCAACACCACAACAAAGGACCCGATCCATGAAGCACCTGATCCTCTCTGCCGCGCTGTTGGGCTTGGCGGCCCCCGCCGTTGCCGACCCCGTAAAGTACGATCTTGACGCAAGCCATTCGCAAGTTGTTTTCAGCTACAACCACCTTGGCTTTTCCACAACGTACGGCATGTTTTCAGGGTTCGAAGGCGAAATCATGTTTGATGTCGATGCGCCCGAAACCAGCAGCGTCAGCGTGTCGATGCCGCTGATGTCGATGTTCACGGGTTGGGAAGCCCGCGAAGCACATTTCATGAGCCCTGAATTCTTTGATGCGGCCGAAGGTGACATGGTAACATTCACATCCACCGGGATTGAAGTGACTGGCGAAAATACCGCCAATATCACGGGGGATCTGACCATGAATGATGTCACCAAATCCGTTGTTTTGGAAACCAAGCTGAACCAGATGGGCGACAACCCAATGAGCCAGACCCCATGGCTGGGTTTTGATGCCACGACAACGCTGTTGCGGTCTGATTTCAACGTGGGTGCGTTTGCGCCATTCATTTCGGACGAAGTGTCGGTCACGATTTCCATTGAAGCAGGCGCCGCAGGTTAACACACACAAGCGCCAGTGCAAATTGGGCCCCAGCATTCAGCATGGGGCCCTTCTTGTTTGGCGCTAGTCGGACCGGGTCGCTGTCAGCGCAACGTTGACCAAAACATCAAACCCCAATTGGCCCCCATCTTGCTGGTTTGTACCAATCCCGAAATCAAGGCGTGCAAGGCTGAACTGCCCTTCGGCATCTGCGGTCTGACCATCAACCGTCAATGTAAATGGCATTTCAAACGGGCGTGTCGTGCCGCGCAAGGTGACATTGCCGATCAGAACATGGCCGTCCTGCACGGCGATAATGTTCCCATTGTAGTTTGCGGTCGGGAATTGATCTGCAGCGAAATAGTCTGGCCCCATGGCCTGACCGGTGACGCTGCCCAATGTCAAAGACCCAATCGCAATTTGCCCTTCGACCGAACCCGCAGCGCCAGCCGCGACATCGGGATCGAATTCAATTGCGGCTGTCCAATCCGCAAATTGTCCGTCCACGGCATTGCCGAATTGCATCACGGTGATCGCGACGGTGCCATTTTCCACGGTCCAACCGCTGGCGGCGGGTTGGGCCAGCGCATTTTGGCTGTTCGGTGCGGCCACATCGGCGCGCGCCCATCCGATTGCAGCCACAACAATGAACGCCCCAACGGCCACCCCAGGCCCAATCAGTGATTTGTGGTTTGGGGTCACCTGCACGTCGGGTGAACCCACCAGCATCCTGCGCAAGGTCGCATCCTTGTCGATCAGGTGATGTTTTAATGCGCCAGCAACATGCAACAGGATCGCGATGATCAGGATTTTTTCCCACGCCATGTGGATTTGACCTGCAATCACAGACAGATCAGGCGATTTTGGAACAAGCGGAAGCGACTGACCAAACGGCCACCAGATCGGCGCGTATCCGGATGATGCCGCGTGGGTCACCCATCCTGCCAGCGGCACAAGGATCATGCTGAAATAAAGGGCCCAATGGGCAACCTCTGCCAGTCTGTGTTCCCATGATTTGCCGCTGATCTTACCCGGGCGCGGTTGGGTCAGCGCCCAGATCACCCGCATCACGGCGACGAAAAACGCAGCGATGCCAACTGTTTTGTGGAATGAAAACAACCAAGCCTTGCGGGCCAACTGTTGGCTTGTGTCAAACGCCGCATCATGGGCCAGAACGCCCAGCACAATCGCAGTCAGGATCAAAAGCGCGGTCAGCCAATGAAAGCATTTGGTCACCCAGCCAAAGTGGGTCGGGGTATTTGTTGCGGGCATCGTGAATCCTTTTCGGTTGCCACCAAATCCTAAACTGTTGGCTGGAATTTCCAAACCCGCATCCCCGCACAGACATTGCGCCCCGATGCAAGGGCAGGTAACCCCTTGTAAAACGATAGGGGACAAGGATGAAGGCATTTGTATTTCCGGGGCAGGGTGCCCAAACCATCGGGATGGGCAAGGCGCTCGCGGATGCTTACCCGGCAGCGGCGCAAATCTTTGCCGAAGTGGACGATGCATTGGGGGAAAACCTGTCGGGCCTGATTTGGGACGGGGATATCGAAACCCTGACCCTGACCGCCAATGCCCAACCCGCCCTGATGGCCACATCCCTTGCCGCCATGAAAGCGCTAGAAGCTGAAGGTCACGCCATCACCGATGCTGCATTTGTTGCGGGCCATTCGTTGGGTGAATATTCCGCGCTCGCCGCTTCCGGTGCGCTGACGGTCGCCGACACCGCGAAACTGTTGCGGCTTCGCGGGCAATCCATGCAGGATGCGGTGCCCGTTGGGGTTGGATCCATGGCCGCCATTCTTGGGCTGGATTTCGAAGCCGTGCAATCCGTTGCAGCAGATGCCGCCCAAGGGGAAGTGTGTCAGGCCGCCAACGACAATGACCCAACACAGGTTGTTGTGTCTGGCCACAAGGCCGCCGTGGAACGCGCCGCAGAAATCGCGAAGGATCGTGGGGCCAAGCGGGCGGTGATCCTTCCCGTGTCGGCCCCGTTCCATTGTGCGCTGATGCAACCTGCCGCGGATGCGATGGCCGCTGCCTTGGCTGACACGACGATCAGCACGCCACAAACCCCCGTGGTCGCCAATGTGCATGCGGCCCCGATCAGTGATCCTGACCAGATCCGCGAAAGCCTGATCGCGCAGGTGACCGGATCGGTCCGCTGGCGCGAATCCGTGGCTGCCATGGCCGCCGCCGGTGTGACTGAATTTTGGGAAATCGGCCCCGGCAAAGCCTTGTCTGGCATGATCCGGAAATTTGACCGCGCCTTGACCGTTGCCAACTTTGGCACCCCTGATGATATTGCGAAACTGACCTGATCAGCCCGCGTGTTATAACCGCAAGACGGGGAAAAATGCGGGGTTGGTTGCCTGATCCATGCGCAGGGGTCGCAAAAAATGATCTTAGGTGCAGCGCAGCCTGCGCCCACCAAATCTTTCCCCACGAAACCCAAGGAGGGACCAAATGTTCGATCTTACAGGAAAAAATGCCCTGATTACCGGTGCCTCTGGCGGCATTGGGGGCGATATCGCCAAGGCGCTGCATGCGGCGGGTGCAACAGTCGGGCTGTCAGGCACGCGCGTTGAACCGCTGGACGCATTGGCGGCTGAACTTGGCGATCGGGCCCATGTGCTGCCCTGCAACCTGTCGGACGCGGATGCGGTGACACAGCTTCCCAAAGATGCGGCAGCCGCGATGGGCAGTGTCGATATTTTGGTGAACAACGCTGGGGTGACCAAAGACAATCTGTTCATGCGGATGTCCGACGAAGAATGGTCCACCGTTCTTGATATCAATCTGACATCGACCATGCGGCTGTGCAAAGGGGTGATGCGGGGCATGATGAAGGCCCGTTGGGGGCGGATCGTCAACATTTCTTCCATCGTCGGGGCCACCGGCAACCCGGGACAGGCCAATTATGCTGCGTCCAAGGCGGGGATGGTCGGGATGTCCAAATCGCTTGCTTACGAAGTCGCGTCGCGCGGGATCACCGTCAATTGTGTTGCGCCAGGGTTTATTGCAACGGCCATGACAGACAAGCTGACCGATGATCAAAAGGCAGGAATTTTGGGGCAAATCCCAGCTGGACGCATGGGCAGCACAGATGAAATTTCGTCAGCGGTGTTGTATTTGGCCAGCCCCGAAGCAGGTTATGTTACTGGCACCACGCTGCACGTGAACGGCGGCATGGCAATGCTGTAGATTCCGTTTGCGGTCACAAAAACCTATGATATAGGCGGCGCAAATTCGCCGTGGGGGCTTGTGCCCCTACGTCAAAACCCCTTTATGGGATGCAACCGGCCCCACAGGCCAAATGCCGAACCGGCGCAAAACAGGGCCTTGGCCCGGGAACGATAAGGACCAAATCCATGAGCGACGTCGCAGACCGCGTAAAGAAAATCGTAGTTGAACACCTGGGTGTTGAAGAAGACAAAGTTGTCGAAAATGCATCGTTCATCGATGATCTGGGCGCAGACAGCCTGGACACGGTTGAACTGGTTATGGCGTTCGAAGAAGAATTCGGCATCGAAATCCCAGACGACGCTGCTGAAACGATCCAGACTTTCGGCGACGCTGTGAAGTTCATCAACGAAGCGCAATAAGCCACCGTTGATTGATTTTGGAACGCGGCATCCTTCGGGGTGCCGTTTTTCGTTGCGTAGGACATGGGTGAATTTTCGCGTCTTCAGGGGCGCTGATCTTGCTGCACACCCGCCCGCAGCGTAAGAGACACCAAAGCGCCGCGGTTCGGCTGGCGCAGACTGCAAAAGGGGTTACACATGCGTCGTGTTGTTGTCACCGGTCTTGGAATGGTCACCCCCTTGGGTGACGGGGTGGATGTAACGTGGTCACGCATTCTGGACGGACAGTCCGGTGCTGGTCCAATCACCCGGTTTGATCCATCAGGTGTTGCGACCAAATACGCCTGTGAAGTCCCGCGCGGCGACGGCAGCGATGGCACGTTTAATCCCGATGCCTATATGGCGCCAAAAGAACAGCGCAAAGTGGATGATTTCATTGTTTATGGTCTGGCCGCAGCGCAGCAGGCTGTCGAAGATGCGGGTTGGATGCCAGAAGATGTTGAAAGCCTGGAACGAACCGGTGTGATGATCGGATCCGGAATCGGCGGGCTGCAGTCGATTGCGGAAACGGCTGTCTTGATCAAAGAAAAAGGCGCGCGCCGTGTGTCCCCATTCTTTATTCCGGGATCGCTTATCAATTTGGTGTCCGGTCAGGTCAGTATCAAATATGGCTTTAAGGGTCCAAATCACGCGGTTGTCACGGCCTGTTCTACGGGGGCGCATGCGATTGGCGATGCGGCCCGGCTGATCAAATCTGGCGATGCGGACGTGATGGTTGCGGGCGGCGCCGAAGGGGCAATCTGCGAACTGGGCATCGCTGGTTTCAACGCCTGCAAGGCACTGTCTACAAAACGCGAAGATGATCCAACCAAAGCGTCGCGCCCCTATGACGCGGACCGTGACGGGTTCGTCATGGGCGAAGGCGCAGGGATTGTCGTCTTGGAAGACTACGAACATGCCAAGGCGCGCGGTGCGAAAATCTATGCCGAAGTTCTGGGCTATGGCCTGTCGGGCGACGCATATCACATCACAGCCCCGTCCGAAGACGGCGAAGGGGGCGAACGGTCCATGCGCGCGGCACTGAAAAACGCGGGTCTTGAACCGGCCGCGATTGATTACATCAACGCCCATGGCACGTCGACGATGGCCGATACGATTGAACTGGGCGCCGTGGAACGCATGATGGGGGACGCGGCAGCCAAGGCCACCATGTCATCAACCAAGTCGTCCACAGGTCACCTTTTGGGGGCTGCTGGCGCGATCGAAGCGATCTTCAGCATTCTGGCCATCCGTGATCAGGTTGCCCCCCCGACAATCAACCTAGACAATCCTGCTGTGGAACCAAAACTGGATCTGGCCCCCAACAAAAAGGTGGAACGCAAGATTGATGTTGCCCTGTCCAATTCATTTGGATTTGGCGGAACAAATGCATCCGTGATCTTTGGAAAGGTCGACTAAAGATGTGGAAAGGTATCGCGTCAAACGCGCTAACCCTGTTTGTGCTGATCCTGTTTTTGATGGGCGGTTTCATCAGTGTTGCGATTTCGCGGTACGCAGATCCCGGCCCGCTAGAGGCTGCAATGTGCCTGACCGTGGATCGCGGCAGCAATTTTGATCGGGTGGCCGAAAATCTTGCCGCCGAAGGGGCGATTTCCAGCCCCCGATTGTTCCTGATCGGTGTGGATTACGCCGAAAAGCGGGACGATCTGAAAGCCGGTGCCTATCTGATCCAGCCCAACGCATCGATGTCCGATATCGTGGACACAGTCACAGACACCGGGCGCAGCACGTGCGGTACGGAAATTGTTTATCGGTTGGGGGTGACGCGCACGACCGTTCAGGTGCGTGAATTGAACCCGCAGACCAATCGTTTTGATGCGCTTGTCACGTTCAATCCCGCCGAAGACGAAACGCCGACGGTTTATGCGCAACTGAAAGCCGCCACTGGAACGCGCTTCCGCGTCGCGGTGGCAGAGGGGATCACCACATGGCAGGCCCTGCAAGGGTTGTCGCAGATCGACATTCTGGAAGGTGAGGCCACATCAACACCCGCCGAAGGCGCAATGGCACCAGACAGCTATGAATTGTCCGTGGGTGACACTGTGCAAAGCGTTGTTGCACGAATGGTCGACACGCAGGCCCGCAGGATTGCACGGGTCTGGGAAAACCGGGCCGACGACGCGCCGGTGTCCACCCCCGAAGAAATGGTCATTCTGGCATCCATCATTGAAAAAGAAACAGCTGAACCCGACGAACGCGGGCAGGTTGCATCTGTGTTTGCCAATCGTCTGGTGCGGGGAATGCGCCTGCAAACGGACCCGACCGTGATCTACGGCATCACCCGCGGCGAAGGCACGCTGGGCCGTGGTTTGCGCCAATCCGAACTGCGGCGCGAAACGCCGTGGAACACTTATACCATTGACGGTCTGCCACCAACGCCCATCGCCAATCCGGGGCTTGCCGCATTGCAGGCCGCCGTGAACCCTGATGACACTGATTTCATCTTTTTCGTGGCCGATGGCACTGGCGGTCACGCATTTGCGACCAATCTGGCTGATCACAACCGCAATGTTGCGGTCTGGCGTCAGATCGAAGCGGAACGCGCCAACCAATAGCGGCTATCATGCGCCCGTGGGGTTGGCGCGTGCATGAATTTTTGCCCTTTGCGATGCAAACAATTGGTTAACGCCCCGTGCGCAGGCCCACCCCCATTTTTTGATTGAAGCCCCCCGTTGTGCGACAGTGCAAGGGCTAGAAGGCGTGATCCCGCGCCCCCTCGTGCGGAGGCATGAGAGGCTAATCGACTATAATGAGTAATCAAGTATCTGTACCCACTGACCCCCGTGATATCGCCCTGCGTGATGAATTTCGGGACTACATCGAACTGATCCGTGACGACATTGCCCGGATCACCGGTGGCCTTCCTGATAAAACCAGCGACGAGGCAAAGGATCTGCGCTGGCTTATCAAAGACCTCGAAAAGACCCGTAAAGAGCTTAACTATTTAGAGGCCCGTATCGCCCATGAAGCAGACGCAGACCCCACCGAAATCTTCGACTTCGACGCCGTCAAATCTACGGTCGGGGGCCGCTTGGATCGCCTCCGCCAATCCTTTGGCGCAGGAACAGTTTCTGAATGAACTGAACCCAGGTGAACTGGCCGCACTGCCATGGCTGTTCGAATTCTGGGCCATGGATCACCAGTTGCCGCCTGACGGCGACTGGCGCACCTGGGTGATCATGGGTGGGCGTGGCGCGGGCAAGACCCGCGCCGGGTCCGAATGGATCAGATCACAGGTCGAAGGGTCGCTGCCTTCTGATCCGGGGCGATGCAAACGCGTCGCCCTGATCGGGGAAACCTTTGATCAAGCCCGCGATGTGATGGTGTTTGGCGACAGCGGCATTCTGGCCTGTTCGCCCCCAGACCGTCGCCCTAAATGGATTGCGACGCGCCGGATGCTGGAATGGCCCAATGGTGCGCAGGCACAGGTGTTTTCCGCCCATGATTACGAAGGGTTGCGTGGCCCGCAATTTGACTGCGCCTGGGCCGATGAACTGGCCAAATGGCCCAAAGCCGAAGAAGCATGGGATATGCTGCAATTCGGGTTGCGTTTGGGGGATCATCCGCAACAGTTGGTCACTACCACGCCCCGGTCGATCCAGACCCTTCGCAATATCATCGACAGCCCGTCAACTGTTCTGACCCGCGCATCAACCGAAGCCAACCGTGCCAATCTGGCGGAATCGTTTCTGGAAGATATCCGCAGGCGGTACAAGGACAGCCGGCTGGAACGACAGGAACTGGATGGTGTGATGCTGGAAAGTGTTGATGGGGCGATCTGGTCCTATGACCATTTCCGCGCCGCGCCCAAAGGCGAAACCTTTGACCGGGTTTTGGTTGCCGTGGATCCATCGGTGTCAAACGGCCCCAATTCCGATTTGTGCGGGATTTGTGTCGTGGGCATTCGCCAGTCAGGGCACCCAACCGAATGGACTGCCACCGTTTTGGCGGATGTTTCCGTGAAACCCGACAGCCCGGGGCGCTGGGCCGAAGCGGTCGTGCAGGCTTACTATGACTATGATGCCCACGAAGTCGTGGCAGAGGTCAACCAAGGCGGGGACCTGATCGTGACGATGGTGAATGCCATCGACAACACGGTTCCGGTCAAAAAGGTGCACGCCCGGAAATCAAAGTCGCGCCGGGCGGAACCTGTGGCGTTATTGTATGATCAGGGTCGGGTGCGTCACAGAACCGGATTGTCCGAACTGGAAGATCAACTGTGCCTGATGACCCGCCACGGGTTTCGCGGGCAAGGCAGCCCGGATCGTGTTGATGCGCTGGTTTGGGCGCTGACCGTCGGAATCATCGTGCCCATGCAGGAAGGCGGGCGGCCCGGCGTGCGCAGACTTTGATCTGGTTAACAACGGCTTAACGTCCCGTCCGCGATGTTGAGAACAATTCAAACCTTGTTCGTCAAATTGTTCCCAACACAGCAACAATCGTCCCAAACGTCGGAGCGACCAAAATATGGTTCTGAACCTTTTCAAATCCAGCGCCCCCGCCGCGCCTGAACAAAAGGCAAGTGCAGCCGGGCGCATTGTGGCCCATTTGTCATCGGGTCGGGTGGCGTGGTCGCCCCGCGATGCCGTATCGCTGACCCGGACGGCGTTTCAGGGAAACCCTGTCGGTTACCGGGCCGTGAAATTGATTGCAGAGGCCGCAGCGGCCCTGCCGGTCGTGTTGCAATCGGATGCCGAACGGTTCACATCGCATCCGCTTTTGGATGTTTTGACCCAACCCAACCCCACGCAGACCCGGGTTGATTTCTTTGAATCGCTTTTGGGTCAGTTGTTGCTGAACGGCAATGCCTACGCTGAACTGGTCATGACGGATGCTGGGCACGTGGGCGAATTGCACGTGCTGCGGTCGGACCGCATGTCGGTTGTGCCGGGGCCGGATGGCTGGCCGATTGGTTTTGAATACAACGTGAACGGGCGCAAGCATCGGTTTGACATGACCGGGCCGATTGCCCCCATTTGCCATATCAAATCCTTTCACCCGCTGGATGATCATTATGGCATGTCGGCGGCCCAGTCCGCCGCCGCGGCCATTGATGTGCACAACGCGGCGTCGCGGTGGTCCAAGGCATTGTTGGACAATGCCGCCCGCCCATCCGGTGCTCTGGTGTACAAGGGCGCAGATGGCAATGGTTCGCTGACATCCGATCAATACGATCGACTGGTCGAAGAGGTTGAATTGAACCATCAGGGCGCGCGCAACGCGGGCCGGCCGATGTTGTTGGAAGGCGGAATGGATTGGAAACCCATGGGGTTCAGCCCATCCGACATGGAATTCCAGAAAACAAAAGAAGCCGCCGCACGCGAAATTGCGACCGCCTTTGGCGTCCCGCCAATGTTGCTGGGCATTCCGGGCGATGCGACCTACGCCAATTATGCCGAAGCCAATCGCGCATTCTACCGCCACACGGTTCTGCCTTTGGCCGAACGGGCGACAGCGGCGATCGGCAACTGGCTTGCCACGGCAGAAGGCGCAGATGTCACCCTGCGGCCCGATTTGGACAACATCCCGGCATTGGCCACGGAACGCGAAGCGTTGTGGCGGCGTGTGGGGGATGCGGTGTTCCTGACAGATGCGGAAAAACGCAAGCTTTTGGGCCTGCCCGAGACAGAGGTATAGCGCATGACCGATATGCCCCGTTTCCGTTATGGATATGATCCGGCTGCGTTCAATCCGCAGGCGCAGATCGAAGCCCACGAACGCCTGACCGCCCTTCAATTTGATGGGCTGAACAAACGGCTGGACCGGATCGAAGAAATCATCACCCGGCTGGAAAAGCGCCTGTGGTTGACCGTTTACGGTGTTGGCGCCGCGATCCTGGCGCAGGCCTTTACCTCTTTCATCACAGTCACCCCATAAGGAGCGACCAACATATGCTTGATTTAGAACGAAAATTCGCACGGCTTGGCGCGATTGAGATGGAAAATGATACCCTTGGCATCGAAGGCTATGCCAGCCTGTTTGGCAAGCCGGATCAGGGCAAGGATATCGTGCAGCCAGGGGCCTATCAGGCATCTTTGGACAAGCTGGCCGCCGAAGGGCGCAGTGTGAAAATGCTGTGGCAGCACGACCCGGCGCAACCCATCGGTGTTTGGGATGAGGTGCGCGAAGATGACCGTGGTTTGTACGTCAAGGGTCGCTTGTTGCCGGATGTGCCCCGGGCTGCCGAAGCGGCGTCGCTGCTAAAGGCAGGCGCGATTGATGGGCTGTCCATCGGATACCGCACCGTCAAAGCCACGAAAGATGACCGGGGCCAACGGCTCCTTCACCAGCTGGACTTGTGGGAGGTTTCGCTCGTGACCTTCCCCATGTTGCCGGACGCGCGCGTGGGTGCAAAGGGCGATGCCCCCAATGCCACGCTGTCGCAAATCGCCCATGCCTTTGACCGGGCGCGGGATGCCCTGGCGCAGCTCTGACGCCGCCAAAACCAAAGGACTGACCAATGACAGACCATTCCAAGACCGCCCTGGCGGATGGCGCAGCTGTGCCGGCCGACCAGATTTCAACCGCCCTGCAAGGCTTTGTCGCTGAACTGGGCACTTTCAAGACTGACCTTCAATCGAAACTTCAAAAACAGGAAGAGCGACTGACCATGCTGGATCGCAAATCACTTTCAACGGCGCGCCCTGCGCTGGCCATGGCTGACACTGCCGGTGCCCCCCACCAAAAAGCGTTCAACGCATATCTGCGGTCAGGCGACGATGATGCCCTGCGCGGGCTTCATTTGGAAGGCAAAGCGCTGTCAACGGCTGTTGCCGCCGACGGTGGGTATCTGGTGGACCCACAAACATCTGAAACTATCCAATCCGTTCTGGCTGGTACCGCATCATTGCGCAACATTGCCAATGTCGTGACAGTCGAAGCCACATCATACGACGTGCTGGTCGATCATTCTGACGTCGGCACAGGTTGGGCCACAGAAACCGCCACAGTGTCTGAAACCGGCACACCATCGGTCGATCGTATTTCCATCCCGCTGCACGAATTGTCTGCCCTGCCGAAAGCATCGCAGCGCCTGCTGGATGACAGCGCATTCGACGTGGACACATGGTTGGCCGGTCGCATCGCCGACAAGTTTTCCCGATCCGAAGCAACGGCCTTTGTGGCCGGGGACGGGATCGACAAACCCAAAGGGTTCTTGTCCCATCCGATCGTCGATGATGCATCCTTTGCCTGGGGCAGCATCGGCTATGTCCCGACGGGCGTGTCTGGCGATCTGAACGGTGGTGATGCGATCATTGATCTGGTCTATGCGCTGGGCGCAGATTACCGTGCGAACGGCACATTCGTGATGAATTCCAAGACCGCTGGTGCAGTGCGCAAGTTGAAAGACAATGACGGTCGCTTCTTGTGGTCCGATGGTTTGGCGGCTGGCGAACCTGCGCGTTTGCTGGGGTATCCCGTGGTGATTGCAGAAGATATGCCTGACATCGCTGCCGGTTCCCATGCCATCGCATTCGGTGATTTCGCGAAAGGCTATACTGTGGCCGAACGCCCTGATCTGCGCGTGTTGCGTGATCCGTTCAGCGCTAAACCACATGTTCTGTTCTATGCGACCAAGCGCGTGGGCGGGGATGTCACTGACTTTGCAGCCATCAAGCTTTTGAAATTCGACGTCAGCTGATCCTGACGGCGATACCCATCCAACCTGTTTTCCCCCCTGGTTGGATGGGGCGGGGCATGTGCCCGCCGCATGTGTTGTCTAGCTGCTCCCTCCCTCCGCCCGAGCAACGCATGGGCCTTGCCCCGCCATTCACCCCTTTGTCTGACACCCACGCGAAAGCCGCATACGATGATGTTAGTAGAAGAAACCCCAATTCCTGCCGCCGCTGTGCCAGTGGATGCCCTGAAAGCGCACTTGCGTTTGGGCACCGGGTTTGCAGATGACGCTGTGCAGGACACCGTGCTGGAAAGTTTTCTGCGTGCCGCAATCGCCGCCGTGGAAGGACGCACGGGCAAGATATTGATCAGCCGTGAATTTTCGTGGACCCTGATGGAATGGCGCGACCCGATGGGGCAGATCCTTCCTGTGGCTCCGATCAGCGCCATTTTGGATCTGCGCACGACAGACGTTGATGGCAACGAAACACCGTTGCCCGCAGATCGTGTTGTGTTGGCGCAAAACACGCACCGCCCAAAGCTTTTGCCGAAAGGGGGCGCGTTGCCCGCAATGCCCCCCAAGGGGTCAATCACAGTCACATTTTCGGCAGGGTTTGCCCCCGAATTTACCGCGCTGCCGGATGATTTGGCACAGGCCGTTCTAATGCTGGCCGCGCATTATTATGAAAATCGCAACGCTGTGGATGTGCCGATGGGATCCATGCCCTTTGGCGTGGCCGCCCTGACCGAACGGTACAAAAACATCCGGATCGTGGGCGGGGCACGGGCATGACAAAGGTGCATTTGAACCGCGCATTGGTTTTAGAAAACCTGATCCGGGTGCCCGATGGCGCGGGGGGGTTTCTGGAAAGCTGGTCACCGTTGGGCACACTGTGGGCGCAGGTGCGCGCTACGGGTGGCGGGGAAGGTGAAACCGACCACGCAAAGCTGTCGCAGGTGACGTACACGATCACTGTACGGTCCGCGCCCCATGGGGCACCGTCGCGGCCCAAACCTGATCAGCGTCTTGTGGAAGGATCACGGGTTTATCGCATTCTGGCGGTAACGGAACGTGATCCCACGGCAAAATATCTGGAACTGCGCACCGTAGAGGAGGTCGCATCATGACCTATGCTGTTTCCGCTGCGCTTCAGGCGGCAGTCTATCAATGCCTGATCAACGATGCGAACGTCACGGCCCTTGTCGGATCAGACATTTACGATGCGCTTCCATCAGGAACGGTGCCAGACACCTATGTCAGTCTTGGCCCGGAAGAGGTGCAGGACGCATCCGATAAATCTGGTCACGCGGCCCGGCACAATTTCACGGTTTCGGTCGTCACCGACACCAGCGGATTTCAATCTGCCAAAGATATTGGTGGCGCGATTTGTGATGCATTGCTGTCCACCCCACTGACCCTGACACGGGGGCAGTTGATTGGCCTGTGGTTTGACAAGGCCAAGGCCGCCCGCAGCGACAATGGCACATCGCGCCGGATCGATCTGACGTTCCGTGCCCGTGTGCAAGACGATTAACCCCTAACGCAGGAGGCCAGAATGGCAGCCCAAAATGGACGTGATCTTTTGATCAAAATTGACATGAACGGCGCTGGCCTGTTCGAAACTGTTGCAGGCCTGCGGGCCACGCGCATCAGCCTGAATGCTGAAACGGTGGATGTCACCAACCTGGACAGTACCGGGGGCTGGCGCGAACTGTTGGCCGGTGCGGGCGTAAAATCCGCCGCGGTATCTGGTGCCGGTGTGTTCCGGGATGAAGGAACCGATGAACGGGTGCGCGAAATCTTTTTTGACGGCGAAAACCCGGATTTCCAGATTATCGTGCCCGATTTCGGCGTGATCGAAGGGCCATTTCAAGTGGCATCCATCGAATACGCGGGATCGCACAATGGCGAAGCAACCTATGATCTGTCGTTTGCGTCGGCTGGGTTGCTGGAATTCACGGCGATCTGATGGCGAACCCTTTTTCTGGTGAAGTGCCATTGCGCGTGGATGGCCAGCTGTATGATTGCAAGCTGACGCTTGGCGCGTTGATCGAACTGGAACAGGGTCTGGCCGCCGATGGGTTGCTGGATCTTGTGGGCCGGTTCGAAGGCCAAAGCTTTCAGGCGCAGGATATTCTGCATGTGATTGCTGCGGGTCTGCGTGCCGCGGGCTGGGATGGCACACAGGGCGATTTGTTGAACGCAGATATCGAAGGCGGGCCAATGGCAGCCGCACGGGCTGCGGCCCAGTTGCTGACCCTTGCGTTTGCGGTGCCAGAATAATGTTGGCGTGGGCCGATATGCTGCGGTTGGGGTTGTCGCAACTGCGCCTGACCCCCCAGCAATTCTGGGCGCTGACGCCTGCTGAACTGATGCTGATGCTGGGTTTGGCCCCGGGGGCCGGCGCCCTGACACGCGATGGATTGGCCGATCTGATGGCCGCTTTCCCGGATGTTGAAAAGGATAAGAACGATGTCTGATTACGGTGATGCAAACGCGCAGCTGGCGCAGGCCACCGATGTAGTCGCGGCCTTTAACAGCGAATTGGGCCAGCTGCAGGAAACGGTGTCGCGCACGCAATATGATGTGGGTACGCTGGAAAAAGGGCTGTCGCAGGGTCTGCGCCGCGCGATTGACGGTGTCGTGTTGGATGGGCGAACGCTGTCGGATGCTTTCAAATCCTTGGGGCTGACGATGGCGAACATGGCCTACGACGCCGCGATGAAACCCGTCACCGCGCAGCTTGGCAAAATGGTTGGCGGATTGGTGAATTCGATGCTGCCGTTTGCGGATGGAGGCGTGATTTCACAGGGCCGTGTTGTGCCCTTTGCCAAGGGTGGGGTGGTTGGCGGACCAACGACATTTCCCATGGCAGGGGCCACCGGACTTATGGGCGAAGCCGGGCCAGAAGCGATCATGCCCCTTACCCGGGGTGCCGATGGGCGGCTGGGTGTCGCGGCGCAAGGCGGCAGGGCAGGTGTCAACATCACCATGAACATATCAACGCCAGACGCCGCCAGTTTCCAGCGCAGCCAGACCCAAATCGCAGCATCCATGCAGCGGGCCATGGCCCGTGGCGGACGCAATACATAATCTGATCAAGGGACCAGCCGCATGTCATTCCACGAAGTTCGTTTCCCCACATCGCTGTCATTTGGATCGTCTGGTGGCCCATTGCGCCGCACCGAAATTGTCACGCTGGCCAATGGATTTGAAGAACGCAACACCCCCTGGCACCATTCCCGGCGTCGCTATGATGCGGGGCTGGCGGTGCGATCCTTGCGCGATGTCGAAACCGTTCTTGCGTTTTTCGAAGCGCGCCAGGGCCAGTTGTTCGGTTTCCGCTGGAAAGACTGGGCCGATTTTCGGTCCACATCTGCTGATCGGGATGTGGAAATGGATGATCAGGTGATCGGTTTTGGCGATGGGGTCAAAACGGATTTCCAGCTGATCAAAACCTATGTGTCAGGCGATCAAAGCTATGCCCGCCCGATCACCAAACCTGTGCACGGTACAGTGATCGTCGCGATTGGCGGCGTGTTGCAGCAAGATACCATCGATTTTACCGTCAATACGGAAACCGGTGTGCTGACGTTCACCCATCCCGTGGATGAACACGCCGAAGTCACCGCAGGCTATGAATTTGATGTGCCCGTTCGGTTCGACACGGATCAAATCGTGACGTCTGTTTCACATTTTCAAGCGGGCGAAGTGCCCAATGTTCCGGTGGTTGAGGTGCGCGTATGACCATCGAAACGCTTTATGATCACCTTGGCACCTGTGCCACCACAGTTGCACGCGCGTGGTCCATCACCCGCAGGGACGGGCTTGTTCTGGGGTTTACGGATTGCGATTTGCCGCTGTCCTTTGACGGCGTCACTTTCGCGGCAGAGGCCGGCATGACCGCCAAGGCGGTGCAGCAGTCATCTGGACTGTCGGTCGATAATTCCGAAGCCATGGGCGTCCTGACCGATGACCGGATCACAGAAGCAGACATCAACGCCGGTCTGTATGACGCGGCAGTTGTGCGGGCGTGGCTTGTCAATTGGCACAATGTTGAAGACCGAAAACTGATCTTCAAAGGCAGTCTGGGCGAAATCCGCCGCCAAGGCGGGGCGTTTGATGTGGAACTGCGCGGACTGGCGGATGCCCTGAACCAACCGCAGGGTCGGGTGTACCAAAAACCCTGTTCGGCGGTGTTGGGTGATGGCGCATGCGGCTTTGATCTGACCACGCCCGGATTTTTTGCCGATACAGTTGTGGATCGTATCGAAAACCGTGATCAGCTGATCTTTTCGGATCTTACGGGCTTTGGCGATGGGTGGTTTTCGCGTGGCCGAGTCAAGGTTCTGTCGGGGGCCGGGGCGTCCATCGTTGGTTGGATCAAATCGGACCGCACCGATGGGGCGGACCGCGTGTTGACCCTTTGGGAACCGCTGCGCGCAGATATTCAGCCGGGCGACCAGATCCTGCTGCATCCGGGCTGCGACAAACGCGCTGCAACTTGCCGGAACCGGTTCGACAATCTTGTCAATTTTCAGGGCTTTCCGTTCATTCCCGGCGATGATTGGACCGCTGCGATCCCGGCCCATGGCGACGACAACACGGGCGAGGCTTTGGTATGACGCAAGATATCGTGGCAGTGGCCCGGACATGGATCGGAACACCCTATTTGCATCAGGGATCGGTCAAGGGCGTCGGGACTGATTGCCTGGGTTTGCTGCGTGGTGTGTGGCGCGAAGTTTTGGGATCCGAACCCGAAAACCCGCCGCCCTATACGATGGATTGGGGTGATGCGCCGGACAGACCGGTTCTGTTGCAGGCCGCACAACGGCATTTGCTGTCCAAGTCGATCGACGACGTCGGCCCGGGCGATGTCTTGATCTTTTGTATGCGCGATGGGTTCGCCCCGAAACATGTGGGCATTCAGGCCCGTACCGGATCCTATTCCACATTTATTCACGCCTACAGTGGGCATGCAGTGCTGGAAAGCCCGCTGTCTGAACCGTGGCGGCGCAGGATTGTGGCGCGGTTCGCATTTCCCTTGAAAGGTTAGGCCTATGGCAACTTTGATACTTTCCGCAGCGGGCATGGCCTTGGGTGGCACGATGACCGGCAGCGTCATGGGGCTGTCGATGGCGGCGATTGGCCGGGCAGGCGGTGCCATGCTGGGCCGTGCCATCGACCAGCGCTTGATGGGCAATGGGGCAAAGGCCGTGCAAACCGGTCGGGTGGATCGGTTCCGCCTGATGGGCGCCAGCGAAGGCACCCCGATCCCGCAGGCCTTTGGCCGTGTTCGGCTGGGGGGGCAGGTGATTTGGGCCACAAAGTTTCTGGAAAAGACCAGCACATCGACCGTGGGCGGCAAGGGTGCCCCTTCGGCAACGCAAACATCCTACAGCTATTGCGTCAGTCTTGCGGTCGCCGTTTGCGAAGGTGAAATTTCGCGCATCGGTCGGATTTGGGCGGATGGCAAGGAAATCTCTCCCGAAACGTTGACGATGCGGGTGTATCCGGGGAACCGAACGCAGTTGCCTGACCCCAAAATCGAAGCCGTCCAAGGAACCGGCAATGCGCCCGCGTTCCGGGGTACAGCCTACGTCGTGTTCGAAGATCTGGAACTTGAACCGTTCGGCAACCGCGTCCCACAGTTCAGTTTTGAAGTCCTGCGCCCGACGCAGGCGCGCGATGCGGCAGCCCCGGCCGATCTGGCCGACGCGGTCACGGCTGTGGCCTTGATGCCCGGCAGTGGGGAATATGCGCTGGCAACCACCCCTGTGTACCGCGATCAGGGGCAGGGCCGCACAACCAGTGCAAATGTCCACACCGGATCCGGTCAGGCGGATTTGACCGCAGCGATTGATGGGTTGGGGTCCGAATTGCCCCATTGCCAAAGCACATCCCTGATTGTGTCATGGTTCGGCGACGACCTGCGCTGCGGTCACTGCACACTGACCCCGCGCGTTGAAGAAACCGGTACAGAAACGGCATCGATGCCATGGACCGTGTCCGGGCTGACCCGTGACACTGCCCTTGCCGTGCCCCAATTGGACGCCCGTCCGTCCTATGGCGGGACCCCAACGGACCAATCCGTAATCGAAGCGATACAGGCCCTGACGGTAAAGGGTCAGGCGGTCATGTTTTATCCGTTCATTCTGATGACCCAATTGGAAGGAAACACACTGCCCAACCCGTGGTCTGATGATCCGGGGCAGCCGCATTTCCCATGGCGTGGCCGGATCACCACGTCCGTGGCCCCTTCACGGGATGGCACAACCGATGGCACTGCAACGGCACAGGCCGAAGTGGACGCCTTTTTCGGAACCGCCGTCCCTGCGGATTTTACCCCTGCGGAGGATCGTGTCAGCTATACTGGACCTGATGAATGGTCGTACCGCCGCTTTATCTTGCATTACGCGCATCTGTGCGCCCTTGCAGGGGGTGTTGACGCATTCTGCATCGGGTCTGAAATGCGCAGCCTGACATGGATCAGGGGTGCGGCTGGGCAGTTTGTGGCGGTTGAAAAGCTGATCGCGCTGGCGGCGGATGTGCGCAGCATCCTTGGGCCGGATGTCAAAATCTCTTACGCGGCGGATTGGTCAGAATACTTTGGCTATCAACCCCAAGATGGGACCAACGACCGGTATTTCCATTTGGATGCCCTGTGGGCTGATCCGAACATCGATTTCATCGGGATCGACAATTACATGCCGCTGTCGGATTGGCGGGATGGTTGTGATCATCTGGATTGGGCCGATGGGCGGGCCATTCACAACTTGGATTATCTGCAATCCAATGTCGAAGGCGGCGAAGGATTTGACTGGTATTACACCACGTCCGAAGCCCGCGATGCCCAGTTTCGAACCGCCATTGAAGATGCCAGCGAAAGCGAACCGTGGGCCTTTCGGTACAAAGACATACGGGGTTGGTGGGCCAATCCCCATTACAACCGCGTGGGCGGGGTACGGTCCCTGACCGAAACCGCATGGGTGCCGCAATCCAAACCGATCTGGTTCACTGAATTGGGCTGTGCTGCGGTCGATAAGGCAACAAACCAACCCAACAAGTTTCTTGACCCGAAATCCAGCGAAAGCACGCTGCCCCATTATTCGAATGGGCGACGGGATGAATTGATCCAAATGCAGTATGTGCGGGCGATGTTTGGCCATTGGTCTGACCCGGCCAACAACCCGGTTTCGATCGAATACAATGCCCCGATGTTGGATATGACCCGTGCCCATGTCTGGGCCTGGGATGCGCGGCCGTACCCTGCGTTCCCAAACCAGCTGGACGTGTGGTCGGACGGCGAAAACTATGCCCGGGGCCATTGGATCAATGGGCGGTCCAACGCACGGCCTTTGGACAGTCTGGTCGCTGAAATCTGCGCCGCTTCGGGTGTGACGGATGTCGATGTGTCGCAACTGTATGGATACGTGCGCGGGTATGTTGTGCCCGATGTGTCAGATGCACGCAGCGCCTTGCAGCCGTTGATGTTGGCGTTCGGGTTTGATGCGGTTGAACGCGACGGTCTATTGGTGTTTCGCAATCGCACCGGGCGCAAGCCGGTCGAAATTTCCGCGGATGAACTGGTGTTGGGCGAAGACACCGACCCGCCCCTGACGCTGACCCGGGATCCTGACGCCGAAATCATGGACAGGGTTCGATTGAATTACGTGCAGGCGGACGGGTCGTTCGAAGTGGCAGCCACGGAAACCGTCTTTCCCGAAGACGACACGCATTCTGTGGCGGTCACTGATCTGAACCTTGTGATGACGACACAGGAAGCGCAGGAAACAACGGAACGCTGGCTGGCCGAAGCGCGCGTTTCGCGTGACACGGCGCGGTTCGCACTGCCGCCTTCAAAAACACCGCTGGGCGCTGCGGATGTTGTGTCGCTGGATGAACCGGGCGGGCGCGGCACCTATCGAATTGACCATGTAGAAGTCGCGGGCCAGCGCCTGATCGAAGCGGTGCGTATCGAAGAAGAAAGCTATCTGCCCGGGGATGCGCCGACAACCGACACCATTGCCGCCCAATCAAGCCGGCCCGCTTTAGTGGCGGCGCCCGTTTATCCGCTGTTTCTGGATTTGCCGATGATGACGGGCGACGAACAACCCCACAGCCCCCATGCCGCCGTGACTGCCGATCCGTGGCCCGGGATGGTGCGCATGTATCAATCCACAACCGACAGCAACTATTCCATCAACGGCGTTTTTGTCGGGGCGTCGGTCATCGGCACAACGCAGACCCCGATGGCCGCTGCACGCCATGGCATTTTCGATCATGGCCCCGCACTGGAAGTGGATTTGACCAGCGGCGCCTTGTCGTCGGTATCGGTCAGCGATCTGTTGGCCGGGCGCAACGTGGCCGCGATTGGGGACGGGACCCCCGACAATTGGGAAGTGTTTCAGTTCCAGAACGCCGCGCCATTGGGGGCGGGGCGGTTTGCCCTGACAACGCGGTTGCGCGGACAGTTGGGTACGGATGCGCTGATGCCGTCGGTATGGCCTGTGGGGTCGGTGTTTGTGTTGTTGAACGCAGGCATCACCCAGACGAACCTGCCATCTTCCAGTCGCGGCGTGGGCCAATATTTCAAGTTTGGGTCCGGAACCGCTGATCTGACCCATCCCAGCATTGTGTCACTGAACCATGCGTTCCAAGGCAACGGGTTGCGGCCCTATGCGCCTGTGTCCTTGAACGCGGATCAATCCGGGCCGGATCTGGAACTAACCTGGATCCGCCGCACCCGACTGGATGGTGATCCATGGACCGCACAGGACCCGCCGCTGCACGAAGCATTTGAACGCTACCGGGTTGAGGTGATCGCAGGCGGCACATTGGTCAGATCGCAAGATGTGCCGACAACATCGTGGACTTACAGCCAATCAGATCAGGCGGCCGATGGTGTTTCGGGGCCGATTTCGCTGCGGGTGGCGCAGATTTCGGATGTTTACGGGCCGGGTTTGCATCGATCACTGGATGTGATCATTTAAAAACAAACCTTTGATTGGCTTTGCGCGATGCCCAGATGCTATGCTAGGGACGCGCAGAACTGGAAAGGATTGCCCATGTCTGTCAAAGAAAAAGCTGTCCGGTCGATTGATCCTGTTTGGGATCGCATGGTTGACGAAGCCCATGCCGTTGTGCGGGAAGAACCCCTGATGGGGGGGATGCTGCATGCGGGTATCTTGCACCATGCTTCGCTGGAAGCTGCGTTGTCTTACCGGATTTCGCAAAAGCTGGCCTCTGCCGATATGCCTGAACAGATGTTGCGCGAATTGTGCGATGACGCATTGGCAGACGGGACAATCGGGCAGGCCGCCCGGGCCGATCTGGCCGCGGTTCTGGACCGCGATCCCGCGTGCCATCGGCTGATCCAGCCGATGATGTATTTCAAAGGGTTTCAGGCGGTCCAAGCCCACCGCGTGGCGCATTGGCTGTGGCGCAATGATCGCGAACATCTGGCCTATTTCATTCAGTCCCGCACGTCAGAGGTGTTTGGTATTGATATCCATCCGGGCGCGAAAATCGGGCAGGGGATCATGATCGATCATGCCCATTCGATTGTCATCGGTGAAACGGCCGTTGTGGGCGACAATGTTTCAATGCTGCATTCCGTCACCTTGGGCGGCACAGGCAAAGAAGACGACGACCGCCACCCGAAAATCGGCGACGGGGTTCTGATCGGCGCAGGGGCCAAGGTTTTGGGCAATATCAAGATCGGCAATTGCAGCCGCATCGCCGCCGGGTCCGTCGTGCTGGAAGAAGTGCCGCCGTGCAAGACAGTCGCGGGTGTGCCCGCGCGGATTGTTGGTGAAGCGGGCTGTGCGCAGCCGTCTGTCACCATGGACCAGCTTTTGAACCAAGGCTGCGGTCAGTAGACGGATCAAACGGAAAGCGGCCCGCTGGGGCCGCTTGCACCATTTTTTGGTTTAGGGCGTTGCCCTCTGCCGCCGTGCGGCGGCATTCACCCAGAGTATTTCAAGCAAAATGAAGACGCAGGCTATTTGGCGGCGTTTTCATCCACGGCATTCATGAATGCCAGACCCGATTGCCCAAGTTCTGTTTTGCCAAAGACACCCGCATACAGGTATTGGGCGGGATCTGTTCGGTCTGGCGCATCAGCGTTTGCGAAGATTTCGGCAGCGTAATCTTCGGCGTTGTCTTGGGGTTGATAGCCCAGATGTTTCGCGCCGTCGTTGTTGAGCGCTGCGCGGGTGTTGTTGGAAATGCCATAGACGATTGAAACGTCGACCACTGGCGTGGTGATGGATGCGACGACCATGCGGATCAGGTCACCCACCGACAGCCAAGCCTGAAGCGACCGGGGCCCATTGGGTGCCGCGCAGGAATAGATGCGCATGCAAACGGCTTCGATCCCGGCTTTGTGCCAATACAGTTTCGCGCAATCTTCGGCAAAACATTTGGCCAATCCATAATAGCTGTCTGGCGCGTGCGGGGCATCGACACCGATGTTGTCGCTGATCCGGTGCAGCCCCACTGCATGGATCGAAGACGCATAAACCACCCGGCGCACACCATGGATACGCGCAGCTTCCCAGATGTTGAACGATCCGATCAGATTGGCGTGCAAGATCGCACCCCAGGGGGCTTCGTCGCCGATGGCGCCGAAATGGACCACCATATCGGCCCCTTCCAGCACGGGGCTGATTTGATCCAAAACGCCCAGATCGGCCATAACATAGGTTTCATTCGGGGCAAGATTGTCGATGTTTTCCGCGATGTCTGTCGACACCAATTCATCGCACATGCCTGCAAGCGTTTCCCGCAAATATCCGCCCAGACGACCCGCAGCCCCGGTCA
Organism: Planktomarina sp.; assembly: GCA_020630595.1. Taxonomy (GTDB): domain Bacteria; phylum Pseudomonadota; class Alphaproteobacteria; order Rhodobacterales; family Rhodobacteraceae; genus Planktomarina. The sequence goes on from JAHDBC010000004.1 coordinate 42,730, forward strand.
GCACAAGTTTCTTGAGTTTCATCAGATCACTGCCTTTTCGATAAAGGGTTTGTTGTCCACAACCCGTTGATAGTTGAACGGATCAAGATCGATGGATCGATAAGATCCATAGGTGATGTATTCCGCCACCCCACGCCCGATAGCCGGGGATTGTTGAAAGCCGTGCCCGGAAAAGCCGTTCACGAAGACAAAGTTGGTCACATCCGGGTGTGGGCCGACAATGGCGTTTTGGTCAAAGGTGTTGAACGCATAATGCCCGGCCCATGAATTGATCAGCTTGATGGCTTCGAATTGGGGGATGCGGTTCGCGATGATGGGCCAGACTTTTTGTTCCCAGATTGCGTGATCTTGATCGAAATCGTCGTAGTCCACTGCTGGGTCATCATCCGGCGGGCAACCGGCCAGATAATACGTTCCTTCGGTGCGCATGTGCACGCCGGATGGGTCGATCGTTAGCGGCAGGTCACGGTCCAGCGGGTGGGCGGCGTCAAAGATAAAAGTATAGCGTTTGCGCGGTTCTACCGGCAGGGTCAGCCCCGCCATACGTGCGGTCAGCACGGCCCGTGGCCCCGAACAGTTGACAACCATGCCGCAGTGGATTGTTTCACCTGATTTCAGGGTGACACTGGTGCAGCGATTGTCTGTGACGCCAATCGCCGTCACTTCGTTTTCGACGTATTCCGCGCCATTTTCCCGGGCCGATCGTTTCCACCAATCAAAGATGGTGCCGCCGTCGAAATAACCTTCGTTGATGCGGTTGTGATTGGCGGCGATGATGTCGTCCAAATTGTAAAATGGGTAGTCCGCCTTGATCGCTTCGGGGGTCATGTGCTGGGTTGCGGCACCCAGCTTGGCCTGAATTTTCTGACCTTCGGCAAGGGTGGCTGCAAATTCTGGCGTATCGGCCAGATACATGTATCCATAGCTTTGAAGCGTGATGTCGGGCACGCGGTCGTCACCATCGAAGAAATCGCGAAACCCGCGAATGAATTCCGCGCCGAACTGACTGATGCGTATGTTGGTTTCGTTTGAAAACTGTTGCCGGATGCAGGAATTCGTGTGTGCCGTTGACGTGAATTCATAGGTGGTGTCGCGTTCGACCACCAGAATGGTTCCATCAAAATCCGGGTTGCGGGCCAGCCACCATGCGACCGATGACCCGTACATTGCGCCGCCAATGATGACCACATCATAGGATGCCTGTTTTGGTGTCGGTGAAATCTGTTCTGCCATATACGCACCCCCGACGCGCACCATGATGGGCGAACCAAGGTGTCGCAAGGCAAAATTTTTGAAGACCGTGGTCATTCGGTTGATTGTGTGACGTTTCGTCAAAGTGAAAAATGCAGATAGCGTTTGAAACCAACCTGCCGTAGCGGGGAAAAAAACGGTTAGGGGAGGGTCCGCCATGTTCAATGTTTTTCCAACGGCACGACTGCGTCCGTCGCCATTCTTTCATGCCATCAAGGCAGAAGGGTGCACGTCCGCATCAATTTACAACCGCATGATCCTGCCTGCGTCGTTTGGTGACCCGGAAAAAGAATACTGGGACCTGATCGAACGCTGCGTGATGTGGGATGTGGGCGCTGAACGTCAGGTGCAGCTGGAAGGGCCAGATGCGTCAACCCTTGCCCAAATTCTGTCGCCGCGCGATCTTTCAAACCAGAAAATCGGGCAGGGGAAATATGTACCTTTGGTCAACCACCAAGGAACGGTTATCAACGATCCCATCGTTTTGAAACTGCGCGAAGACCTGTGGTGGTTTTCAATTGCAGACAGTGACATTTGGTTCTGGGCGCGTGCGATTGCGGCGGAACGGGGCCTTGATGTTGAAATCAGCGAACCGGATGTGTCACCGCTGGCCGTGCAGGGGCCATTGGCTGAAAACGTGGTGGCCAGCGTGTTTGGGGATTGGGTGCGCGACCTGAAATATTTCTGGTTCAATGAGGCAGAGATCGAGGGCATTCCGGTGGCGGTCCAACGGTCCGGTTGGTCCAAGCAAGGCGGGTTTGAAATCTATCTGCGGGATGGATCGCGCGGCACGGATCTGTGGAATATCGTCAAAGAAGCCGGGCAGCCTTACGGCATTGGCAACGGCGGACCGACCAGCCCGGAACGCGTGGAAAGCGGTTTGATTTCTGTGGGGTCCGACACGGATTCGCGGACGTCGCCGTTTGACATCGGGTTGGACAGGTTCGTGAACACGGACGTGCATGATGGCGTGATCGGCATTCAGGCGCTGCGTCTGATCGAAGCGCAAGGGGCCGAACGACGGGTGGTCGGTATTGTGCTGGACGGTGATGAACCGGATCCCTTCGGCTTTCACTGGGAACCCATTTCCATTGATGGTGTCAAAGTTGGATCGCTGACCAACAGCGTGTTCAGCCCGCGTTTGAAAAAGAACATCGGCTATGGTCTGGTCAATGCAGATGTGCAGCTGGGTGACCGTGTCGTGGTGACCCGCGCGCCGGGCAAAGATGTCGAAGGATCTGCGGTGGCAATGCCGTTCATCTGACGCGTGCTGCACAACATTTGTGCACACTGCAGTTTTGTCGGGCGCGTTTGGTGCCCGACATTTGACATTCAAATGTGAAATCCCGTTTTGTGGCGACGATGAACAAACCCGTCATGGAATTGTCTTCGCCCTTGGGCCTGTCTGACCAACCGCGTGCGCGTGGCAGGGTGCACGTGGGAATCGTGCGTGACAGGTTGAAGGATTTGCATCAGTCGGGGTCCCTCAAAGCGGTGTTTCCCCATGGCCAGGCATGGCCGCAGGTTGTGCTTGTGAACACCGCCGGGGGGATCACCGGGGGCGACAGGTTCGACACGACCGTTGCGGTTGGGGATGGGTCGCGCCTGACGGTCACAACACAGGCGGCTGAACGCATCTATGCGGCCCCAATGGGCAGTCTGGGCCGGGTGACAAACACCGCCACAGTTTCAGATACCGCCCTGCTGGAATGGCTGCCACAGGAAACGATTGTGTTTCAGGCCGGTGCATTGATGCGCCGGCAGCATTTCGATTTGGCCCCCACCAGTCGTGCGCTGATCGTGGAACCCCTGATCTTTGGCCGCCCCGCAATGGGCGAAATCGTGGATCAGGCGCGGCACCGCGATGATCTGCAGATCCATGTTCAGGGCCGCCTGATATTTCGCGATGCTTTTACCCTGACAGGGTCTGATGTTGGAAGGCTGCGGCGGCAGGGCTTTGGCGCGATGGCCGCATTGCATTATTTTGCCGCTCAGGCCGTTGATCGAAAAGACGGCATTCAGGCGATCTTGCCCGATACGGCGGGGGTCAGTGCGGTGTCATCTGATCTGATCACATGTCGCTTTCTGGCGGCTGATGGCTTTGCGTTGCGCAAGGCTTTGCTGCCTGTCATTGAACATTTAACCGAAGATGCGCTGCCCAAAGTCTGGAGGCTGTAATCCATGCAACTGACCCCCCGCGAGAAAGACAAGCTGTTGATCGCAATGGCCGCCGAAGTGGCCCGCAAACGTTTGGCGCGCGGCGTAAAACTGAACCACCCCGAAGCCATCGCCCTGATCACGGATGCTGTGGTCGAAGGGGCGCGCGATGGCCGCAGTGTAGCCGACATGATGGAAGCCGGTGCCCATGTGATCACGCGCGATCAATGCATGGAAGGGGTGCCAGAAATGATCCACGATGTTCAGGTAGAAGCGACGTTCCCGGATGGAACAAAGCTGGTCACCGTGCACAATCCGATCCGGTGATTGCGCGCAAATTCCGTCTTGAAAAAAGAGGTTCCAATGATCCCAGGTGAAATCATACCCGCAGATGGTGATCTGATTTTGAACACGGACCGCGACCCGATCACCCTGATGGTCGCAAACACGGGCGACCGCCCGGTTCAGGTGGGGTCGCACTATCATTTTGCGGAAACCAACCCGGCGCTTGATTTCGACCGTGATGCTGCGCGGGGCATGCGGTTGGATATTGCCGCAGGAACCGCCGTGCGATTTGAACCGGGCCAGCGGCGCGAAGTTCAACTGATCGCACTATCGGGGGCCCGTATCGTTTACGGGTTCAATCAAAAGGTGATGGGGGCCCTGTGACCCGTTCGGCTGCATATCATTGGTATGACAAAGCCCTGTTGTGGGTGATGTTGATCTTTTTTGCAGCCCATATGGGCAATCATCTGGCCATCCTGTGGGGGGCACAGGCGCATCTGGCTGTGATGGATGTATTGCGTGTTGTGTACCGCTATCCCATCGTTGAACTGATCCTGATCTGGGCCATCTTTCGTCAGGTGGTGGCCGGTATCAAACAGATGCGTCGGTTTGGCCCGTTCAAATCCAAGGGGCGGTTTCGGGTGCTGGTGTGGTCGGGGATTTACCTTATTGCCTTCATGATCATTCACCTGTCGGCAACTGCCGCGAACCGCTATGTGCTGGGCGTTGATACGAACCTCTATTTTGCGACCGCCGGATACCGCAGCCTGATCGCATCGCTGTTTTTCTATCCCTACTATTTTCTGGCCGTTGTCGCGTCGTTTGCCCATTTGGGGGCCGTGGTCTGGCTGCGCCAACGGGCGGTACGGCCCGTTTTCGCGGATCGGGTCTATGTTGGGGCGGTCCTGTCGGGAATTGCCATCGCCGCGATTTTGACGCTGTTTCTGTCGGGCCTTGTCGCTGATTTCCCGATCCCTGAATCCTATCTTGTCTACCCGTAAGGAGCTGACTGATGCCTGCAAGAATTTCCCGCCGTGATTATGCCGCCATGTTTGGCCCCACCACGGGCGACAAAGTGCGTTTGGCTGATACCGATCTGATCATCGAAGTGGAACGCGATCTGGCTGCCGAACGCGCAGGGCAGGTGGCAGGCGGGTCCGGCCCCAATGCAGCACTTTACGGCGAAGAGGTGAAGTTTGGCGGCGGCAAGGTCATTCGCGATGGAATGGGGCAAGCGCAAACCACACGGGCCGATGGGGCCGTCGACACGGTCATCACCAACGCGCTGATCGTGGATTACACCGGTATCTACAAGGCCGATGTGGGTTTGAAAGACGGGCGCATCCACAAGATCGGCAAAGCAGGCAACCCCGACACGCAGCCCGGCGTTGATATCATCGTGGGGCCGGGAACCGAAGCCATCGCAGGCGAAGGTAAGATCCTGACCGCGGGCGGGTTCGACAGTCACATTCATTACATTTGCCCGCAACAGATCGAAGATGCGCTGCATTCTGGCCTGACCACCATGCTGGGTGGCGGGACGGGCCCGGCCCATGGCACGCTGGCCACCACCTGCACACCCGGGCCGTGGCATTTGGGGCGGATGCTGCAGGCGGCGGATGCGTTTCCCATGAACCTTGCCTTTGCCGGGAAGGGCAACGCATCACTCCCTGCGGCCTTGGAAGAACAGATTCTGGGCGGGGCCTGTGCGATGAAATTGCACGAAGATTGGGGCACCACACCGGGTGCAATCGACTGCTGTCTGTCAGTGGCCGATGCGATGGACGTTCAGGTGATGATCCACACCGACACATTGAACGAAAGCGGGTTTGTGGAAAACACCGTTGCCGCCATGAAAGGCCGCACCATTCACGCCTTTCATACCGAAGGCGCAGGGGGCGGCCATGCGCCCGATATCATCAAAATCTGCGGCGATGAAAATGTGCTGCCGTCGTCAACGAACCCCACGCGGCCGTTCACGGTGAACACACTGGAAGAACATCTGGACATGCTGATGGTCTGTCACCATCTGGATAAATCGATCCCCGAAGACGTGGCCTTTGCTGAAAGCCGGATCCGCCGGGAAACCATTGCCGCCGAAGATATCCTGCACGATATGGGCGCATTTTCCATCATTGCGTCTGACAGTCAGGCCATGGGCCGTGTGGGCGAGGTGATCATCCGCACATGGCAGACCGCCGACAAGATGAAGAAACAGCGCGGGGCACTGGACATCGAAACCGGTGATAACGACAATCAACGGGTTCGCCGCTACATCGCGAAATACACGATCAACCCGGCGATTGCCCACGGCATTTCCCACGAAATCGGATCGATTGAAGAAGGCAAGCGGGCCGATCTATGCCTGTGGAACACTGCGTTTTTCGGGGTGAAGCCGGAAATGGTTCTGATGGGGGGCACGATTGTCTGTGCCCAGATGGGCGATCCCAATGCATCGATCCCCACACCGCAACCGGTATACACGCGCCCCATGTGGGGGGCCTATGGTCGATCCGTCGAAAATTCTGCCGTGACGTTCGTTTCTGCCGCCGCACAGGACGCCGGAATCCGGGATCGTTTGGGTTTGGCAAAACAGACACTTGCCGTGCAAAACACCCGCAACATCGGCAAGAAAGACCTGAAACTGAACACAGCCACGCCAGAGGTTGAGGTGAATCCGGAAACCTACGAAGTGCGTGCCGACGGTGAATTGCTGACCTGCCAACCGGCCGAAGTGTTGCCCATGGCGCAGCGGTATTTCTTGTTTTGATGTGGGGTGATTGTTTCACGCCGGCGGCACTTCAGACGGCCTGACGGCCAAGATATCCGCGCCACAGATAATGTGCCGGGTCCACCCGGCATCCCCGACCGCCCCCACGGGCCGGGGTCAATCGCAAACCCGGCGGATGGGGACCGCACCTGGAACAGACATGCAGACTGCCCATCAGTATCATCCCCATGCCCACAAGACCCCAGCCGACACCCTGACGCTGACCTATGATGCGCGGTTCTTGCGCCGCAAGGTGCTGACCTGCGTGTCGGGGAAACAGGTTTTGGTGAATTTGCCGCAAACCACGTCGCTGGATCACGGCGGGGTTCTGGTGACGCAGGATGGCGCCGAGATTGCGATTGAAGCGGCCCCGGAACCCTTGTTGCAGGTCACCGGTGACAGGCTGCACCGCATCGCGTGGCACATCGGCAACCGCCATACCCCCTGTCAGATCGAAGACACACGGCTGTTGATCCAGCAAGACAAGGTGATTGCAGACATGCTGGCCAAGATCGGGGCGACGGTGACCGAAATCACTGAACCCTTTACCCCGGAAGGCGGCGCATATGGGCACGGGCGCACCCATGGGCATTCCCATTCTGATATTCACGGCCATGGGCATGATCACACCCATGATCACGGACACGCGCACGCCCATGACCACTGACGCCCTGACACTGGCCCAATGGCTGTCGCCCGCGTTTCCGATCAGTGCCTTTGCCTATTCCCATGGCTTGGAACAGGCCGTTGCGATGGGGGATGTGACAGATGGTCGGACCCTGACTGTCTGGTTGGAAGATGTGCTGCATCACGGATCTATCCCGGTTGATGTCGCCGTGATGGCCGCAAGTCACCGCGGTGACCGGGATGTTGCACAGGAACAGGTGATCGCGATGGCGGCCAGTGCGGAACGGGTGTTCGAAACACTGACCCAAGGGGCTGCCTTTGCCCGCACCCTGCGCGACGCGTTTGCGTTGGAAGTTGCAGATGCAGCCTATCCTGTGGTTTTGGGGCAGGCAGCATCAGCGCGGTCCATTGATCTGAAATTGACGGCGACACTGTATGTTCAATCTGTCCTGACAAACCTGATACAGGCGGCGCAGCGGCTGGCCCCGATTGGGCAAACCGATGGTCAGCGTATACTGATCACCCTGATGGGCCAAGTGGACCCCGTGGTGGACCGTGCGCTGGACACCGCGCTGGATGATCTTTCAAGCAGTGCCTTCTTGTCAGATATTCGCGCCATGCAACACGAAACCCTGCAACCAAGGATTTTCAGAACATGAACGGACCCTTGCGTATCGGCATTGGTGGCCCGGTTGGGGCTGGCAAAACAACCCTGACCGCCCGGCTGGCCGAAGCCCTGAAAGATCAGCATTCCATCGCCGTGATCACCAACGACATCTACACCCAAGAAGACGCAGAGGCATTGATGCGCATGCAGATTTTGCCCGGAGATCGGGTGATGGGTGTGGAAACCGGCGGATGCCCCCATACGGCCATTCGTGAAGATGCATCGATCAATTTGGCAGCGGTCGCCCAGATGACGAACCGCCACCCGGATCTGGAAGCGATTCTGATCGAAAGTGGTGGTGACAATCTGTCAGCCACGTTCAGCCCGGAACTGGCTGATTTGACGATCTATGTGATTGATGTGGCGGCGGGTGAAGAAATCCCACGCAAGGGCGGGCCCGCCATCACCCGGTCTGATATTTTGGTGATCAACAAAACCGATCTGGCCCCGCATGTGGGGGCTTCGCTGGATGTGATGGACCGTGACGCCACAAAGATGCGTGCCGGCCGCCCGTTTCATTTCACCCAATTGAAACATGGCAGGGGGGTTGATGCGGTGATCGCAGAAATTCGCGCCATCGGCGGTCTTTGATCCAAACAAAAAACCCCGAACCAATGGTCCGGGGTTTTCTTTTGATCGTAGGGTGGGTGCAACCCACCGCCTGTTAGTCTTCTTTTGGCAGAACCAAATTCAGCACGATCGCCATCAGCGCCGTAGGCGCAACAGCAGATGTTGCCAAGATTTTCACTACGCCGGGCAGATATTGCACTGCAGTCGGCACAAGGTTCAGACCCAGACCAAAGGCAAGCGATACCGCGATGATGATCATCGTCCGGCGCGTCATTTTTTCTTCGGCCAGAACATTCAGGCCAGCCGCAGCCACCATGCCGAACATGACGATCACGCCACCGCCCAGAACAGGCAACGGCATGGATGCGATGACCGCACCGATTTTCGGCAGCAGGCCGCAGATCACAAGGATCACACCACCCACGGTCACAACGTGGCGTGACATGATGCCCGTCATGCCGACGATACCGACGTTTTGGCTGAACGATGTGTTTGGCAAACCGCCAAAGACACCCGCGACTGCGGTGCCCAAACCATCGGCGTATGTTGCGCCTGCGATTTCCTTGTCGGTTGCTTCACGGCCGGCACCGGCTTTGGTGGTTGCAGATGCGTCACCCACAGTTTCAATCGCAGACACGATCGACACCAGCGTCACGGCAATCACAGCACCCAAGCTGAATTCGAAACCGTATGGCAGCGGTGTCGGAACGATCACCCACGATGCTTTTGCCACAGCGCCAAAATTGACCATGCCCAGTGCGAACGCCAGCGCGTAGCCCGCGATCAGGCCGATCAGGATGGCCGCATTGGACAGGATGCCCTTGGTAAAGAACTTCAGCACAAGGGCGACGATGATCACGGTCAGCGCAACCGACCAGTGTTTCAACGATCCAAAGGATTCAGCCGCCATTTGGAAATCCGCAGCCCCACCAGCCGCGTATTTGATCGCCACGGGGATCAGGTACAGACCGATGGCCAAAATCACCAGCCCGGTGACCAGTGGTGGGAACAACCAGCGCAGATGCTGAATAACCGCCCCCAAAGCAAAGTGGATCACACCGCCAATGATACAGGCGGTCAGTGCCACGCTTAGCCCTTGGGTTGCGGCCACACCGGCCAGAACGCCGACAAATGCAAAGGATGTGCCTTGCATGATGGGCAAACGTGCCCCGATTGGGCCGATACCCACAGTTTGAAACAGGGTTGCGATCCCGGCAAACAACATTGCCATCTGGATCAGATAGATCTGTTCTGCACCGCCAAATGCCAGCCCAGCTGCCCCGGCGACAATAATGGATGGTGTCACGTTTGACGCAAACATCGCCAGAACGTGTTGCAATCCCAGTGGGACCGCCTGCCCCAATGGGGGGGTGGTGTTGGGGTCGCTGTACGCGCCCATATTTGTATCGGCCATATGTATTCCCTCGTTGCTTGGTGCTGTTGTGTTCCAGCGTTCTCCCAATGTCGCATGACATCGACATCCACTGACTAAGCGCAGAGTCGGGTTTCCGTCAGCAAAAAATCGCTAAAGCAGCTTCAAACCGCGTTTGATTATACCAAATCTTGGCTCATTTTGTGACCATTAGGCCACATTATGGGCAATCCACAAAGTGTCGTTGGGTCAAGACAAGCAGGAACGGACCATTCCAGTGATGTCAAAAGACACAGCGCAGATCGGGTGTTTACGCTGAAATCGGGGGCAAACCCACGGCGGCGCGGCCTTCGTTTGTCTTGATGGAAAAATCGGTGCCACGGTGGGCGTCGCCGCCGGGTCCGCACAGATATGCGATGGCCTTGGCGACATAATCGGCCGGGATGTGTTGGTCGAAATCCATCTGTGATACTGGGTTGATCCCGGATGCCTTGATTTCGCGCTGCATATCTGTGGCAACGGTGCCGGGTGACAAGCCGATCACACGGATGCCCTGATCGCCGTATTCTTTGTGCCCGCATTTGGTCAACGACAGTGCGCCGGCTTTGGACGAACAATAATGGCTCCACCCTTCTAGGGCGCCGGTGGCGGCACCGGACGAAATGTTGATGATTGTTCCCGAACCCTGCATGGCCGGGATGGCCGCATGCATGCCGTGATACACCCCTTTCAGGTTCACATCGATCATGGCACCCCACGCCGCCGGGTCACTGTCGGTCAACCGGGCGATCGGATCCATGACGCCCGCGTTGTTGATCAGGATATCAACGCCTGTGAATCGGTCGGTGGCGGCATCGACGACGGCCTTGACCTGTGTATAGTCGGCAACGTCGCAGGCTACGGCAAGGGCGGCCCCCCCATCCAGGTTGATCTGATCGGCCAATTCGCCGATTGCGTCTGAATTGCGGGCCGCCAGAACAACATTTGCCCCCTGTTCTGCAAAATGGGTGGCGGTTGCCGCACCAATGCCCTTGCTTGCCCCAGTGATGATTGCGGTTTTGCCGGAAAGATCAGACATGGCGTGCGCTCCTGCGTTTGGTCAAATGCATCCTGAACGATCCAACCGGAAAGGAAAAGATGCAGCAACGCACAGGTCAGATGTCAATCATCCACAGTGTGGCTGCGCCCTTTGGCCAGACGGGGTTTGCCGATAGACTCAGGCAACGGGATAAAGTCCGCTTCGTCCCCCGGTACCGTGTCAAACCGCCCTTGGGCCCATTCTTCCTTGGCCTGTTCGATCCGTTCCGCACGCGACGATACAAAGTTCCACCAGATGTAGCGTGGACCATCCATCGGTGCGCCACCAAACAGCATGAACCGTGCATCCGATTTTGCTTTGACGGTGACCACATCATTTGGGTGCAAGATCAGCAGTTGACCGGGGTCATAGGTTTGGCCGGTGACTTCGATCGTGCCGCTGATTGTGTAAAGCGCACGTTCTTCATAGCTTTGGTCGATGGGAACCACATGGCCCGCCTGCACCGTGATGTCGCCGTACAAGGTTTCTGATGACGCTTTGAGTGGGGAGGTTACACCAAACCCCGACCCCGCGATCATGCGGGCACTGAACCCCGTGTCACCGCCAATGGGCAAATCATCAGCACCATGGTGCATGAAGGCCGCATCGCTTTCTTCGTCTTTTTCTGGCAGGGCCATCCATGTTTGCAGGCCGAACAGATTTTGCCCCGAACGCTTGCGGTCTTCGGATGTGCGTTCGGAATGTACGATCCCTTTGCCCGCTTTCATCCAGTTCACGGCACCCGGTTCGATTGCCAAATCTGTGCCCAGACTGTCACGGTGGTGGATTTGCCCTTCGAACAGATAAGTGAGTGTCGCCAGATTGATATGGGGATGGGGCCGTACATCGATGCCTTCGTTGGTCAGAAATTCTGCCGGGCCCATCTGATCAAAAAAGATGAACGGGCCAACCATCTGGCGTTTGGTCGATGGCAGGGCGCGGCGCACGGTCATTTCCCCCAGATCCACGGCGCGGGGCACAATCAGGGTTTCAACGGCATCAACGGTATTTCGATTTCCCAAAACAGGGTCGGGGCAGGGGGTCCAGCTCATGATGGGGCCTTTCTGATCAGGGGTTACAGAACGTCTTGCCAGTCTGCATGTTTGGCAATCTGCGCTTTTGCGAAGGGGCACAGGGGCAACACTTTCCACCCCGCCTGCCGGGCTTCGACAACGGCGCGTTCGACAAGACGTGCACCGGTTCCTGTTCCGCGCAGGGCGTCTGGCACGCTGGTATGATCAATGATGATCATCGCAGACCCGGCCTTGGAATAGGTCAATTCTGCAACCGCGCCCTTGGTTTCGGTCCAAAACCGCCCCTTGGTGTCGCCATCTTCGTGCAAAATGATTGATGGTGTCATCACGCATCCTTTCTGTCCCTAATCTAGGGAATAGAACGCGGATAACACGGAAAGGTTCTGCGCGCTGACGCACAGACCCTGATCAAATGTGAGAATTTATGTATTCAGCACGATTTTTGGTGCGGCGACCGTGCCTGCGCGGATGTCTGCAAACGCCTGCGCCCCGTCCGACAGCGCGCGCGGCTCTGTCCAGTCCAGCGGACCCAGATCACCCGAAACCATGGCGGCCACAGTGTCGCGGAAATCTTGGGCCGTATAGGTGTAGGTCCCGATAAAGGTGATTTCCTGCAGGGTCATGCGCCGAATGTCCAAACCGCCTTCGCCGCTGCCCAAACCGATGTGGCCAATCACGCCGCCGGGGCGCACCATGGCGGATGCTGTTGCGCGGGTGGGGGCGTAGCCGACACCATCAATCACACAGTCAAATGGCCCATGATCGTCCAGTCGTTCGGGAATGATCACGGTTTGCCCGCAATGTTCGAACAGGTATTCGCGGCGGGTTGGGTTAGGTTCGACAATCATGACATCGGTTGCACCTTGGGCCTGTGCGGACAGGGCCGCACCCAGACCGATGGCCCCACCGCCAATCACCAAAACCTTGCCCAATGCACCGCCCATCGCATTGCGCACCAGCCGCACGGTGTGCCATCCGCAGGCCACAGGTTCCGCAAGTGCTGCCTGATCATGGGTCAGATGGTCTGGCACCGGGACAAGATTGTCAGACGGAAGTGTGACGTATTCGGCAAACCCGCCTTCGCGTGGTGGCATCGAAATGATCTGCCGGGTTGGGCACAAATTATCGCGGCCTGACGTGCAGGCGGCGCATGTGCCGCATGAGACAAGCGGGTTAACAGTGACCCGTTCCCCGGCACGATCCCCGCTTTCAATGACACCTGACACTTCATGCCCAAGGATCAGCGGGGCCGGGCGGCGGTCGTCATGGCCCAAAAAGGCGTGCATGTCGGACCCGCAAATGCCCACGGATTTGACACGCACCAAAACATCTGCCCCCGTTGGCGTGGGTTTTGGCATGGTTCTGAAATTCAGAATTTCCGGGCCGTCGTAGACAAGCGCGTCCATGGCTTATTCTTCCGCTGACAAATCAAAGTTGCTGCCGGGGAAGTATTTGGCAAGGCGAACATCCGCAGCGCGGGCGTGCCCTTCCATCCCTTCCAGCCGGGATATGCGGGCAGTCGCAATCGCAACCTCTTTGCTGCCTTCGCGCGAAGATTTCTGCCACGTCACCATCTTCATGAATTTATGGACAGACAAGCCGCCGGTGTAAGACGCAGCGCCCGATGTGGGCAGCACGTGGTTCGTGCCGCTGGCTTTATCGCCGTAAGACACAGTGGTTTCTTCGCCCAAAAACAACGACCCGTAACAGGTCAAACGGTCCAGCCACCAGTCGGTATCGTTGGCTTGGACTGATAGATGTTCAGGCGCATAAAGATCAGACGTTGCCGCCATTTCTTCGCGATCGGCGCACAGGATCACTTCGGCGTAGTCGCGCCAAGCGGCACGCGCGTTGTCGCGGTTCAGTTCTGGCAGATCTTCGATCAATTCCGGCACCCGTGCCATCACCTGTTCTGCCACATCGCGGCTGTCTGTCACCAGCCACACGGGGGAATTGTATCCGTGTTCTGCCTGGCTGACCAAATCGACAGCGGCAATTTCCACATCGGCATCAGCGTCGGCAAGGATCAGGCTGTCGGTTGGACCTGCGAACATATCAATGCCCACCCGCCCAAACAGAATACGTTTGGCTTCGGCAACGAATTGGTTGCCCGGACCAACAAGGATTTTCGCCTTTGGCAGGCCAAACAGGCCAAACGTCATGGCGGCAACGCCCTGAACGCCGCCCATCGCCAGAATTTTGTCTGCACCACAGACTTTGGCAGCATAAATGATGGCCGGCGCGATGCCGATACCGGGGCGGGGCGGGGAACAGACGGTGATGTGGTCGCACCCTGCGACTTTGGCCGTTGTCACCGTCATGATGGCGGATGCGATATGGCTGTACCGTCCACCGGGAACATAACAACCGGCACTGTCAATCGGGATCGCCTTTTGCCCTGCCATCAGGCCGGGCTGAACTTCCATCTGGACATCCTGAATGGTTGATTTTTGAAGTTCGGCGAAGCGTTTCACGTTGTCGTGGGCAAATTCGATGTCACGCTTCAGCTTTTCCGGAACCTTTGCGGTGGCGGCGTCGATATCTTCCGACGTTAGCATGACTGGGCCGTCGTAGTTGTCGAATTTGGCTGCGTATTCAAGCGCAGCGTCATCGCCGCCTTTTTCGATGGCATCCAAAATGTCTTGCACGATCTTTGTCACGTCACTTGCGTTTGATGTGGACGTCAGTGTCGCCTTTTTCAAATATTCAACGGCCATGTCAGATTCCCCTTGGTTGATGAAAGTGTAAGCGCTTACATTCCTGAAATGCAAGCCTTTACATTCACGCCGGGTCCGTGAAACCCTTGGGGCATGACAGATCGCAATCAAACCGCAACACTGGCCGATGTCGCGCAGGCCGCGGGTGTATCGACGGCCACGGTTTCGCGGTGCCTGAACGAACCCGAAAAGGTCAGCGAACGCACCCGCAAAAAGGTGATCGCAGCCGTCAACACACTGGGCTATGCGCCCAATTTTGCGGCACAGGCGATGGCCGCCCGGCGCAGCAAGACGCTGGGTGCGGTTATTCCGACCATGGCGAATGCGATTTTTGCCGAAGGGCTGAATGCGTTTCAGGAAACGGTGATGGAAGCGGGCTACACCCTGTTGGTCGCCACATCGAACTATGATCCGGATGAGGAAGAAACCCAGATCAGGACCCTGTTGGCCCGTGGCGCCGAAGGGTTGATGTTGATCGGTCACGAACGCAACCAATCCATCAAAGATTATCTTGCCAAACGAAATGTTCCGAAAGTGGTGGCTTGGGCCCATGACCCACAGCGTGTGGGATCATCGATCGGATTCGATAACGCGCGGGCAATGGCCGCCATCGTCAATCATGTGAAGGGGCTGGGGCACAACCATATCGCGCTGATTGCCCCCCCGACCGAAGGCAATGACCGTGTGCAGGCCCGTATCGCGGGGGCTGCGGATGCCGTTGGCCATGCGCTGCCCACGGAAATCGCAACCTATGATCTGGATGCGGCAGCGGATGCATTTGCGCGGTTGATGACGCTGTCGCCGCGCCCGACAGCGGTGCTGTGTTCGAATGATGTTCAGGCCGCGGGCGCGATCATGCAAGCCCGCGCCATGGGATTGGCGGTGCCGGGTGATGTATCGGTCACCGGGTTTGACGATCTTGCCATTGCCCGTGCCGTTGATCCTGCGATCACCACGGTGCGTGTGCCGCACAAACGTATGGGGCGCATGGTGGCCGAACAGCTTTTGTCGCGGTTGGCTGGCGGCGCAGACCGCATGGTCGAATTGGAAACGACACTGGTGGTGCGCGGCAGCACGGCAGCGCCCCAGTGATGTGACCCGCCGGTGCGGGCTTTGCCCGCGCATGATGATATTTGCTGTGGCCGCAAGGGCCTTTGAGGGCGCTGCCCTCAAAACTCCCGGAGTGTTTTTGGCAAAATGAAGATTACATCCGGTCAGGTTCGAATTTTGGCATCAGGTCTATCAGCGATCTAGTGTAGCTGTGTTGGGGCGCGGTAAAGATCGCTTCCCCCCCGGATTGTTCGACAATTTCGCCGTAGCGCATGACTGCAATGCGGTCGCACATCTGGCGCATGACGGGCAAATCATGGCTGATGAACAGCAACGTCAGATCAAGTTTGGCCTGCAGATCCTTTAAAAGGTTCAGAATTTGGGCCTGAATCGAAACATCCAGCGCGGATGTGGGCTCATCGCAGATCAAAAACCGGGGGCGCGATGCCAAAGCGCGTGCAATGGATATGCGCTGACGTTGTCCCCCTGAAAATGCATGCGGGTATTTCAGGGCCGCATCCGCATCCAGTTCGACCAGCGCCAGAAGATCAGCCGCAATAGTGCGTGCGGCAGACGTTGAAGGGGCGGTCCCGTTCACCCGGATGGGTTCGGCAACGATATCGCCTACACGCATGCGCGCGTTGAGGGATGAATAGGGATCCTGAAACACCATCTGCACTTGTCTGCGGCGCAGGATTTCTTCGCCTGTTTTGGGCTTTTCGTGCAACGGGTCGCCGTTGAAGTGGATTTCGCCGGATGTTGGTTTGTGAATACCCGTGATCAGCCGCGCGATGGTGGATTTGCCGGATCCGGATTCACCAACAATGCCAAAGGTTTCGCCTGCTTTCACATGAAAACTGACATCTTTGACCGCATGGTTTTCCTGCGCCTTACCGCCAAACAGCCCCCCGCCAGACCGGAACACCTTGTTCAGGCTTGCGACTGTCAGCATGGCCTGACCATCGATTTGCCGTGCCGGCCCATCGCCCAGCCAGTGGGTGTTTAGATCAATGTCTGCCTTGGGCGGGGTGCCCGACTGGGCGTAATCGACGCGCGTAAAGCGATCGATGCGTTTGTTTGATGGCGGCACGGCGCTGATCAGCACCTTGGTGTAGGGGTGCTGTGGTTGGCCGATGATCTGCGCCGTGTCACCCAATTCGACCAGCTTGCCCCGGTACATCACGGCCACCCGGTCGGCGGTTTCGGCGATCACACCCATATCGTGGGTCACAAGGATCATGCCGACGTTTTCTTCGCGGCACAGCCGTTTGATCAGATCAAGGATCTGGGCCTGAATGGAAACATCCAGCGCAGTTGTTGGTTCATCCGCAATGATCAGGTCCGGTTCTGCACAAAGGGCAAGTGCGATGACGACCCGTTGGCGCATCCCGCCGGAAAATTCGTGCGGATATTGTTTGATCCGGTTCGGGGCGTCAGCAATGCCCACCTGTTCCAGCAGGCGAATGGCGCGTTCTTTGGCTTCGGCAGTGCCGACATGCAGGTGATGGTCGATGGTTTCGATCAGTTGGTTTTCGATGGTTTCCAACGGGTTCAGGGATGTCATCGGATCCTGAAAGATCATGCCGATCCGCTTGCCCCGCAAGCTGCGCATTTTGGCGGCATTCAGGGCATCGATCCGGTCGCCTTCCAACGACACGGTTCCGCCGGCGATGCGGCCGGGCGATGACAACAGGCCCATGACCGCATTGCCGATGGTGGATTTGCCAGCACCGGATTCGCCGACAATCCCCAAAATCTCGCCGCGTTCCACGGTGAGTGAGACATCATCCACCGCCGTAAAGATGCCGTGGCGGACGGGGTATTCGACGGTCAGGTTTTCAATGTCGAGAAGGGCCATGGGATCAATCCAACTTTGGGTTCAGGACGTTGCGCAGCCAATCGCCCAACAGGTTCACCGATAGCGCCAGCGCCAAAAGCGTGCCTGCCGGGAAAAACAGGATCCACCATTCGCCAGAGAACAAGTACCCCTGACCGATACGGATCAGAGTGCCCAATGACGGCTGGGTGGGCGGGGCGCCAACCCCCAGAAATGACAGCGTTGCTTCGGCAATGATGGCAAGGGCCAGCGAAATCGTGGCAATCACCAGAACCGATGCGACGATGTTGGGCAGGATATGCCTGACGGCAATCGCGATGGGGCCACGTCCGATTAGGATCGCGGCTTCGACATATTCTTTTTGGCGTTCCACCATGGCTGACCCACGCACCACGCGGGCAAACTGCACCCAATCGGACAGACCAATGGAAATGATCAGCACCCAAATCGCCATTTCTTCGCGCAGGTGCACGGGCGTGATGCCCTTGGCAATGCCGAAAACCAGCATGGCAATCAGAATGGCGGGGAATGACAGCTGAATGTCGGCGAGCCGCATGATGATCGCATCCGTGCGTCCGCCCGCCATTGCCGCAAGCAGCCCCAAGGACACGCCCAGGACCAGCGCAAACGCGACAGAAGCGACACCGACAAACAGCGAAATGCGCATGCCGTACAAGATCGTGGAAAATACATCGCGGCCCTGATCATCGGTGCCCAGCCAGAACGTATCGCCTGTGAATTGGTTGGGTTCCATCGGTTTGGAAAACCCGTTCATCAGGTTCAGGGACCCCGGGTTGAACGGGTCATGGGGGGCAATCAGGGGCGCGAACACGGCTGACAGGATCAGGATCATTGCAACGGTGAAGCTGACGATCGCCACTGGGGATCGTTTGAATTTCCAGAAAAAGTCAGAAGACAGGAAGGCGTGCATGCGTGTCATGTGTTTTCCCCCGCGCGCAGCCGTGGGTCGATGATCACGTACAGAATATCAACGATCAGGTTGATCGCCACGAACATCACACTGATCATCATCAAGTAGCTGGCCATGACAGGGATATCGACAAACCGCACGCTGTCGATGAACAACAGCCCCACGCCGGGCCATTGGAATACGGTTTCCGTGATGATCGCAAAGGCAATGATTGACCCAAGCTGAAGCCCCGTGATCGTGATCACCGGGATCAGTGTGTTTTTGATCGCGTGGCGGAAATGGATTGACCGGTCAGTCAGGCCCCGGGCGCGGGCAAAGCGGATGTAATCGCTGCCCAACACCTCTGTCATTTCAGATCGGACCAACCGCATGATCAGGGTCATTTGATAAAGCCCAAGCGTGATGGCCGGCAAAATCAGCGCCTTTAACCCGCTGCCGGTCAAAAGGCCGGTGGTCCACCAGCCGATCTGAACCGTTTCGCCACGCCCAAACGATGGCAACCATCCAAGTTCCACCGCAAACACATAGATCAACAGGATGCCGATCAGAAACGTCGGCAAGCTGACACCAACCAATGACACCGTCAGGATCAGGTTTGTCAGCCAACCCTTTGGTTTCAAAGCGGTATAGACACCCAAAACAACACCGACAACCACCGCAAAAATCGCCGAAATCAGTGCAAGTTCCAGCGTCGCAGGCAGCCGTTCGATAAAGATATCCATCACAGGGCGCCCCTGACGAAAGCTGACGCCCAAGTCGCCTTGGACGGCGTCTTTCAGGAAATTCCAGTATTGAACGATGAAGGGATCGTTCAGGCCCAGTACATCCCGCAGCCGTTCAATATCAGCTTGCGTGCGTTCCTGACCCAGCAGGTTGTCGACCGGGTCGCCAACAAAGCGGAACATCGAAAACGCCACCAGCCCGACAGCCAGCAGAACAAAAAATGACTGCAGCACCCGGCGCAGAATGTACAAAGCCATGGAACGACTTACCCTTTTGTGACCCAGCGCAAGATGAAGAAGTTATCGGGGCGTTGAACCACCGACACATTCGCCTGCGTGCCCCACACCAATGGTTGCACATAGAGCGGCACATAGGTGTGTTCGGATTGATAGATCGCCGTTACCTCGTCGACCATGGCCTGACGTGCGGCAGGATCAATTTCAGATTGGATCATTGGCAACAGTTCGTCGACACGCGCGTTGGAAAATCCGCCAAAGTTCCAACTGCCCAGTTTCTTTTCGGCATTGGGCGTTGTGACAAGGAACCGAACCGGGTGTTCATGGTCGAACGTGCCCGGGGACCAGCCCAAAAGATACATGTCGTAATTGTCGGCGCGCAGTTCTGGCCAATAGTTTGACACCGGCATCGTATCCAGTTCCACGTCCAGTCCGATCTGCGCCAGCATAGATGTCACGGCCTGACAAACGGCTTCATCGTTCAAATAACGGTCGTTGGGGCATTTCAGACCAAACCCGAAACCATCGGCATAACCGGCATCGGCCAACAGGGCTTTGGCGCCTTCGATATCAAAGGCAGGGCGGCGATCATTGGCGGCAGAAAACCCGTTCATCGCGGGGCTTACCAGTTGTGAAGCAGGTTCCGCATTGCCGCGCATGATGGTTTGCAAAATGGCAGGCACGTTCACGGCTTTTGCCACAGCTTCGCGGACGCGCGCGTCGCGGAACGGGTTCGGGTCCCCCGCATTCGCCCCGTATTTCAGGGTGTCTGCTTCATGGCCGAAACCCAACATGATCACGCGGGCTTCGATCCCGCGAATGACGTTCACGGCACCAGAAGCGCCCAAACGTTCGGCGTCTTGAATGGGCACGGGGTTGATCAGGTCAACTTCGCCCGACAACAGGGCGGCCACGGCCGTGGCGGAATTCTGGATGGGTGTGAATTCAGCGCGGGTGATGTTGTGTTCCACTTCACCCCACCAACCGTCAAAGGGTTCCAATACCGTTTTCAGGCCAGGCTGGCGTTCAACCATCTGGAACGCGCCGGTTCCGTTGGTGTTGCGTGTCGCGAATGTTTCAACGTCTTTGGCGGGGACCACGCTTTCGTTTGCTTCGGCCCAGCTGCGATCCATGATCATGAAATTGGCAATGGATGACGGGAAAAGCGGGTTCGGGGCGTTGGTCAGAAAATCAATCGTGTAATCATCGACCACGCGCACTTCTGACACGGGTGAAAACCAGCTGGCGGTGTCTGCACTTTCGCTGGATGCGCGTTCATATGAAAACAGGACGTCATCGGCATCGAACGTTGATCCATCGTGGAACGTCACGCCTTGGCGCAAATGAAAACGCCAGCCATCCGCGCCCAATGGTTCCCATCGTTCGGCCAGCGCGCCTTCGACGGCCATGTCTTTGCCACGGCGCACGAGACCTTCGTAAACGTTATTCAGAAACCCCAGAACCGGGGCCGAATTGACGGCATGGGGATCCATGGTTTGTGGGTCGGTGGTCGATGCCCATTTGAAGGTTTCTGCCATGGCTGGCGCGGCGCCCAAAGTCAGCGCAGTTGATAAAAGCAGATACTTCATAGGGGGACCTCCGGTCATTTGGTGTTGGGACCTGATAAAATCACCTAGCCCCGGCATGAACCGGGGCTAGGGTCACATTTTCTTGAAAATGCTTAGTTCGCTGTAAAGTATTTGAACTTTGGCACGTCTTCGGGGTCAACGACGGTGCCGACCTCGTTTTTCATGCCCCAGTTCAGCACTTGGTGGTGGATCGGCAAATACAGGATGTCTTCTTGGACCTGTGCCCAGATTTCACCGATTGTGGCGTCACGGGCCGGAATATCGGTGTTTGACGCCAACGATACGATTTTCGCATCCAGATCTTCGTTTGAATAGCCGGTCGCGTTCCACGACCCACGCTTTTCACCTGATGTGTGTACCAGGAAGTTGAAGATGTATTCGGAATCATAGGTCGGAACGCCCCAGCCCAACATGTAGAAATCCGTCGTGCGGTTGGAAATCTGTGGGAAGTGCTGCGCTTTTGGCTTTGCGTCCAAATTCACGGTGATTCCGATTTGCGCGAACATCCCGACCGCCGCCTGGCAGATCGCTTCGTCGTTGATGTAGCGGTCATTGGGGCAGTGCAGGGTGATTGAAAACCCATCACCATACCCGGCTTCCGCCATCAGCGCGCGTGCCGCGTCGATATCTGTCGCTGGTACAGCATCCAGATCATCGGTCCAGCCATTGACGAACGGTGGCATCGCCACACCCGCCGGGATCGACTGGCCACGCATGACGACCTGCATGATCGCATCGCGGTTGATGGCCATATTCATCGCCTGACGCACACGCAGATCGGCCAATGGGTTGGCGCCTTCAACGTCGTCATTTTCCAGATCTGCGGCACCTTGGTTCATGCCGAAAAAGATCACACGGTTTTGTGCAGCCTTGATCACCTGAAGCCCGTCTTCGGCATCCACGCGGCCCAAATCCTGAACAGGAACGTCTTGGATAAAGTCGACTTCACCCGACAGCAGCGCCGCAACACGTGTGGCGGCGTTCTGGATCGGTGTGTAGTTGATGGTGGTGTAATCCAGCGGGAATTCATCCGCGCCCCAATAGCCGTCAAACGCCTGCAAGACAGTGCGGTTGTCGGGAACCCGGCTTTCCAAAACATAGGGGCCGGTGCCGTTGGCATTGCGTGATGCAAATGTTTCTTCGCCACCTTCAAAGTCTTGCACTTTGACGGCGTCGTTGGCTTCGGCCCACTCTTTGTCCATGATGAACAGGTTGGTCAGGTTCGATGGCATGATCGGGTTGGGACCATCGGTCACGATTTCAAACCCGTATTTGCCGTTTGCGCGCACTTCGGTGATCGAAGCCAGCAATTCTTTCATGTCAGAATCCGGGGTCATGGCCCGTTCAAAGCTGAACACGACATCTTCGCTGTCCATTTCCGCACCATCATGGAAGGTCACGCCTTCGCGCAGGGTGAATTGCCAAACGTTCGGATCGTCTGCAGATGGACCCCATTCCGTTGCAAGCGCAGGAACGATTTGGCCTGTCATGTCACGGATGATCAGCGGTTCGTAAATCTGGTGGGCCAGCGCGTGGGTCGGACCTTCGTTCTGGGCGTGTGGGTCCAGTGTCAGGCTGTCGCCGGCCCGGGCCCAGTTCATGGTTTCGGCTGTCACACCTGTGGCAAGCGTAGCCAGCAATGCCGTCGACGACAGCAGCGTTTTAAGCTTCATGCTTTTCTTCTCCCTGATGTTGGTAACTGCCATGATCCTAGGATGCGAATGACAAGATGTGCAAGGTCACCACGAAATGCGGCGCTTCAATTGCCCTTTGGGAAGGCACGGAAACTGCCGCTTCAGATCCCAGTTGCCCAAAAAAACAGCGCATTTACGCTGCAAAACTACAGTTTGTAGTCTTTCGCTTTTAGACTGTGTTTTGCCAACCGGTCATAAAACGTGTTTCGCGCAAGACCCAGGTGTTGTGCTGCAAGCCCGGCCTTGCCCGATGCCTTTTTCAGCGCTTCGATCAGAATCATCCTTTCAAACTGATCCATTTGACCCGCCAGCGTTTGATCATGTTCCGCCGGGGGGGCGGCCTGTGCTGACAAGGCACAAGACGCTGCAAATTGGCGCAGTTCAACCATGTTTGCATCCCATCTGCGCGCCCAAAGTTCTGCGCGCCAGCTGTCGGTGATATCGGGCATATCAATATCAAGATTGCGGGCTGCGATGCGCAAGGCGGCTTCGAAAATGGCAGGCAGATCGGATTTTCGATCTTGCAGATTTGGCAAACGAATGACCTGCGGCGCATCCGCATTCAGCGTGATCGCATCCACACCCAACCGGTCCGAAGTGACAAGCCGGGTATCAGGAAACTGTTCCAGATGCACCTGCACCTGATCAATGACCGCGGCATCCGCCTGTGACACGCCCTTGATCAGGAATGTTGATGGATCATCAGACCATGGCAAATTGCGGATATCGTCCACGGATGCCTGCGGGGCAGACATGCGAAAAAACTGGCGGTCTGGTTCGGCCATCGCGTTGATGACATAGGCGGCGGTGCGTTTGCCTGCCCCTTTGTCTCCGAACAGATGAACCGGTTCTGTCGTCGCCGCCGCATGGCGTAATTGGCGATGCAGTTGGACGGTTGCGGTTCCGGTGCCGGGGAAATTCACGGCGGCGGCGTCATTGCGTTCTGCCGCGATTTGCAGTTTGCGCGACCGTAAGACGACGGCCCGGTGATCGAGGGCACGGCTCAAAACCTCAACCAGTTTGTTGGGGGCGCATGGCTTTTCAAGATAATCATAAGCCCCCCCTTTCAATGCGGCCATTGCCGTTGGCACGTCGCTGTGACCGGTCATCAGAATGACGGGCAAATCCGTATCCAATGATTGCGCGAAATTCAGGACATCCAACCCGCTTGCGTGGGGCATCCGGATATCAGACAGCACCACACCCTGAAAGTTGGATCGGATCGTGCGGCGGGCTTGCAAAAAACTTGCCGTTGGGATCGGATCAAAGCCCGCCAATTCCACAGTTTGCGCCAACGCAGTGCGCAGCGCATCGTCATCTTCGATGATCAAAACATTATGCTTCATGGGCAACCGGCAATGTTATTGTGAAAATGGCACCCCCATCGGCATGGTTGGTGCATGACAGGGTTCCGTCAAACGACGCAATAATCCCGAAAGACAGCGCAAGCCCCAGCCCCAATCCGTTGGAGGCACCCAGATCTTTCGTCGTGTAAAACGGTTCGAACACCCGGTCTGGGTCGGCCAGACCGGGGCCGGTGTCTGAAACCTGTAAAATCGCAGTCGTCCCATCACAGTCGATGTGCAGATGAATTTGGCCCGCGGGTTGATCGGCCATCGCGTCAATGGCGTTTGTAAACAGGTTCAGCATCACCTGTTCCAGCCTGACTTTTCCGGCCATCACGATGCAACGCCGCGCACCCGTGTCACGGATCAACTCAATATTGGCGGCCTGTGCCTGGTCACGAACCATGGTCCAAGCGGCGTCTACGGCGGCAAGCAAATCGGTTGGATCGCGTGGCACTGCTTCGTTGCGTGCAAAAACGCGCAACATCGAAATGATGCGGTTGATCCGTGTGATCTGCCCGTCAATCGCATCCAGATTTTCAGACGCCGCCTGTGTCTGGCCCCGTTCCAACAGTGTTTTGCCGTTCTGGGCATAGGCGAGGATCGCGCCAAGGGGTTGGTTCAATTCGTGGCTGACCCCCGCAGACATTTGGCCCAACGCCGTCAGCTTTGATGCCTGAACCAGCTGGTCCTGCGCGTCGCGCAAGGCGGCGGTGCGGTCTGCAACGCGCGCTTCCAGCGTTGCGTTGGTCGCCGTTTCAAAGGCAAGACGTTCGCGCTGCATCAGCCAAACAAAAAGGCCCAGTCCCAAAATCCCCAAGAGGGACAAAATCAAAAGCGCCTGCTGGCGGGCCGTATCAAAGGCCGGGCGTTGATCAAAACTGCCCACGGCAACCAGATTGATTTGTGGAATGTTGCGCACAACGGTCAGGCGGCTGTTGTCATCGGGGGACAGGGCGCGGGCGGACAATGTTACCAGATTGGCCCGGTTCGCAGACACCAGCCGCGCCCCATCCGCAAAGGCGATGATTTCCGGAACCACAGGCCATTCATGTTCCAATTCTTCCAAATTGACCCAAAGCACCGCCGCGCCCACCTTGCGGCCCGTCGGGCCAATTACACCACGTGAAAACCGGGCGAACCGTTCCCCTGTGGGTGTGGTCACGTAATCGGTGCCCAAACGCCCGTTCAATGCGGCCCGCAAAAGGGGGCTGTCTGCCGGAATGGGTTTCACACGGTTCGGGTTGGCTGACGCAACGGTTGTGCCATCAGCGGCAATCAAATCCAACTCTTCTGCGCCATAGGTCAGCCGTTGGCGTTCAAGTGTCGTTTCTACGGACCGCATCGACCCCGGATCGCGCAGTGCTGCAACGATGCGGGGATCCCGTGCAATTGCATTGATCAAAACGCGGTAGGTTTGCAATTGCCCCGACAACCGACCGGCGGCTTGATCCAGACGGATTTCGGCGCTGGCCTGCTGGTTCAATTTCGCCCGTTCAAAAAACCAGCCATATGACAGCCACGTCACCAACACCGCGCATAATGCGTATATTGCAAAAAACAGTGCAGCTTTCGGTGTCACAACGCGCCCTCCTGCGGTGGTGTGTTTGCGTTTGGGCTTTGTAAGTCAAATTGCCCGAAAATTCGGATAAAAACTGAACTTCCGCGCAATCGTTTTATAAAGCGTTGAAAAAAGGTGAAAAAACAGCTGGTGAATTTTTTTCTTGCGTCACAACACCAGAAAAAGATCAATTATAACACCGGTGGCACAACCACCAATTTCTGGGAGGAAATAATGAAAACTTTGATCAAAGCGGCCGCTGTGGCCGCCGTTGTTGCAGCACCCGGTGTTGCGTCCGCCGCCTGTGATGCAGGTGAAATCGTTGTAAAATTCAGCCACGTGACCAACACTGACCGCCACCCCAAGGGGATTGCCGCGACCTTGCTGGCAGAACGCGTGAACGCTGAAATGGACGGCACTATGTGCATGGAGGTCTTCCCGAACTCTACCCTGTACAACGACAACAAAGTGCTGGAAGCGATGTTGCAGGGCGACGTGCAACTGGCTGCGCCTTCGCTGTCGAAATTTGAAAAGTTCACACGCCAGTTCCGCATCTTTGATTTGCCGTTCATGTTCAACGACATCAACGCCGTCGAAGCATTCCAGGCATCTGATGCGGGTCAGGCCATGCTGGACAGCATGCAAAACCGCGGGCTGCAGGGACTGGGCTATTGGCACAATGGCATGAAGCAGATGTCCGCAAACGTGCCGCTGATCGCGCCAAGCGATGCAAACGGCCTGAAATTCCGTGTTCAGTCTTCTGAAGTGCTGGTCGCCCAAATGGAAGCCATCGGTGGATCCCCCCAAAAGATGGCCTTCAGCGAAGTCTATGGCGCGCTGCAACAGGGCGTTGTGGACGGTCAGGAAAACACCTGGTCCAACATTTTCGGCAAAAAGTTCTTCGAAGTGCAGGATGGCATCACCCAAACCGATCACGGCATCATCGACTATTTGTTGGTGACATCTGTTGACTGGTTGGAAAGCCTGGACCCAGCGGTGCGTGACCAGTTCATGACCATCGTGGACGAAGTCACTGCAACACGGAACATGGAATCCACAGCCGTAAACAACGAAGCCCGTCAGGCCATCATTGATGCAGGCGGTGTGGTGCGCACATTGTCCGCTGAACAGCGTGCAGCTTGGGTTGATGCGATGAAACCCGTGTGGGCACAATTCGAAGGTGACGTGGGCGCAGACAACATCGCTGCTGCACAAGCCATCAACATGGCTGTCAACTAAGCCACTGAAATTGGGCGCGGATCTGTGCTGGGTTCGCGCCCTTTTTGTATCTGAAAAAGGGGGGCAGGGGATGAAACGATCCTTCGTCGATCGGATCGAAGAAACGATCATTGCAGTCATATTGGGGGTCATGACGATCATGACATTCGCCAATGTGGTTGCCCGCTATGTGTTCAATTCCAACATCTTTTATGCGCTGGAACTGACGGTGTTCCTGTTTGCGTGGCTGGTTTTGCTGGGCGCAAGTTATGCCGTGAAAAAGACGTCGCATCTGGGGGTGGACGCGGTTGTAAACATCTTTGGGGCGGTCTGGAAACGGCGTTTGGCGCTTGTGTCTTGCGCGGTTTGCTTGGTCTACGCGCTGTTGCTGTTGAAAGGGTCGTGGGATTACTGGGCGCCGTTCGCAAATCTGCCCCCGACCGAAGGGCGTTGGTTCCCAACGGGTTTTTCGGACAAATTCCGGGGTCAGGGGTGGTATGAAACCCAAGACATTCCGGTGCCATTTTTCATGACGTGGTTGGCGGATGTGTTCAACGAAGGCATGTCGTACGAAAAGATGCCAAAGGTCGTGCCGTATCTGGTGATGCCACTGTCAATGGCATTGCTGGTGTACCGTTTCGTGCAGGTCACGATCCGCGTCTGGAAGGGCGAACAGGACATGTTGATCGTGTCGCACGAAGCGGAAGAAGAAGTCGCCGCTGCATCCGAACAATTGAAGAAAGAGGGCGTGTAAGATGGACGTGTTGCTTCTGTTTGTGATGGTCATCGGGCTGATGCTGATCGGGGTTCCGATTTCCATTTCGCTTGGCTTTTCGTCTGTGGTGTTCCTGCTTGTATTTTCGGACAGTTCGCTGGCGTCCGTTGCACAGACGTTGTTCGAAGCCTTCGAAGGGCATTCAACCCTGCTGGCTATTCCGTTTTTCATTCTGGCGTCGTCGTTCATGTCAACGGGTGGGGTAGCACAACGGATCATTCGGTTTTCGATTGCGTTGGTTGGACACCTGCGCGGCGGTCTGGCGATTGCGGGTGTTTTGGCCTGCATGATTTTTGCCGCCCTGTCCGGGTCGTCGCCCGCCACTGTTGTGGCCATCGGGACCATCGTCATCGCGGCCATGCGTCAAGTCGGATACACCAAGGAATTCGCAGCAGGCGTGATCGCAAATGCCGGCACCCTTGGCATTTTGATCCCGCCATCCATCGTGATGGTGGTCTATGCCGCCGCGGTCGAGGTTTCGGTGGGGCGCATGTTCCTTGCCGGGGTTTTGCCGGGGTTGATTGCGGGGCTGATGCTGATGATCGGGATCTATGTGATGGCCCGGATCAAGGATATGCCCAAGGGCCAATTCGCAGGCATGGGTGAAATCTGGGAAAGTTTCCGTCACGCCATATGGGGCCTGCTTTTGATTGGGATCATCATGATCGGGATTTATGGTGTGCCCGGTGTAACAGGTGCGATCTTCACCCCGACCGAAGCGGCCGCCGTGGCGTCGCTGTATGCGTTTCTTGTGGCCAGCTTCATTTACCGCGACATGGGACCCTTGGCGGGGCCGGATGGTCAGCGCAAATCTTTGCTGCAGGCGCCTTGGGCCTTGGTCACGGCATTTTGGCATCGTGACACCATGCGCACATTGTTTGATGCCGGAAAATTGGTCATCACGCTGATGTTCGTGATCGCGAACGCCTTGTTGTTGAAGCACGTGATCACCGATGAACAAATCCCGCAAAAGATCACCGAAGCGATGTTAAGCGCCGGGTTTGGCCCGGTGATGTTCCTGATCGTGGTGAATGTGATCCTGTTGATTGGTGGTCAGTTCATGGAACCATCAGGTTTGTTGGTGATCGTGGCACCCCTTGTGTTCCCCATCGCGATTGAGTTGGGCATCGACCCGATCCATCTGGGCATCATCATGGTGGTCAATATGGAAATCGGGATGATCACGCCCCCGGTCGGATTGAACCTGTTTGTGACGGCTGGCGTGGCGAATATGTCCATGATGGGGGTTGTGCGTGCTGCCCTGCCGTTCCTGGGCATCATGTTCATTTTCCTGATCCTTGTGACCTATGTGCCTTGGATATCGACGGCGATCCCGAACGCGGTCATGGGCCCTGAAATTGTGGTCAGGTGACCCTGATCTGACTGTCGCGCCCCCATGGGGGCGCGGCATGATGTTTTATGCTTGGGCCGCATGGGCCTTTAAGGAGGGCGTTGCCCTCCTTAAAAATCCGCCCAGAGTATTTCTGGCAAAATGAAGATCAGGCGAGCATGCCCATCGGGTTTTCAAGGTTGTCCACGATGTGGCCCAACAGTTCTGCCCCCAGTGCACCGTCGATTACGCGGTGATCCACGGACAAGGTGGTGGACATGACGGTCTTGACTTCGATCTGACCTTCTGGCGTGACAACCGGCTTCTTGACCCCGGCCCCAACTGCCAGGATTGCGCCATGGGGTGGATTGATCACGGCGTCGAAGTTTTCGATGCCCATCATGCCCAGATTGGAAATCGCAAAGCTGCCGCCTTGATATTCGTGGGGGGCCAATTTGCGGTCGCGCGCGCGCCCGGCCAGATCTTTCATTTCAGCGCTTAGGCTGGACAGGGATTTCATGTCTGCATCTTGCAGCACGGGTGTGAACAACCCGCCTTCGATGGCGACAGCCACGGCCACATCGGACGCTTTCATCTGAAGCACACGGTCACCTGCCCAGACCGCGTTTGCGGCAGGCACGGATTGCAGGGCCAAAGCGCAGGCTTTGATGATGAAATCGTTGATTGAAAGCTTCACACCGCGCGATTCCAACTGTTTGTTCAGCTGGGACCGGAACGCCAACAGGTTGTCCAATTGAATGTCCCGGCGCAGGTAGAAATGCGGGATTGTTTGTTTGGCCTCTGTCAGGCGCGCGGCGATTGTTTTGCGCATCCCATTTAGCGGGATCGTTTCAAAGTCGCGGCCCTGATACATCGCTTCGATCGCTGATGGGTCGACAGGTGCGGGTGCTGCCTGTGCCGCAGGGGCCGAAGCTGTGGCTTGGGCCGCCGCCGCGGGGGCTGTTGCATCCACGCCTTCGACATCCGCTTTCACGATCCGGCCTTTGGGGCCTGACCCGTTGATTTGGGACAGATCCAGCCCCTTTTGCGATGCAATGCGCCGCGCAAGGGGGGATGCAAAGATCCGATTTCCGTCTTTTGCGGGGGCTGCAGGTGCCGGGGTGGCGTCTGTTGCGCCGCGCCCATGCCCCGGTGCGGGGGCCGTTGCGTCTGATGCGCTGGCGGGTGCCACATTGCTGTCGGCCGGATCGGATTTCGGGGCTTTATCAACATCGCCCATGTCTTCGCCATCTTCCAACAGGACCGCGATGGGGGTGTTGACTTTGACCCCTTCGCTGCCTTCGGCGACCATGATCTTGCCGATCACGCCTTCGTCGACGGCTTCAAATTCCATGGTGGCTTTGTCGGTTTCAATTTCTGCCAAAAGATCGCCAGATGCGACAGTGTCGCCTTCTTTGACCAGCCATTTGGCCAACGTGCCTTCCTCCATCGTGGGGGACAGGGCGGGCATGAGAATTTCTGTTGCCATGATCTGTTTCCCTTAACGATAGAGGACTTTGTTGGCGGCTTCGATCACTTCATCCGTCGTGACCAGCGCCAGCTTTTCAAGGTTCGCAGCATAGGGCATTGGCACGTCCTTGCCCGTGCAATTGATCACCGGGGCATCCAGATAATCGAACGCCTGTTCCATCAACACAGCCGACAGGTGGTTGCCGATCGAACAGACCGGGAAACCTTCTTCGATGGTGACGCAACGGTTGGTTTTTTTCACGCTTTCGATGACCGTGTCGTGGTCCATTGGGCGGATGGTGCGCAGGTCGATGACTTCTGCGGCGACGCCTTCGGCGGCCAGTTTGTCAGCGGCTTCCAAGGCGTATTTCATCCCGATGCCAAAGCTGACGAGGGTGATGTCATCGCCTTCGCGCCAGATGCGGGCCTTGCCCAATGGCACGGTGTAGTCATCCATGTCAGGCACTTCAAAGGTTTGCCCGTACAGGATTTCGTTTTCCAAAAACACAACCGGGTTCGGATCACGGATTGCGGATTTCAACAGGCCCTTGGCATCAGCGGCTGAGTAGGGTTGCACCACCTTCAATCCGGGGATCGATGCGTACCACGCGGCATAATCCTGGCTGTGTTGCGCGCCAACGCGGGCGGCCGCCCCGTTTGGGCCACGGAAGACCATCGGCGCGCCCATTTGACCGCCAGACATATAGAGGGTTTTCGCGGCAGAGTTGATGATTTGGTCAATCGCCTGCATGGCAAAATTGAAGGTCATGAATTCCACGATGGGTTTCAAACCGCCAAAGGCCGCACCGACCGCAATGCCCGTAAACCCGTGTTCGGTAATTGGCGTGTCAATCACGCGCTTGGCCCCAAATTCATCCAACAGGCCTTGGGATACCTTGTAGGCGCCCTGATATTCGGCGACTTCTTCACCCATCAGATAGACGTCTTCGTCGATGCGCATTTCTTCGGCCATCGCGTCGCGCAGCGCTTCGCGGACGGTTTGGGTTTTCATTTTTGTGCCTTCGGGCAGTGCTTCTTCGACGACCTTGGGCTTGACCGGTACTGCGGCCGCTGGGGCGGCGGCAGCGGGTTCGTCCGTATCCGTCTGCGCGGCGGCCGGTTTTGCATCGGCGACGTCGTCTGCGCTTTCGCCATCTTCCAAAAGAACGGCGATGGGTGTGTTCACCTTGACCCCTTCGGTGCCTTCGGCGATCAGGATTTTGCCGATCACACCTTCGTCGACAGCTTCAAATTCCATCGTCGCTTTGTCGGTTTCGATTTCGGCCATGATGTCGCCGGATGCGACCGTGTCGCCTTCTTTGACCAGCCATTTGGCCAATGTCCCTTCTTCCATGGTGGGGGACAGGGCGGGCATAAGGATTTCAGTTGCCATTGTTACGCAACCTCCTGCGGGATTTCGTCTGCGTAGATGTCTGTATAAAGTTCCGACACATCGGGTTCCGGGCTTTCTTTTGAAAATTCAGCCGCTTCGTTCACAATCGCTTTGATGTCTTTGTCGATTGCTTTCAGTTCATCTTCGCTGGCGTGTTTGCCAGTCAGCAGCATTTCACGGACACGTTCGATGCAGTCGCGTTCTTCGCGCATTTTCTGCACTTCTTCGCGGGTGCGGTACTTCGCAGGGTCCGACATCGAATGCCCGCGGTAGCGATAGGTTTTGACTTCCAGAATATAGGGCCCTTTGCCTGCGCGGCAGTGGGCAACAGCCTTTTCCCCCGCTTC
Source organism: Planktomarina sp. (assembly GCA_020630595.1). Taxonomy (GTDB): domain Bacteria; phylum Pseudomonadota; class Alphaproteobacteria; order Rhodobacterales; family Rhodobacteraceae; genus Planktomarina. The sequence goes on from JAHDBC010000004.1 coordinate 74,758, forward strand.
GCGCACGGCCAGCACATCCATGCCGTCAACCGCTTCGCCGGGGATGCCGAATGCCTTGCCCCGTTCCCAGATTTCAGCAGATGACGTGGATCGCTGTTGTGATGTGCCCATGGCGTATTGGTTGTTTTCGATCACGAAAATCACCGGCAATTCCCAAAGGGCCGCCATGTTGAATGTTTCATAGACCTGACCTTGGTTCGCGGCCCCATCGCCGAAATAGGCGAAGGATACGCGACCGTTGCCCTTGTATTTGTCAGCAAAGGCCAAACCGGCACCAATCGGCACCTGCGCGCCAACGATCCCATGACCGCCGTAGAAATGTTTTTCTTTCGAAAACATGTGCATGGAGCCGCCCTTGCCTTTGGAATAACCCCCTTCGCGGCCTGTCAGTTCGGCCATCACGCCTTTGGGGTCCATTCCGCACGCCAGCATGTGCCCGTGGTCGCGGTAAGATGTGACGCGCTTGTCACCTTCTTCTGCGGCGGCTTCCAAACCGACAACAACGGCTTCTTGCCCGATGTACAAATGGCAAAAACCGCCAATCAGCCCCATGCCATACAATTGGCCCGCTTTTTCTTCGAAGCGGCGGATCAGCAGCATTTCACGGTAATAGTGCAGCAAATCATCTTTCGATACGTTTGCTTGCTTGGGTTTCTTTGCGGCCATGAACACCCCATTGGTCAAATAGTTTAATGTTAAACTATTTTTGCCACAGAAAGTTCCGAAGTGCAAAACGGTTTCCTGCAAGCCTGCTATGCAGTGGCAACAGGGGGGGCGTTACTGAAGAACCAGATCGTCTTTGTGAACACGGCCCAGCACATCGCGGACGCGTTCATCCAGCAGGTCAAGGTCAAGATAACCGTCAGACAATCGGTGGGTCTTGTTTTCCATTTGGGCAATTTGTTGTGTCAAATCATCCAGTTCCGCGCGAAGCGATGCGGCCTCTGCCTGATATTCGGCGCGGCGCAGAATGCCCAGTTCGCCCTGTACTGCAGAAAAACAGAAATAGGCCGCAAATGTCATTGCGACCAGAACGATGGCAATGGATGCCCAATCGGTCCGCTGGTGGTTCATGCTCTGCCTCTGTGCCCATATTTTTGGTGGGCTTACGGCGTCATACCCCAAATCGAATCATAAGGGAATCCATTGATCGCTGTGTGGGCACCCAACTGTGGCCCCGCTGCCATGGTTGCACCACGGCGCGCGGGCAAAGCGGGGTCAACCGGCGACGGATGCGGCGTGAATGCTGTCAATCGTGGCTGCAATGGCGGCATTGAAATCCGCATCACTTTGCTGCGCCGACAACCCTTCGGTCAGGGCGCGTGAAAAACTTGCAATCATGCCCGTTTGCCGGGACAGGCGATCGTTCGCTTCGGCGCGCGAATATCCCCCAGATAGGGCAACCACCGATGCCACCCGGGGATGGTCGATCAGCGACTTATACTGGTTGTCCACTTCGGGCAGGGTCAGTTTCAGCATCACAGTCTGGTCTTCAGACAGGGAATCCAACTGGGACATAATGGCGTCCCGCAGCAGATCTTCTGCCTGTGCCTTGTCGCTGATTGAAATCGTGACTTCGGGTTCGATGATGGGGATCAACCCATGCGACATGATTTGCCGGCCAATATCAAATTGCTGATCCACGATGGCCTGAATGCCGGCGGCGTTAGCCGCATCGATGACGGACCGCATCTTTGTGCCAAACACGCCGTGATCCACGGCCCGTTTCAAAAGATCATCCAATCCCGGGATCGGTTTCATCAGCTGCACGCCGTTTTGCGCGGCTTCCAACCCTTTGTCGACTTTCAAGAATGGCACCACGCCGTTATCTTCCCAAAGGGCGGCTGCAGATGGTTTATCGCCCACTTTGCGGTCCATGGTGTTTTCAAACAGGATCGCACCAATCACTTTGTCACCGTTAAAGGCTGGCGCATTGATGATCCGCGTGCGCATTTCATGGATCTTGTCGAACATTTCGTCGTCGTTGGCGTATTCGTGTTCTTCAACGCCGTACAGACGCAGCGCCTTTGGCGTCGATCCGCCGCTTTGATCCAATGCAGCGATGAAACCCTGGCCTGCTTTGATTTTGGCGAGTTGATCTGGGTTCGGCATGGGCGCGCTCCGGTCGTGTGACATTACGTGCCCCTTCCGTAGGGGGGCAGGGTGAAGGTTTCAATAACGGTTGCGCTAACTGTACGGCAGCGCGTGGGCGGCAACGTGCAATTGGCCCCGTTTAACCCAGTGCGGCGACGCCGGGCAGGGTCTTGCCTTCCATCCATTCAAGAAAGGCCCCGCCTGCCGTTGAAATATAGGTGAAATCACCGGCAACGCCTGCGTGGTTCAATGCGGCAACGGTATCGCCGCCCCCGGCCACAGATGTCAGCTTGCCCATTTTGGTCAGGGTTGCAGCCGCCTGTGCCGCGGCCACAGTGGCGCGATCGAATGGGGTGATTTCAAACGCACCCAACGGGCCGTTCCAGATCACGGTTTTGGCTTTTGCAAACACCTCTCCGATTTGGGCGACCGTTTCGGGGCCCGCATCCAAAATCATTGCATCAGACGGACAGGCATCCGCAGGCACTGTTTCATTCGGTGCATTTGCCGCAAATTCGCGGGCCACCACCACGTCGGTTGGCAAATGCAGTGCGCAGCCTGCATCGGCGGCCTTGGCGGAAATGGCGCGTGCGGTGTCCGCAAGATCATGTTCACACAAAGATGTGCCCACAGCGATGCCTTGGGCTGCCAGAAACGTGTTTGCCATCCCGCCACCGATCACCAGATGATCCACCTTGGACACAAGATTGCCCAGCAAATCCAGCTTGGTCGACACTTTGGCACCGCCCACAACAGCCACAACCGGCCGCTTTGGCGTGCCCAACGCAGCTTCCAGTGCCGAAAGTTCAGCGGCCATCAGCATGCCCGCGCAAGACGGGCGCAGCTGCGCCACTGCCGTGGTTGAGGCATGGGCCCGGTGGGCTGCAGAAAACGCATCGTTGCAATAGACATCACACAACGCTGCCAGACGGTCGGCCAAAGCCGGATCATTTTTTTCTTCGCCCGGTTCAAAGCGGATGTTTTCCAGAAGGATCGGTTGGTTCTTGTTGAACGCAATGGCGTCTGCGGCAGCATCAAGTTCTGTGAATTTAACCGTTTGCCCCAATGCCTGTTCCAAAGCGGGCAAGACGATCCGCAGCGACATGTCTGGCACCACTTGGCCTTTGGGGCGCCCGAAATGGGCCACCAGAATGGGCGTTCCGCCCGCATCCAGAATGTGCTGAACGGTGGGAACGATCCGGTTGATCCGGGTTGCGTCGGTCACCCGTCCGTCTTCGACAGGCACGTTGATATCCACCCGCACCAAAACACGTTTTCCGGTGACGTCCATATCTGAAAGCGGGGTCCAAGCCATTGGCGATGCTCCTGTCTGTGATGGTCTTTAAGGACCTCATCAGATCAAGAAGGTCAACCGGGGTTTCCCTTTGCGTCCGTTCGCCTTACCTATCCCCCGAAAGTTTACGAAAGGACCGCCGCCATGGCCGATATCAAAGACCCAGAAAACACCATCCTGATGGAACTGAAAGACGGCACTGTCACCATTGAACTGCTGACCGATATTGCCCCGATGCATTGTGACCGGATGAAAGAACTGGCCCGGTCCGGTGAATATGACAACGTGGCGTTCCACCGTGTGATCGATGGGTTCATGGCGCAAACCGGCGATGTGGAACATGGCGATATGGAAGATGGGTTCAACCTTGGCCGGGCTGGCACAGGCGGATCCCAACTGAAAGACTTGCCCGCCGAATTTTCGGGCATTCCCCACGATCGTGGCACATTGGGTGCGGCCCGGTCACAAAATCCGAATTCGGCCAACAGCCAATTCTTTATCAATTTCAAGGACAACCATTTCCTGAACCGCCAATACACCGTCTATGGCCGTGTCATTGATGGCATGGAACATGTTGATGCGATCACGCGGGGCGAACCACCGGCGAACCCAGACCGCATGATCAGCGTCAAGGTTGCCGCCGATGCGTAAGCTGGCTGCCCTGTTGGCCCTGACCGCCAGCCCGGCGTTCGCGGCTGGCATTGAAATTGATGTCAAAGGCTTTGCCGGCGAAGGCACGATCACCATTGATTTGCTGGAAGATGTCGCCCCCAATCACGTGGCCCAGATTACGGCGTTGGCGGAACAGGGGTTTTACGATGGCGTCTATTTCCACCGTGTGATTGACGGTTTCATGGCGCAAACGGGCGACGGGGAACACGGCAAGATCGGTGGAAATCTGGGGCGCGCCGGGACAGGCGGGTCTGATCTGGATGACATCGATGCCGAATTTTCGGATGTTCCGTTTGAACGCGGTGTTGTTGGCATGGCCCGGTCGCAAAGCCCGGATTCCGCCAACAGCCAGTTTTTCATCATGTTCGCCGAAGGTGCGTTCCTGAACGGGCAATACACGGTCGTCGGTCGCGTGACCGATGGGCTGGATGTGTTGGATAAGATCAAACGCGGCGATGCCAGCACACTGCAAATCACGGGCGAACCGGACCATATGGTCGCCGTGCGCGTGATCGACTGATGCAAATCGGGGGCCAAGGCCCCCGGTTTCACACTTTGGGGGAAAGATAGTGGCTGACATAAAACTGGGCCTGCGCTTTGTTGGGTTTTGCAGTGCGCTGTGGCTGGCCGCGTTTGGGCTGATCTTTTTCGCGGGGCCCTTGGGGCTGTTTGCGCATTTGAACATCATCGTGCTGCTGGCCACGCTGGTGCCGTTTTTCGTGGTGCGTTTTTTTGCCGTGCCTTATCTGACGCTGCATCCGGGCAAACCAGCGTTCAAGGATATGCTGCCCTTTATGGTCACGGGTTTTGTCGGCGTCAGCCTTGCCGCCTTTGTGTTTGAGGCCATGGTGATGACCCGCTTGATCGGCGAAGCCGAAGGCGTGGAGTTCATGGATGTGCTGACCCAGCCCTTATCGGAACGGTACAATATGGCGACCTTTGCCGGATTAACGTTTTGGACAGCCGCAAGTGCCATCACCGCGATTTCCCTTGCGCTGCGGTTCCCGGCGTCTGTCCATTTGCGTCACCGTTGGGCCAACCCCAGCGCGTAACAGCACAACACATCATCGTGTGGGGGGCTGTGCGAAAGCCCCGCGATTGGCTAGCCTTCTCCCAATTGCGGAGGAGGCCCCCATGTTCTTGAAACCCCTTTCCCTTGCCTGTGCATTTGCGGTTGCGGCAAGCGCGGCACTGTCCAGCCCGGAATTTTGGAAATTCGAATGGCCCGACACCGATTTCGAAAAGACCACGGTCGGCAATTGGACTGAAATCCTGTCTGGGGGTCCACCGAAAGACGGAATTCCCGCGCTGTCAGACCCGAACTTTATGGCTGCGGCAGACGAACGGCGGATCGGGGAACGCGAACCGGTGATCACCGTCGAATTCGAAGGCGAAGTGCCCCGGGCCTATCCGATCCGCTATCTGACATGGCATGAAATTGTGAATGACACCGTCGGCGGTGTGCCCATTGCTGTGACCTTCTGCCCGTTGTGCAATTCCGGCATCACCTTTGATCGGCGCGTGAACGGACAGGTTCTGACCTTTGGCGTGTCTGGCAAACTGCGCAATTCGGACATGGTCATGTATGACCGCGAAACCCAAAGCTGGTGGCAACAGGCGATCGGCACGGGCATCGTGGGTGATATGACAGGTGTCGAACTGACCGCATTGCCCACATGGATGGAAAGCTGGGCTGAATTCAAAGCCCGCAACCCCGATGGGGCCGTGATGATGGAACCCGAATGGCCGCGCGCCTATGGCCGCAATCCGTATCAGCGGTATGACAGCAACCGCAGGCCGTTTTTGTACAACGGTGAAATGCCACCGCACGGCATTCATCCGGTGTCGCGCGTTGTGCGGGTCGGGGACCGGGCATGGCCCTTGGAACGGCTGTCTGAAACCGCCCGCATTCGCGAAGCGGGGGTGGAATTGACCTGGGCTGCCGGGCAGGCGTCTGCCCTGGATGACGGGATCATCGCCAATGGCAAAGATGTGGGCACAGTGCGCGTGCGCGATGCCCAAACCGGGGAAAATCTGCCCCATGATGTGATGTTTGCTTTTGCATTTCATGCCTTCTGGCCTGAAGGCAACTGGATGCTGGGCATGGATTTGCAGAAGAACTGAAGGTTCATGGGGTTACCCATCCCACACCACTGCATATGAAAAAGGCCGGGGCATTTGACCCCGGCCTTTTGGCTGTCTGTAGGGTGGGTGAAACCCACCGCCCGATTTAGCCGTCGTAATCAACCGTTTCCGTCAAGCGGATTGCCGCAGGGCGCAGGGCTGCAATATCGGCCAGGTTCACGTCATCTGCCGTGAATTCGCCCCACGACTGTACCAGATCGACGGCCTGTGTGCCGGGGGCGACGGGGTATTCATAGTTTGCTGCGGCATAGATTTCCTGCGCCGTGGGAGAGGCAAGGAATTCCATCAACTTGACCGCGTTTTCGGGGTTGGGGGATGCTTTGGTCATCGCCACGCCTGAAATGTTGACATGGGTGCCGTGGCCTTCGAATTCTGGGAACAGCACGTTCACGCTGTTTGCCCATTCCTGCTGTTCGTCATCTTCCAGCATTTTGCCCATGTAATAGGTGTTGCCCAATGAAATGTCGCATTCACCAGCCCAGATTGCCTTGACCTGTGCGCGGTCGTTGCCTTGCGGTTTGCGTGCCAGGTTCGACTTCACGCCTTCCAGCCAGTCCAGTGTTGCCGCTTCGCCATAGTGGTGCAGGTGGGCAGATGTCAGGGCAACCATATAGGCATGTGTACCGGACCGGGTGCAGATGCGCCCTTCCCATTTTGGGTCCGCCAGATCTTCGTAGGTTGTGACTTCGGACGGGTCGACCCGGTCTTTGGAGGCATAGACGATCCGGGCGCGGGTGGTCACGCCGAACCAATGGTTGTCAGGATCGCGCAGGTCGGATGGGATGTTCGCCATCAGGCTTTCGGATTGCACGGGCTGGGTCAAACCCGCATCGACCACACCGGCCAGCCGCGAAATATCAACGGTAAATACCACGTCAGCAGGGGATTGGTCGCCTTCGGCTTGCAGGCGTTCCACCATGCCCTTGTTCAAGAAAACGACGTTCACGTCGATGCCCGTTTCAGCGGTGAACGCATCGGTCAGCGGGGCCATCAGTTCAGGCTGGCGATAGGAATAGATGTTCACTTCGTCAGCAAAAGCGGGGGCTGCAATGGAAGCAGCCATCAGGGCAAGGGCAGATGTGCGCAGGTACGACATAGGGGCAATCTCCGTTTGAAATTCTGCCGCTATATTTCCGACTGAAATAGTAAGGTCAATATCCTGACTAAAAATATCAGAAAAATGTTACAAACCTTTTTCCGCCCTTTTTGCTGCGTCCCACAGGGCATCCATTTCGGCCAGATCGGATTGATCCGGCTTGCGCCCTTCGGCGGCAAGGGCTGCTTCGATAAATTCGAAACGGCGCACGAATTTGGCATTTGCAGCCCTTAACGCCGCTTCGGGATCGACGCCTTTGTGTCGGGCCAGATTGGCCAGAACAAATAACAGATCACCGAATTCTTCTTCCCATTCCGCTGGGGTGTGTGCGTCTTCCAGTTCGGCGATTTCTTCGCGTACTTTGTCCAGAACATGGGACACATCCGGCCAGTCGAATCCAACCCGGGCGGCCCGTTTTTGCAGCTTCATCGCGCGCAAAAGGGCGGGCAGGCCCAGTGCAACACCGTCCAGAACACCTTTTTCATCGCGGGCGGCCCGTTCTGCGGCCTTGACCGTTTCCCAATCACGGGTCTGTTGTTCGGCTGATTTTTCGCGGCTTTCGTCGCCAAACACGTGGGGGTGGCGGTCGACCATCTTGTCGCTGATGGCATCGGCGACACTGTGGAACGTGAAATGGCCAGCCTCTTCTCCGATGGCGGTGTGATAGACAGTCTGCAACAGCAGATCGCCCAATTCGCCTTTCAAATCCGCCATGTTTGCGCGTTCGATGGCATCTGCCACTTCGTAGGCTTCTTCGATTGTGTAAGGCGCAATCGTTTCAAATGTCTGTTCAATATCCCACGGGCAGCCGGTGTCAGGGTCGCGCAGCCGGCGCATGATTTCCAACAACCGGTCAATCCCGCCGTTTGGATCGTGGATCAGATCATCTTTGCCCATTGCCATTCGCCCCGCATCTGGTGATGGTTCGCATAGGAGGTCACCCCATGCCCATCGTCAACCGCATCGCAGAATTTGCAGACGACATGAAGGTTTGGCGTCAGACCCTGCACAAGATGCCCGAACTTGGTTTCCAACTTCCTAAGACAGCGGCCTATGTGGCAGACAGATTGCGTGAGATTGGCGTGGACGCCCTGCACACAGGGATCGCGGAAACCGGCATGGTGGCCCTGATCCATGGGGCAAAACCGGGGCCGACGGTGGGTTTGCGGGCTGATATGGATGCGCTGCCGATCTTGGAAACCACAGGGGCAGATTACGCCAGCGAAACGCCCGGCCAGATGCATGCCTGCGGCCATGACGGGCACACCACCATGTTGCTGGGCGCGGCGCGGTATCTGGCGGAAACGCGGAACTTTGCTGGGACTGTGGCACTGATCTTTCAACCCGCCGAAGAAGATGGCGGTGGGGCCGGGGTCATGGTCGATGCCGGGATCATGGATCAGTTCGACATCCGCCAAGTGTTCGCGCTGCACACGTTGCCCGGCAAACCATTGGGGACATTTCACACCACGCCGGGGCCCATTATGGCGGCGGTCGATACTTTTGATATCACGATCACGGGGCAGGGCGGGCACGGGGCATATCCGCACCAAACGGTTGATCCGATCCCGGCGGCGCTGTCACTGGGTCAGGCGATTCCCACTATCGTGTCGCGCAATGTGCCTGCGGCGGATGCGGCGGTGATATCACTGACAGAAATCCACACGGGAACCGCAGAAAACATCGTGCCCGAAACCGTGCGCATGGGCGGCACCATTCGCACATTTTCCGAAGATGTGCGCCAGCTGATCCGGGACCGGATGACCGCGCTGGGTCAAGGCGCAGCCGCCAGTTTCGGGGTGGCGGTGCAGGTTGATCTGATCGAAAGCTATCCGGCCACGGTGAACCATTCTGTTGAAACGGCCTTTGCCGCTGATGTGGCTGGTGAAGTGGGTGTGGATGTGGTGACAGACCACCCCAAGGAAATGGGTGCCGAAGATTTCGCCTATATGCTGAATACCCGGCCCGGGTGTTATCTATATCTGGGGCAGGGCGATGGGCCGGCCCTTCACAATCCGGGTTTTGACTTTAATGATGAAGCCGCCCCCTATGGGGCCAGCTTTTTTGCGCGTGTCGTTGAACGCGCCCTACCGATGGAGGGGTGAATGGCCCTGAAAGATGCAGCCGATGATGTTGATGGCGCGCTGAACCGTAACAGCCAGCGTGGGCTTTCGTTTGAAAACGCCTTTGGCGGGGTGACATCCTATATGCGCAGACCCTATACCAAAGACCTGACCGGGATGGATATGGCCGTCACGGGCATCCCCTTTGATCAGGCCGTCACCAACCGTCCGGGCACCCGTCTTGGCCCGCGCGCAATCCGCGAAGCCAGCACCTTGCAACCCTGTGATCCGCCCTACGGATGGGACATCAATCCGCTGACGGATTTCAACATCTGCGACTATGGTGATGTCGCGTTTGACTATGCCGACACCCGGTCGTTTCCCCCGGCGTTGACGGCGCATGTTTCAACAATTCTCAATGCGGGGTGCGGATATCTGGGGTTGGGGGGTGATCACTATATCACATTTCCAACCTTGCGGGCCTTTGCGGAACAGTTTGGCCCCATGGCGCTGATCCAGTTTGATGCGCATTCCGATACATGGCCCGATGACGATATGGACCGGATCGACCACGGCACCATGTTCTACAAAGCCTTCAAGGAAGGGCTGATTGTGCCCGAAAAATCGGTGCAGGTCGGCATTCGGACACAGAACGATTATGACGCGGGATGCCATGTGATTGATGCCCCGCAGGTGCATGCGCAAACGCCGGCTGAAACCGCCGCGCAGATTAGGGGCATCGTGGGCGATCATCCGGTGTTTCTAACCTTTGATATTGACTGTCTGGACCCCGCCTTTGCGCCCGGGACAGGCACGCCCGTCTGGGGCGGGCTGTCGTCTGCGCAGGCCGCTGCGATCTTGCGCGACTTGCGTGGGATCAACATGAAAGGTGGCGATGTGGTCGAAGTGTCGCCCCCCTTTGATACCACTGGGGCCACGGCCATTGCAGGCGCCCATGTGGGCATGGAATTGATGTGCCTGTACTGTTGGAATCTGCGCGAACGGGGGCGCTGACTGGCCCCGAAATTCGGGGGGCACACCCCGTACACCCCCTGTACACCCCCCGTACATACCGCAGTGCAGAAAATTGCGACGGAATATCCCGCCCCATCCGTACCACCAACCGGGGCAAGCATCGTCCGCCCCACACATTCAGGAGGCCGCAGCCATGATCCGCGCAGGGTCGTTCATCCGAAAACACTATTTGGCCGTTGGCGTGTTTGCTGTTTCCATGATTGCTGTCCTTTGGTTCGCAGGCACGCTGCTTTTGGATTTCATCTATTTCAACGACCCCCGCCACAAAGATGAAACCCTGAAGCCATGGATGACGCCGCGCTATGTGGCGATGTCGTATGATCTGCCCAGACCCATGCTGGAAGATCTGTTTCAACTGACGCCCCAGGACCGGGGCCGAATTCGCCTGTCAGACATTGCCGCACGGGAAGGGATGACGCTGGATGAATTGAACGCGATGGTCGTGGCGGCTGCAGCGGCGCATCGGGCCAATTCGCAATGACCGAAACGATCATCAGCCTGATCCCCGACTATGGGCTGTTGGTGATCTTTGCCTGCGTGGCCTTGGGTTGTTTGGCGGTGCCTGTTCCTGCGTCGATGATGGTCTTGGCCGCCGGTGCCTTTGCCGCAACCGGGGATCTGGTTCTTTGGCAGGTCATGGTCGCTGCGTTCGTGGCATTCGTCGTGGGCGATCAAATTGCCTTTGCCATCGCATCCCGCGCAGGTCCACGGATTCTCGCCATGTTTGCGCAGCATCCGAAAATGGCCCGCCTTGTGCACAAAAGCCGGACCCTTCTGGATCAGCGGGGCGGGGCCGCGGTTTTGGCAAGCCATACGATTGTCAGCCCAACGGGCCCCTATGTGAACTATCTGTGTGGTGCAGGTGGGATGGCGTGGTTGCGGTTCACAGTGTTCGCAGTGCCGGGGGCCGCGATCTGGGTGGGGGCCTATGTGGGCCTTGGCTATGTGTTTGCAACGCAGATTGCGCAGGTGGCATCGATGATCAGCCAATTCTTTGGTCTGGTGATGTCTGTGGTGGTTTTGGGGATCAGCCTGCGGTGGGTCCGGCACGCGTGGCGTCGCCATCAGGCCGACATGGCCGCACAAGACGGCTAGCAACGCTGTCAGAAACGATCTAGCGTTTCGCAACGACAGGAGAGACCGCACCATGCCCAACCAACCCATTTCCGGCAATGATCTGGCCCGGTTCGCTGGCCCGCAAACATTCATGCGACTTCCCGAAGCTGACAGCCCCGAAGGATTGGATGTGGTGTTCATGGGCATCCCGATGGACATTGGCACGTCATGGCGGTCGGGCACGCGGTTTGGGCCAAAACAGATCCGGCAGGAAAGCGCGATGATCCGCCCTTATAACCTGCAAACCGGCGCCGCACCGTTCGACAGTTTGCAGATGGCGGACATGGGCGATGTGTCGATCAACACCTTCAGCTTGGCAGACAGCCTGAAGATTATCGAAGCGGCCTATGACCGGCTGCATGATTACAACGTGATCCCGGCCACCATGGGGGGCGATCATTCGCTAACGCTGCCGATCCTGCGATCGATTGCAAAGAAACATGGGCCCGTCGCGCTCGTACATGTGGATGCCCATGCGGATGTGAACGACGAAATGTTCGGCGAACGCGAAACCCATGGCACCGTATTCCGCCGTGCCTTTGAAGAAGGGTTGATCGTGCCTGATCTGGTTTATCAGGTCGGCTTGCGGGGCACCGGATATACCGCAGAAGATTTTTCGGAAGCCGCCGGTTGGGGGTTCAACATGATCATCGCCCCCGAACTGTGGCACAAATCGCTGACGCCGCTGGGCACAGCGATCAAAGACGCGATTGGCGATCATCCGTGTTACATCACATACGATATCGACAGCCTTGACCCGGCCTATGCCCCCGGCACCGGGACGCCGGAAATCGGTGGGCTGACCACACCGCAGGCAATGGAACTGATCCGCGCGTTGCGCGGTTTGAACATCGTGGGGTTTGATATGGTTGAGGTCAGCCCCATGTATGACACAACCGGGAACACGGCCCTGACGGCTGCGAACCTGATGTTTGAACTGCTGTCGATCCTTCCGGGGGTCAGCTACCGCTAGGATCACGCGCCATGTTGAAAATTCTGGTCATTGTTGGGCTGCTGGCATTTGCGGCCGGAACCCTGTTTGTGCGGCTTGCGCCGATTGGGGGCAAACATTTCGCCCCCCGCATCGCAAACGCGGATGTGGGCGTTGTGGCCCGGGCCGGCGGGCACCGGGTGGTCGTGCCTGCGCCATCGGCGGAACAGCTGGCGTCTTTGATGGATACAATCGCCGCATCCCCCCGCACGATCGAAGTTGAAAGCGACGTGCACAACACACGCATGTTCGTGCACCGGTCCCGGATGTGGGGCTTTCCAGATGTGACGCATGTGACCCTGATCAACGATCTTTTGATCATCGACAGTCATCTGGTCTATGGGCAGTCTGATCTGGGCGTGAACAAGGCGCGGATCGAAGGGTGGCTGGCGACCGTGAACCTGTGATTGGCCGAATATCGCCCTTGACGGGCTGACGGCAATCGGCGACCCCCATTTACATGATTGCAGAAGACACGCTGATCCAGATCACCCAACGGTTCGAATTCCTTGAGGCGCAGATGGCCGAAGGGTCGGGTGATATTGCGGCCTTGGCCAAAGAATATTCGGATCTGAAGCCGGTTGTTGAACAGGTGCGGCGCTATCAGACCCTGCTGTCCGACATGGCAGAGGCGGAAGCCATGCTGGACGATCCCGATATGAAGGAATTGGCAGAAGAAGAACTGCCAACCCTGAAAGCGGAACTGCCTGACATTGAACGCGCCTTGCAGCTTGCCCTGTTGCCCAAAGATGCAGCAGACGCCCGCCCGGCCATGCTGGAAATCCGACCCGGCACCGGTGGGGACGAAGCCGCCTTGTTCGCGGGTGATCTTTTGCGGATGTATCAACGATATGCCGAAGCCAAAGGCTGGAAGTTTGAAATCATCGAACATCAGGAAAGTGACCTGGGCGGCATCAAAGAAGTCACCGCCCATATCAAAGGTGACGGTGTGTTCGCAAAGATGAAATATGAATCCGGGGTTCACCGGGTGCAACGCGTGCCTGCAACGGAAAGCCAGGGGCGGGTGCACACATCTGCCGCCACGGTCGCGGTTCTGCCCGAAGCAGAAGATGTGGACATCGAAATCAACGCCAATGATCTGCGGATTGATACGATGCGGTCGTCTGGCGCGGGTGGGCAGCATGTGAACACCACTGATTCCGCCGTGCGGATCACACACCTGCCCACAGGGTTGGTGGTCACGTCGTCGGAAAAATCCCAACACCGCAACCGCGAAATCGCGATGCAGGTATTGAAGACCCGGCTGTATGACATGGAACGCCAGCGCATTGACGGCGAACGGTCTGCCGATCGCAAGGCGCAGGTGGGATCGGGTGATCGGTCTGAACGCATCCGCACCTATAACTTTCCGCAAGGGCGCATGTCAGATCATCGCATCAACCTGACGCTTTATAAGCTGGACGCGATCATGGCCGGTGATCTGGATGAAATCATCGACGCGCTGACATCCGAAACCCAAGCGCGCCAATTGGCGGACATGAACGGGTGACCGCGTCCCGCATTGATGCAATCTTGGCCGCCGCCGCCCAGCGGTTGAATGCGTTGGGCGATGGCAGGCGCGAAGCCCGCCAATTGTGGGAAGCCGCTGGCCCCCGCAGGTTTCTGGATCACGCGGATGACCATGTATCGCGCGAAGATCGGTTTGAAGATTTCGTAAAGCTGCGCTTGGCGCGGGTGCCCATGTCCCACATCAGGGGATACCGGGATTTCTGGAAACACCGGTTTGTGGTGACGTCCGATGTTCTTGACCCCCGCCCGGATACAGAAACCCTTGTCGACGCGGCGCTGAAGGTGCCGTTTGAAACGGTTTGGGATTTGGGAACAGGATCGGGCTGCATACTGTTGTCAGTGTTGGCCGATCGCCCCAGCGCAACCGGCGTTGGGATCGATGTGTCGGGCAAGGCCCTGGCGGTCGCGAAAATCAATGCAGATGCCCTGTCGTTAACGGATCGTGTGGTCTGGCATCAGGGTGACCTGTTTGCCCAGATGACCGGGCCGGTGGATTTGATCGTATCCAACCCGCCTTATATCGCAGCCGATGAAATGCCGGGACTGGCGCCGGAATTGTCGCACGAACCGCGCGTCGCATTGACCGACGAAGCGGATGGGCTGTCGTTTTACCGCCGCATCGCAGCGCAGGCTGCCGCATATCTGGCCCCACAGGGCCGTGTGCTGGTGGAAATTGGATCAACCCAAGGTCCAACGGTGGCGTCACTGTTTCGGGATGCGGGTTTCACACAGGTTGCGATTCTGCCTGATTTCGACGGCAGGGATCGTGTTGTGCAGGCAAAACGTGGCTGAATCGGGCGAAAACCCCGTTAAGGGTGCAAAAAACGCTTGTTCCGTACGGGCAAAAATGTTTCATGAACCCAGTCCAAGGGCAGGCTTTGCCGCCGGGACAGTTAACCCATAAAACCTGATCCCAGACGCGCCGCAACGCCGGGACATGGAAAAACGCTACCGCCCCAAAAAGGCCATCTGCATCAATGAGAAATTCTAAGTCGCGCAACCGTTCCAACAAGAACCGGAACAACAATCGGTCTGTCGGCAACATCATGAACCGCGTGTTCGACAGTTCCGGTCCCGAAGGCAAAGTGCGCGGCACGCCGCAACAGATCATCGAAAAATACACCCAGCTGGCACGGGACGCACAGCTGTCCGGTGACCGCGTGGCGTTCGAAAACTTCCAACAGCATTCCGAACATTATTCCCGCATGCTGGCCGAAGCGCAAAAAGAACTGGATGCGCGTCGCGAACAGCAGGAAAAGGAAAATCGGGAACGTCAGGCGCAGCGCGATGCGGAACGGGCCGAACGGCAGGAAACTGCTGCATCCGATCCGGCCACGGACCCCGGCGATGCCGCCCAGCCCGATGCTTTGCCTGTCGCCGAAGGGGACACGGATGGCATGGCTGTGGTGGATACCCCGGAATCTGCGTCAGACGATGCTGCGCCCAAACCAAAACCCCGCCGCCGCCGCGCGCCCAAGAAAGACGCCGATCAAGCATCGGGTGGCAACGACGATGTGCCAACACCAGACGCCGCCGAATAGTCAGTCGGCGGCCACCTGACGGGCCAAGGCACAGAACCCTTCCAGGCTGATTTCTTCGGCCCGTGATGTGGGCTTTAGCCCGGCGGCAACAATCCGATCTTCGATATCCGGGCGCAGGCCCTTCAGGCTGGCGCGCAGCATTTTACGGCGCTGGTTGAACGCCTGCGCCACGGTCTGTGACAGTATTTTCGCATCGGCCGGGAATTTCGGTGCGGGCAGGGCCGTTAGATGAACCACCGCCGAATGGATTTTGGGCGGTGGGGAAAAAGCCTCTGGCGGAAGGGTCATGGCAATCCGCGCATCGCAGCGCCACTGGGCCAAAATCGCCAAACGGCCATAGGCCTTGCTGCCCGGGGTTGCGACAATCCTTTGCGCGACCTCTTTTTGAAACATCAGGGTCAGCGTGTCCCAGAACGGCGGCCAGTCTTTCGGGGTCAGCCAGCGCACCAGCAGTTCGGTGCCCACATTATAGGGCAGGTTGGCCACAACCCGGACAGGCGCAGTCAAATATTCTGCATGATCCAGCGTCAGCGCGTCTTGGTTCAACACCTGCAACTGGCCCGGGTAGGCATCAGAAATTTCGGACAGCGCCGGCATGCACCGGGCGTCCTTTTCCAACGCAACCACCCGCCGCGCCCCTTCGGCCAACAGCCCCCGGGTCAACCCGCCGGGGCCGGGGCCGATTTCCAGAATATCGTGGCCGGTCAAATCCCCGGCTTGCCGTGCGATTTTCGACGTCAGGTTCAGATCCAGCAGGAAATTCTGGCCCAGCGACTTTTTCGCCCGCAAATCATGGGTGGTGATCACGTCGCGCAGGGGGGGCAGGGAATCAATGGCCACGGGCACCTGCCATTTGCGCCGCAAGCCGCACCGCTTCGATCATCGACGTGGGGTTCACCGCGTCTGTTCCGGCAATGTCATAGGCCGTGCCATGGTCGGGGGATGTGCGCACAAAGGGCAGCCCCAAGGTGACGTTGACACCACGATCAAAGTCGATGGTCTTGATCGGGATCAATGCCTGATCGTGGTACATGCAAATCGCGGCATCGTATCCGGCACGGGCGCGGGCATGAAACAATGTGTCTGCGGACACGGGGCCTGAAACCTGTGCCCCGGTGCGCTGCAGATCCTGCACGATGGGGGTCAGGACATCGCGGTCAAAGGTGCCGATGTTGCCACCTTCGCCGGCGTGGGGGTCCAGACCGGCAATCACGATCCGGGGTGCGGGGATGCCAAAATCATCACGCAGCGCGGTTTGTGTGATGTCGATGGTGGTTCGGATCAGGTCAGGGGTCAATGCGGCGGGAACGTCGGAAATGGGGATGTGGATGGTGGTTGGGACCACCCGCAAGTCTGGCGACGCCAGCATCATCACGACCTGATCGACCCCTGCCAGATGCCCCAGGTATTCGGTATGCCCGGGAAAACGAAACCCGGCCCCGTCCTGAAGCACTTTTTTGTTGATCGGTGCGGTGGTGATGGCGCTGACGGTGCCCTGCATCGCCAATGAAACAGCGTGATCAATGGCCGCCACCGTGCCTGCCGCATGGGGCAGGTGCATACACCCACGCTGGCGTGGACCATCAAAGGCCACAGGGGCCACAGCCAGACGGTCCGGCGTGATCGGCTGACCGGGGGACCACGGACCGGTCGGAATGTTCGCTGGCAGATGCGCCCCATCCCCGATGTAAATCAAGGGGATGCTGTCTTTCAGATCGGCCCATGCCGCCGCACAAATGTCAGGCCCAACCCCAGATGGGTCACCGCAGGTCATTGCGATGGGGGGCAGGGTCATCGGACGGTGATTTTCGCCGCAGCGCGCAATTCTGCCAGATAACTGTCCGCAAGACTGGACAGGCGTCGTTGCCGCAGATCGTTGCCAATATCTTCGCGCGATTGGCTTTCGGTGGCTTCAAAAACGCGGCCGCACAGCATCACGACCTGCGTGTGCGTTTCAGACACTTGGCGGGTTGTGATTTCATTGCGGTCCAGCGTGGCCAGCCGTGCTGCAAGATCAGACGGAACATCAGCCGATGGCACGACCGATGGGGCAAAATCCGCGATGCCTGCGCGTTTGGCGGCACCATAGAAATCATCACACACATCCAAACGCCCAGCGATCTGTGTCAGGTTGGCGGTGGGCACCACAAGTTCGGCGTATTCAACCGAACTCACGCGGGGCTGTGCCGGGGTGGTTTCCTGCAAATCGCGCAACTGAAACAGGATAAAGGCGTTTTCAACCGTCAGGGGCTGGGTGACCTGGCCGGGTCTTAGGTTGCGGATCAGGGGCTGCAACGGCGGCGGAAGATCGGCCAGATTTGTCCATGGAAGCCGCCCCCCATTGGTGCGGCTGTTGGCCACCGACCGGGCACGGGCTTCGTTCGAAAACTGGGATATGGACGTGATTTGCGAAATGCGTTCGGCCACGCGGCGCTGGGCGGCCTGTTCAGGCGGTGGGGCAAACAGAATGATTTCCGAAATCAAAACCCGCAACCCGCCGCTGGGGCCGGCGGTGCTGATGGCGCGGTCAATTTCGGCATCTGAAATCTGACCCTGGCCGGCAAAGCGGTTCTGGATCAATGCGCGCCACAGGATCGCAGGTTCCACGAAATCGCGCAGCGCTGCCTGATCCACACCCTGTCGGTTCAAGATCGCGGTGAATTCTGCAAGCGTCAGGTTCGCCCGGCCCGCGAAATTTTCCATTTCTTCGACCAGTTGTTCGGACGTCATGCTGAGCCCTGCATCCCGCGCGGCTTGCATGCGCAGCCGGTCATCGATCAGGCTTTCCCGGGCCAGCGCCCTGCGGTTGCCGGGGCGGTTGATGGCCGCAAAGAATTTTTCACGCTGGTCCAGTTCATAACGCGAAATCGCGCTGTTGTTGACTTCGATCACCGTGTCGAACAACGACTGCGCGACGGCGCCAACAGGAAGCGTGGTCGCCGCAGCCAGCACCAGAATGCGCAGATGTTTCAGAATGGTCATAGGCTGCCCCCGCAGGTTTTTCTGGGCGAAGGCGTTTCACCTTCGACACCAAAGCCCAACAGTTCCACTGTCAGGCCGTAATCATTGCTGGATCGTACACCGGGATTGGTTTCAAACCGCCGCGATACGGAAAAATTCACGTCGATACATTCGTTCTTGAATTGCACGCCCAACCCCGCATTCGACATTTCATCAGCACCGAAGTCGTATCTGAAATTGCCCAGCAAGGTCCAGTGGTTGTCGATCTTGTAGCGCCCGTTAAGTGCCAGTTGGCTGACGGTCTGCGCCCTGTTTTCGGCAAGATCAGCGGCAAGATAGGTATAGGTTGCATTGATGCCATAGCGGTCGCGCGTCAAATCCACGCGGGTTTCGGCCTTTTGCAGATCGAATGTGTCTGCATCGACCAGCGCACGGGCCAACAGATCCATTCCATTCGTTGTGTGCAAACCGCCACTGACCAGCCAGTCAGACGATGTGCCCTGCAAGCCGGAAGTCTGGGAAAATTGGGATTGTGCCTGATCCCGCCAAATCCGCCCCAAAGACCAGCGCATCTGCGTGCCATCCGAATACAGTCGGTCCCATTGTGCGCCCAGTGTGATCAGATTGGCGGTATCGGCCACGTCAAACCCGGGGCTGCGCTGGAAATCAAACAGATTGCCTTCGTCCAGTTCGATCCGCGTGCTGTCCTGATTGGGGACATTCGACAAATCTGCCCGCGACAGGCTGAAGCCCAGCCGGGGCGTGAACACATCGCGAAACCCGGGGCCAACCCGCTGAAGCGGCCAAGACAGGCTGGCTTGCATCTGGGCTTGCGTGTTGAAGACTTCGGCAGGAAAGCCTGAATGCTGGTCGATCCGATACAGATCTGCCCGCGCACGCACACCGAAATCGGCAACCAATCCCCCTTGCAAAAGCCAGTTGCGTTCCCATTCGACCTGGCCTGAAATGCGCGACACATCGAACCCGGATACATCCAGATCTGAATAGCGATAAGCGGATTGGAACCCCAGTTGATAGCGCGCTTCGCCGCCGATGCGATCAGGGAAATAGCGCCGTTCGGTGCTGCCTTCCAAGACCAGTGATGGAAGAAACGCATTGTTGTCTGAGGCCCGCAGGGAATTGTAATGCGACAGCCGTAAATTGGCATATCCGCGATCCTTGGCCCGTTCGATCTGTGCAAAGGAATGCAGACGGTCCACGTTGGAATAACCATATTCGCGCAGGTAATTCGGGTCTGTCACGGACTGCAGTTGAAACGTCAGGTCATAGTCACGCGCCAGCGCAAAATCCGCGTTTGCAAACAGGTACGCGCGCAATTCGCCGGGAACAATCGTGTCATCCGACACGGCCCCCGTGACAACCAGATTCCCGGCACGAAACGCCTGCCGGTACCGGTATTCCAGCGTTGTCGTGTCGTCCGCGATGAACGGTGTCAGCGTCAGATCACGGTGGTCCCCGATGCGAATGAAATAGGGCAGGCGAATGCCAAACCCAGTCAGGGAATTGTTCTTCAGTTCAGGAACCAGAAACCCCGTGGCGCGGTCCAGACTTGGATCGGGCAACCGCATCCGGGGGACATAGATGATCGGAATATCAAACAGCCGCAGCTGCGCACCATCCAGATAGATTTGGCGTTCATCGGCATCGTGCACAATCCGGCGCGCGCGGATTTGCCAGATCGGCGTTTGCCCCTGACAGACATAGCACGACGTGATCGCCACTTTGAAAAGGCCCGTGTAACGGGCGTTGGGCCGGGCAATTTCCGCAGCAGCCATCTGAAGCCGGTTTTCCAGCACAAGCCGGGCGTCGCGCAGGATGGATCGTTGCAGGGTCAGGTCCAGGTCTGCCTGTTGTGCAAGGATCACGGTATCCGCGCCATCCTGCAGGCGGATCGGCCCTTCGATGCGAAGCTGGTTGGTGGCCTGATCGTACCGGATCATCTGGGCTGTGATCTGCTGGCCATTGACCCACAGGCTGACGTTGCCCTGTGCCGTCAGGATGGTGCCAGACACCGTGATCTGGTCGGCAAGCAGCGTGGTGGGGCTGATGGTCTGTGCCCACAGGGGCGCTGCGGTCCAGAGTGTGAAAATCACGCAAAGCAACAGCCGGCGCATTATCCATCCTCCTGCTGAAGGATCAGCGCAGATGCAAATCCAAAGGCCGCGATTGGTGGCACCCATGCGGCAAGGGATGCGGAGAGTTGGCCGTTTTCACCCAAAAGCTGCGCGAAATTCCGGATGAAATACAAAAGAAACCCAAGCAGCACCGCCGTCAAAACCATCGCAGCCGTGTTTTGCAGCCGCGACGGCGCAATCGTGAATGCCGCGCCAATCAACGCAAGCGTTGATAAGAACAACGGCAGGGCCAATTCCATCTGTAACCAGACCGCATGGCGGCGGGCCGAAAAACCGGTGTCTTCCAAGCGTTGGATGAAACCGGGCAGATCCCAGATGGGCACCGCAGACGGTTCGCCGAAACTGTCCCGGATCTGGTTCAGGGTCAGGTTGGTCGCGATGCGCAAATCCGTGTGGGATTGTGGCGAAACGGGCACCCCGGGCGATGTGTTCAACGCCCATTCGGTGGCATCGCCCACCTGCCAATAGCCCGGGTTCAGCGTAACAGACGCCGCGTTGATCCTGCGGGTTGGGCGGCCTTCGGGGCCAAAGCCGAACATTTCGACATTGAACAACGATGTCCCGTCCAGATTGCTGCGATCTGCGTGGATGATCATGTCTTCGGCCAGCCCGGCCTGCCGCAACCAGATCCCGTCGTCAGACACCGACAGGGCAGACACATCCTGCCCATTGATGCGGTTCAGTTCCACTTCATAGCGTTGGCTGGTTGCCGCAACGATTGGGTTAAAGATCGCAACCGCCAGCACCCCCAGCACAAAGGTGGCTGCAATGGGGGCCACAAGAAACCGTGCCGCAGACCGACCGGCGGCGCGGGCAATCACCAGTTCACTGCTGCGCGACAGTGACAAGAACACCGCAACGCTGGCAATGATCACAATCAGGGGCAGGATCTGGTACAGTTTTGCGGGCGCCAACAGGATCACCATGCGCGCGATGACCCAGATATCCAGATTTCGACCGCTGAATTTGCGCAGATGTTCCAGAAAATCAAGCATCAGCGTCAGCGCAAGAAATATCGCAAACACGAAAAACAGCGTCTTCATAAAGCGCCGGATCAGATAGCGGTGCAGGATCATGCCGCCCCCCCGGAAAGCGGGGCCGTGCGCCACGGTTTGTCGCGCCGCAGGATCAGGGCGAATGACACCACAGCACCAAACAGAACCGGAAAAACAAGCAACCAAAGCTGACTTCGTTCCGATCGCACGACATCAAGGGCGAACCCTTCGATCAGTTTGACGACGATCAACAACACAAAAGCGTACAGGATGTATTGCCAAATCCCAAGCCGGCTGAACCCGCCAGACATCAGCGTGGCGACACCCAGCACCACCGCCACAAGGGGCAACAGGCTGGACAGGGTCCGCACCGCCCATTCCAGCTGCACGTCAAACCGTTCGAACCCATCAGCCGTTGCCAAGGCAAAGCTGTTAAGATCTTCGACCCGGTCTGGTGCGACGGGCCCAACACTTAGAAAACGGCTGACATCAATTACAAAGTCGTTGAAGCGCGTGGTCGTCAGCGCGGCTTGGGGGTCGGCCTGGGTCTGGATCAGCCCATCAATCAAGACCAGCTTTGGCCCGGTTTCAGACCGCACCAGAAACGCACGGGTCGCCGTATAGGTGATCGTGCGATCATCGCGGCGTTCATGAAGAAAGATGTTTTCCAGTTCGCCCTGTGCCGAAACGCCTTCGATGAACAGCTTCACGTCGTCTGTTGCGTTCAAAAACGTGCCTTCTTGCAACAGACGGGCGGTGGCATTTTCGGCGGTCTGGACCGTGCGCACTTTCAACGTGGCAAGGCTGGTGGGCACCAGCACGTGTTGCAAAACGCCCTGCATCACACAGACGGCCACCCCGAACACGAAGAACGGGCGCAACAGTCGCGCCCCTGAATGCCCCGTCGCCTGAAGGATCGACAATTCGCTGTCATTGGACAGCCGGTTGAACTGATACACAGCAGCCGCAAAAGCGGCGATTGGCAAAATGGTCGACAGAATCGCGGGAATGGTCAGGGCCGTGAATTCCAAAAACACCCAAGCCGACTGACCATCCGCAATCAGCTGGTCAAACAAACGAACGGCCCGGTTGATCCAGTAGATCAGCACCAGCACCAGCGCGAAAAATCCGAACATGATCAATAGCTGCTGCAGGATATAGCGATTGATCCGCGACACTGTCATCTGCCCCCTCGGCTGGTCTTGACTTGGATGTAGCGAAAAACATCTGTGGCTGAAACTGCTAACTGGTCAATCCCGGACCATGCGGCTAGGCTTTGCCCAAACGATGAAAGGCTTCCCCATGACACCCCTTGCCAATGTTTCCACAGTCGCCGTGGATTTGAACCAGCTGGCCGATGCCACAGGCACGGTGGCGGTGTTTGTTGATGAAAACGGCCACCTTGATCAATTGGCCCGCCGTGTGAACCGGTTGACCAAAGGGGCACTGGAACGTCTGGCCGACAGCGATGCCTTCAACGACATGGGTGTGGGCGATGTGACGCGGATGCGGTTTCCCACGGGCATGGCCGCTGATGCGGTTGTGGTGGCAAAACTGTCGCGCAAATGCAGCATCGAAGATGCGCGCAAGGCGGGGGCAGGGATCGCCAAAAACACCGGCAAGGGCGCGTTGCTGATCGCGGCGGGAAACCTGCACCGCCCGGAAGACGTGGTCGAAGGCGTGGTTTTGCGCAACTACAGCTATCAGGATCAAAAATCAGAACCCAAACCCAACACGCTGGACGTCACCGTAATGGCCAGCAAACCCGATGTGGTTGAACCCGCCATCGCACCCAAACTGGCCGTGGCCGAAGGCGTGTTTTTCACGCGCGATTTGGTGACGATGCCCGCGAATGTGCTGACCACAACGTCTTTTGCCGAACACCTGATCGCCTTGCAGGATTTGGGTGTCGAAGTCGAAGTGTTCGACGAAGACCAACTGGAAGAAATGGGCATGCGCACGCTGTTGTCGGTGGGCCATGGGTCGGCCAGCCCGTCCAAGGTGGTGGTCATGCAATGGAACGGCGGCGCGGAAGAGGCGCCCTTTGCGTTGGTTGGCAAGGGTGTGGTGTTCGACACCGGCGGCATATCCCTGAAACCGGCAGGGGGTATGGAAGATATGACCATGGACATGGGCGGCGCCGGTGTCGTGGCCGGGGTGATGAAGGCCTTGGCCCTGCGCAAGGCCAAAACCAACGTGGTTGGTTTGGTTGGATTGGTTGAAAACATGCCATCTGACCGCGCGACGCGGCCCGGCGATGTGGTCAAATCCATGAAAGGCGATACCGTCGAAATCATCAACACCGACGCAGAGGGGCGTTTGGTTTTGGCCGATGTTCTGTGGTACGCGCAAGAACGGTTCAACCCGTCGGGGGTGATCAATCTGGCCACGTTGACCGGCGCAATCATCATCGGGCTGGGTCATGAAATGGCGGGTGTGTTTTCAAACGATGATACGCTTTCGAAAGACTTCATCAAAGCCGCAACCGCCGAAGGCGAAGGCGCATGGCGCATGCCGCTGGCCCCTGCCTATGACAAACAGATCAATTCCGCGATTGCCGATATGAAAAACGTTGGCGGTCGTGCGGCAGGGTCGATCACAGCGGGCCAATTCCTGCAACGGTTCATCAAGGACGGGATGCCTTGGGCGCATTTGGACATCGCCGGGGTCGCCAGTGTGAAAGCCGAAACCGCCTTTGCCCCCAAAGGGGCGACAGGGTGGGGGGTGCGTGCCCTGAACCGCTATATCGCGGACACATACGAAGGCTGATGGGCGTTTCCTGATGGGGTCTGCCTATTTTTATCATCTGACAAACGAAGGGTTGGATGCGGCCCTGTTGGCCCTGTTGCCCAAATGTTTGGGGCAGGGCTGGCGGGTGGTTGTGCGCGGCACATCGCAGGATCGTCTGGATTGGCTGGACCAAAAACTATGGCAAGGACCTGATGATGGGTTTTTGCCCCATGGGCTTGCCACGGCCGACCATGCGGACAAGCAGCCGATCCTTTTGGCCGATGAAAATCATTCCGCCCGCTTTGACTGTCTGATGACCATCGATGGGGCGGGCCTAACGGCGGCAGAGGTGCAACAGGCCGAACGTGTCTGCGTGGTATTCGAAGCGGCGGACGAAGCGCAGATGGCCGCCGCACGCCACCAATGGGCGGCCCTGACCGATGCGGGCATCAGCGCCAAATACTGGTCACAGGAAACCGGGCGCTGGCAGTTAAAGGTGGAA
The DNA here is from genome assembly GCA_020630595.1 of Planktomarina sp. GTDB lineage: Bacteria > Pseudomonadota > Alphaproteobacteria > Rhodobacterales > Rhodobacteraceae > Planktomarina. The sequence goes on from JAHDBC010000004.1 coordinate 99,679, forward strand.
AAGAACTAGCGGTGCAGCGTCAGCCGGTCGTTGGTGATTTCGATCCGGTCAAACCGCCCCAGATACGACATGCCCAGCAAACTGGTGTCCATCTCGCCGCCATTGACCGATGCAGACACACGGCTGTCTGTGAATGCGCCCAGTTCAACCGTATCCAGCCGCGCGCGCGCGATGCTGACGCGCCCATTGGCGGTGTTGGCAAACCCCACAAAGGCAAGCGTGTCGGGATCCAAACCAACACGTTCGGCATCCTGCATGGTCAGCACCAGATCGGTTGCACCCGTATCCACCAGAAATTCGATGGGCGTGTCGTTGACCTGCGCTGTCAGGTAAAAATGCCCATCCGCCGACCGCCGTACGGAAATCGAATCTTCGGTCACCTGTTCGTCCAGGTTGCGGCTGAAATTTCCGCTGATGTCGCCCCACAACCCGTAAACCGCGATAAAGCCCATGAAAATCATGCCCCAGACCAAGGCCGTTTGCAGGGTTTTTCCCAGCGAAGGGCGGTTGGTGCCAAAAAACAACCCGCCGATGGCGATCAGTAGAACGCTTAGATAAATCAGACTTGCGATGGTGTCGCCGGACATGCGCGTCCCCTTTTCCAGTCTTTTTGATTTAGGCATTCATGGGCAAAAGTCCTATGCCCATCAGACCATCAATCACGAATTGCACCGCCAATGCCGCCAAAAGCATGCCCAACAATCGGGTGACAACCACGATGCCCGTCTTGCCCAAGGCCCGTTCCATGGGACCCGCCAGCAGGAACAGCACATAAACCACGGCAATCACCACGAACATGACGCCAAGATACGCCGATGTCAGCGCGATATCGCCATCCGCTTGACCCACCAAAAGGATCATCGTGGCGATGGACCCGGGGCCGGCAATCAGCGGAATCGCAAGGGGAAACACCGATGGATCGCGGTCATCTTCCACAGCTTGATCACTTTTTTCTTCGCGTTTCTTGCTGCGTTCTTCGAACAACATTTGCAGCGCGGTGATGAACAGCAAAATGCCCCCCGCAATGCGAAAGGCAGGCATGGAAATCCCGATGAAGTTCAGCAACGCTTCGCCTGCAAACCCAAACAGCAGCAAAATCGCGATGGCAATCAGGCACGCCCTCAGCGCAATCGCCCGGCGCTGGGCCGGGGCCATGCCTTGGGTCAGGGCAACAAAAATCGGGGCCATGCCGATGGGGTCAATCACCACAAACAGCGTGGCAAAGGCGGCAATGATCAGCGCCGGGTCTATCATGATTGAACCTGTTCCAGGGTTTCTTCGGCGGCCAGCCACAGGGTTTCGGCTTTTGCCATGGCGGCTTCGACTTCTGCAAATTTATCCTGCCACACACGGCGGTCTTTGGTCATGGCATCGGTGTACAGATCCGGATCGGCCAGCTTTGCCTGTAGTTTTTCGTACATCACCTGCAGTTTTTCGACCCGTTCTTCGGCCTTGCGCGCGGCGGCTTTGGCGTCTTTCAGCGTCAGTTTGGGCGCGGTCGGTTTTGCCTTGGGCTTTGGGGCCTTTTCCTTGGGCGCGGGTTTGTCCAGAAGGAAATCCCGGTACGCTTCCAGATCGCCTTCGAACGGCGTGACCTGACCTGCGTTCACCAGCCACAGCCGATCTGCGACCAAAGACAACAGGTGCATGTCGTGACTGACCAGAACAACTGCGCCCTTGTAGACCGTCAGCGCCTGAACCAATGCTTCGCGGCTTTCGATATCCAAGTGGTTGGTCGGTTCGTCCAGGATCAGCAGATGCGGCGCATCCAATGTCGCCAACAGCAGCGACAGCCGTGCTTTTTGCCCGCCCGACAACCGGCCCACTTCGGTGTCCACCTGTGCAGCCATCAGGCCAAATCCGGCCAACTGCGCGCGCAGGCGGGATGGTTGGGTGTCTGGGCGCAGGGCCTGCAGATGTTCAAGCGGCGTCTGGTCGATGTGCAATTCATCCACCTGATGCTGCGCAAAATAGCCGATTTTCAGCTTGGATGATGTCACGACCCGACCCGCCGAAGGCATCAGCCGATCACTGATCAATTTGGACAGGGTCGATTTGCCCTCCCCATTTTTGCCCAACAGGGCAATCCGGTCATCCTGATCAATCCGCAGGTTCAGCTTTTTCAGGATATCCGTATCGCCATAGCCCACGTTCGCCCCTTCGATGTTGACGATAGGGGGCGACAGGTCATCGGGCTGGGGAAAGGTAAAGACCTTGGCGGCGACGTCTTCGGGTGGGGTGATGATTTCCATCCGTTCCAACGCCTTGACCCGGGACTGCGCCTGTTTTGCCTTTGTGGCCTTGGCCTTGAAACGGTCTACGAATTTTTGCAGGTGGTCGCGCTGGGCTTGTTGTTTTTTGGCTGCTGCCGCCTGCACCGCGCGCTTGGCTGCGCGGGTTTTGGCGAATGTGTCATAGTTGCCTTGATACAGGGTCAGCCCCTTGGCTTCCAAATGCAGGATGGAATTGACAGCCCGGTTCAAAAGCCCCCGGTCGTGGGAAATGACCAGTACCGTGTGCGGATATTTCGCCAGATAGGTTTCCAGCCAAATCGCCCCTTCCAGATCCAGATAGTTGGTCGGTTCGTCCAACAACAACAGATCGGGTTCGGCAAACAACACTGCCGCCAGCGCCACCCGCATCCGCCACCCACCGGAAAAATCGGAACAGGGTCTTTGCTGTTGGTCCGCATCAAACCCCAACCCTTTCAGGATGGATGATGCGCGCCCCTCAGCGCTCCATGCGTCGATATCCGCCAGCCGGGTCTGGATTTCCGCAATGCGGCCGGGATCATCGGTTTCTTCGGCCAGAAGGGCGGCGCGTTCGGTGTCGGCGGCCAGAACGGTGTCCAGCAACGATGTGGATGACGATGGCACCTCCTGTGCGACGCCGCCGATGCGGGCGCGTTTGGGCAGGTTCAACGACCCGGACTGCAATTCGATTTCGCCCCGGATCAGGCGGAACAAGGTGGTCTTGCCCGTGCCGTTTGGCCCGACAAAGCCGACCTTGTGGCCTTCGGGAATGCGGGCCGATGCCCCTTCGAACAGGGTGCGGCCATCTATGGCATAGGTGATGTCGTCAATCGTCAGCATGGCTTGCCGTATCAGGCGGGGTTTTCAAAGCCAACACACCGTGTTACCCGCGCCGCAAATTCAACCGCATCCATGCCCGGAGTAGACCCATGGCCGTACAACGTACATTTTCGATCATCAAACCCGACGCCACAAAGCGCAATCTGACTGGCCAAATCGTTGCCAAGTTTGAAGAAGCTGGCCTGCGCGTTGTCGCATCCAAGCGCATCCACCTGACAAAGGCGCAAGCCGGTCAGTTCTATGCCGTACACGCGGAACGCCCATTCTATGACGAACTGTGCGAATTCATGGCATCCGCGCCCATCGTTGCACAGGTTCTGGAAGGCGAAGATGCGATTGCGAAGAACCGCGAAGTCATGGGCGCCACAAACCCGGCAGACGCCGCACCCGGCACGATCCGTGCTGAATTTGCGGAATCAGTCGGTGAAAATTCGGTACACGGGTCCGACGCCCCTGAAACCGCAGCCGAAGAAATCGCATTCTTCTTTTCCGGTCTTGAACTGGTCGGCTAAGCCGTCTTTTCAGAAATGATCGTTTGGGGGCTGTCCTTTGGGATGGCCCCTTTGCGTTCCAGATGGGCCCGCAAAAGACGGACATTGCGCAGATTGCCCTTCCAGCCGATGTCAAAGATATCGCCCAACAACGGGATCGACCCGATGATTGCGTCAACCCCGGCATTGAACCCCATCCGCCCGATCAGGGGCCACGGGGCCCCCAATCGCCGGGCCGACGCGATGATATAGCCGGCCGGTGCCAGCGCCAGCGTGTCGCCCACACCGGGGATCAGACCCAAAAGCGAATCTGCCCCAACGCGGATCGACGTGCCTGGCACGCGGAACAGCGCGTCCATCCGGTGGGCCAGACGATCCAGCCGGTCCAGATCGGCGGCGATTTTGGGATCAGGCATGGGCCGGACGGCGCGCAATGATCCAGATGGCGTGAACGATGCCCGGGATATATCCCAGAAGTGTCAGCAGAATGTTCAGCCAGAAATGTTTGCCGATGCCCACCTGCAGGAATACGCCAAGGGGCGGCAGGATGATGGCGGCAATGATACGGATCAGATCCATCGGGATGTTCCTTTCTTGTTTGGTTACACAGACAACGTGCTGACCCGGATCAAGTTCCTGAATTATCTGCGCCGCCCTGTGCCGATGATATCCAGATCAGCTTCAATGCCCGTCGGCGTATCGGCCGCAGACTGGGACACAAGCGCATCAAAGCTGATCCGAAGCGCGTCTTTTTCGGCCCCTTTGCAATCGTTCCACGGGCGACCCTGCAACGCCATGTGCAGCACGTAATAGCCGATGAAATGGGGTCGTTCGCCATGGGCCAAAAGCTTTGCATAGGCCGCGTCCGCCCCCATGTCGGCAAGGTCTTGTGCCGTTTGAACGCCCGCCGCGTTTAGCGACGCTTCGATTGCGGGTCCCAAATTCCGAAGGGTAGAGATTTTCGCCATATCAAAAGTTTGCGAAGATTTGGGTCTAAGGGCAAGGCGTCTGTGTCTGGGCACCCGCAGGTTTCGCCCCGTTCCAGCGCGGCTGCAGCGGCCGGTTTGGATCATCACGGGGGGGTATCAACGCCGTGGCACGGCGCATGTGAAACATTCAGATGTCTGTCGGCGGATGGGATCCAATGAAAAGGGCCGCGGCACACAGCGCCACAGCCCCAATCATTTCACTGTTGCCTTCATCAAAAGGCGGCCCAATCACGAAAAACCTGTTTTTGTTCAGGCGCTTCTTCGTTTCTGTTCGGATTGGGCGTTGTTGTTTTTTTCATTGCTCTGCCTCCGATAGACAACCGAAGATACGTGATGTTTGGGCCAAAATTATGGCACCCATCCGCACACAGAAAGGCAGTTTGCTAAAGCTTTAGAGATTTTGGCTCCGGCGGTAGGGATCGAACCTACGACCAATTGATTAACAGTCA
>JAHDBC010000032.1 GCA_020630595.1 Planktomarina sp.
GCCTGCCCACGTCACCCGGCGTGTTTCCAGACAATGCGACGGAACCACCGCTGCAGAAATGACGCCCCGGCGCATCAGCGAAACGGACACAAAAGCGCAGGAAGAAATTCTTGCGCTTTTGCACGATGCCTTTGCCTATATGGATGGGCGCATTGATCCGCCATCATCGCTTGGTCAATTGACACTTGCGCGGGTGGCCAGACACGCAGCAGACCACGAAATTTGGGCGCTGGGCGATCCGATCAAAGCTTGCCTGTTCCTTACCCTGAAAGACGATGTGCTGTATCTGGGAAAACTTGCCGTGGCCCAAAGAAATAGGGGACAGGGGTTGGCGCGGGAATTGGTAACGTTCGCCGAACAACGGGGCAAAGCGCTGTTTTATGACACATTGGAATTGCAGTCGCGCATCGAATTGACGGGAAATCATCGTGCGTTTGCCGCCATGGGATTTGTTAAAACCGCAGAAGGATCACACCCCGGATACAGACGCGTGACCGAAATTACGATGCAAAAACGGATCTAGCTGTTCTGTGGGTAGCTGATCACTGACAAATACTTTGCAGGCAGTTTGATCAACTTTTCCGGGCCATGTGGGGCATCCGCGTCAAAAAACAGTGTGTCGCCTGGCTTAAGAACAAACGTTTCGCCGCCATGGCGATATTCCACTTCGCCTTCCAACATATAGATCGTTTCGATCCCCGGATGCTGGAATGCTTCGAACGTGTCGGACTTTTCGGTCAACGTGATCAGGTAGGGTTCCACGATCACACCGCTGGAATTGGATCCGATGTGGCCAAGCAGGTTGTATTGGTGCCCTGCACGTGTGCCTTCGCGTTCAATTTCCATGCCTTCGCCGGCTTTGGTGTGCACAGCCTCGCGGCGTTCTTCGAATTGGCGAAAAAATGATGTCAGCGGAACAGACAATGCATTCGAAAGCGTCTGCAATGTTGTCAACGACGGCGACGTGTTGCCGTTTTCGATTTTGGACAGCATGCCGATCGACAAATCCGTCTGCATCGACAGTTCAGCAACCGTGATCCCCTTTTGCTTGCGATGCGCCCGAACTTCGCGGCCGATGGCCACTTCAAGCACTTTTTCCCGTGTTTCACGGGTCGCGTGCGGGTTTTGGTTCAAACGAATGATCATTTCAGGGCTTGCTTCAACTTTGTGGATCGCCATCGATACATCTTCCGCTAACAAGACGAGGGCGTCCCGTCCATGCTTATATGATAGGCATTTTTCTTCTGATTGCCATAAAATTTCCTGACAGTATAATTTTGGGAAGATTCTATGGGGGTTCCTGTGTCCAAACCTTTGACGATTGGCTTTCTGATTTTCCCCGGTTTTCCAATGGCCTGCCTGACATCGTTCATTGAACCGCTGCGCGCGGCCAACGAAATATCGTCTGGGCGATCGTTTGCATGGCAACTGATTTCCGAAACGCCCGGCAAAGTAACCGCCAGCGCAGAGGTTGATTTTGAACCATCGGTCACGCTAAGCGATGCGTCTGATCTTGATTATCTGATCTTGTTATCCCCGCCGAATGTTCGGTTTCAGGAAAAATCGACACCCGGCAGCCTGCGCAGCCTGTCGCGCCATGGGGTCATATTAGGCGCGGTCAGTGGTGGGGTGTTTCCGCTGGTGCGTGCAGGATTGGGGGATGACCGTCCGCTTTCGGTCCATTGGTGCTACCGCGCCGCATTCGATGCCGAATTTCCGGACAAAAGCGCGTCTGATCAGGTGGTCGAAATCGATCCACGGTATGTGACAGCATCAGGTGCCGCGGCAGCGTTTGATCTGGCGTTGCACCTGATCGAAACACGCCTGAATCCCGCAACCGCAACCGAAGTGGCCTGCTGGTTCCAGCATCCGATGATGCGCAAGGCCAATGTGCGACAGGCTGTTCCAACGGGCGACGTGACTGGGCAAGGGGCGCAACTGCCTGATCTGGTCGCGCGCGCCGTAGACATGTTTTCAGACGATATGACCGAACCGCTGCGGGTCGCTGACGTTGCCCATGCCATGGGGATTTCGGCACGGCATATGGAACGCAGTTTCAAGCAGGCGACCGGGCTGTCGCCATCCCACTACTATCGCAAGATGCGCATGGAAGCGGCCCGTCAAATCGTGATGTACACAAATGATCGATTGGCAGATATCGCGGCCAGCGTCGGCTATGTCAGCCAGCAGGCCTTTGCCAAACATTATCAGTCAGCCTTTGGTGTGACCCCAACCGAAGACCGCAAGCGCATCAACCTGTATCGCGCGAGCGGCAACATCCCGGTGCCTTCGGTCTAGGCGACAGACTGCATCGCGGTCAGCAATGCATGGTGCAGCGACGCAGCGCTGGACCGTGGCCCCAAGATCCGCACCCAATCCGCAGGATCGCGGCGCAAAACAAAACAGCCCAGATGATCGATTGATGTCCGTTGCGCCTGCCCAGTCTGCATCGCGCGCATGTTGATCGGACACAGCCGTTCCATCACGTTTTCCATCCCGGCCCCCCTCAGATCAAAACAGCACCATCCGTCCGTTTGTTCGGTCACGGATGCTGTGTCGCCGAACCGCTTTTTCAGCTGTGATGCCAGATCTTCGTGGGTATCAAACGGCGCACCAACCATCCACATGTCAGGCGACATCCAAAACCCGGCTTCGGGATCATTCAACTGGCATTCGCCCGGCCCGGGAACCGCGCCGATCACTGATTTTAGATGGTCTTTGCACGCCGCTTCCCGTCCCATGCGGGCCGCAACCGATGCCAGCGCAAGGCCGGGGTTTTCGGTCAACGTCACGCTGCCAACAGTGTCAACCCGCGGGTCAGTTCCGCCCAAGGCGGTGATGGGTTTCAGATCATGCACGGACACGGTCCCCCTCTGGATCGACAAAATGGGCAGAAACGACCTGAACATCGTGATCCACACCTGTCAGTGGGCTGACCAAACGAACAGTTTCCCCCAGACGGGTATCCCCCGCCTTCAGATATCCGATCCCGATATGATGCCCCAGTTCGGGCGAATAACACGCACTGGTGACATAGCCCTGATCATGGGCGGCATCGACAGGATCGCCTTTGGTCATAAGATGGCTGCCCGCTGGGACCGGGTTTTTCGAATCCACCGGTTTGAAACCAACCAATTTTAGCGCGTCATCCTGATTTAGCCCTGCGCGTTCCGACAGGGTCGACCCGATCGAATCTTTCTTTTTCGACACCATGCGCGCCATGCCAAGGTTCAGCGCGGTGGTCGTGCCATTCAATTCGTTGCCAGCGGCATGGCCCTTTTCGATGCGCATCACGCCCAGTGCTTCGGTGCCGTACATGGTTGCGCCAAATTCCTCGCCAGCCGCCATCATTTTGCGTACCAGCGCATCCCCGTACCGGGTGGGCACTGCAATTTCATAGGCCAGTTCGCCGCTAAAGCTGATCCGGAACAATCGCGCCCTAAGCCCCCCACCAACGGTGATGTCGCCGCAGGCCATATAGGGAAACCCTTCGTTCGAAATGTCATGTTCCGGGTCCACCACTTTTTGCAGCAGCTTGCGCGCATTGGGCCCTGCAACGCTGAACTGCGCCCAGGCTTCCGTGGTGGAAATCAATTGCACGTCCATGTCCGGGAACAGACATTGGCGCACAAATTCCATGTGACGATAGACACCCACGGCATTGGCCGTGGTTGTTGTCACAACGAAATGATCTTCGGCCATCCGCGCCGCAGTGCCATCGTCCATGGCAATACCGTCTTCGCGCAGCATCAGCCCATAACGGACCTTGCCCACAGGCACTTTGGCAAAGGGATTGCAGTAAATCTTGTTCAGGAATTCAGCTGCGTCCGCCCCTTGAACGTCAATCTTGCCCAAGGTTGTCACATCGCAAATCCCCACGGATTTGCGTGTCTGCGCAACTTCGCGATCAACACTTTCGCGCCAGTGCGTTTCACCGGGTTGCGGGAACCACTGGGCGCGCAACCACATGCCAACCTCAACAAACACGGCACCTTGTTCTTCTGCATAGACGTGCGATGGTGTTTTGCGCACGGGGCGGAAATCCTTGTCGCGGCTGCGCCCGGCAAAGGCCCCGATGGCCGTTGGTGTATAGGGCGGCCGGAACATCGTGGTGCCCACATCGGGGATTTGTTTGCCCGCGACCTCTGCCATGATGGCAAGACCCGCCATGTTCGATGTTTTGCCCTGATCGGTCGCCATACCAAGGGTCGTGTAGCGTTTCAGATGTTCTACTGAGGTGAAATTTTCCTTGTGCGCCAGCACAACGTCTTTGGCCGTCACATCGTTTTGTTGATCCAACCATGCACGTTTGGCCCCGGCCACATGCCAGAATGGGGTCACGTTCACGGGTGCATCTTCTGCCGGGGGCAGTGTCAGCGCGTCGGATGCCAAACCGATGTCATTCAGCACCGATTGGGCGGTGTGCATGCCCCCCATCAATGCGCCATGGGTGGAAAGATCGCCGTTTGCGGCCCCTGCCACAGACAGGCCGGTTGGCAATGCACCACCGGGAACAAATGCTGCAATATCTGCGTTCCATGTGGGGCGGCCCCGCTGATGGCAGGTCATGTGGACGTTCGGATTCCACCCGCCAGACACCCCCAACCCGCCAACGGCAAGGGTGCGCGTTGTCCCTGACGCCAAGGTGACTTCGACCGCTGTCAGGCCCAACCGCCCTTGCGTGTTCGTCACAGTCGCGCCAGCGATGGTTTCATAGTCAGATGTTTTGGGTGCATCAGACCGGGTATCCACCACTGCGGCAACGGTCACGCCTTTGGCCAACAGATCGGCCGCTGTGCGGTGCCCATCGTCATTGTTTGTGAACACCGCCACCTGATGGGATGGTGTGACGGCCCACCGATTGGCGTAGGATCGCATGGCAGATGCCAGCATGATGCCGGGGCGATCGTTCATTTCAAACGCAATCGGGCGTTCGGTCGCCCCTGCGGCCAAAATTGCGCGTTTGGAATAGATACGCCACAGGATTTGACGGGGTTTGCCGTCTTCGGGCGTGGCAAGATGATCAGACACACGTTCAACAGCGCCATAAATGCCATGATCAAACGCGCCAATGATGGTCGTGCGCGGCATCACCCTCACGTTCGGCATGGTCTGCAATTCGGCCACTGTTTGCGCAGCCCAGACATGTGCCGGATCATCCCCAAGGGCAAAGCTTTCCGCGTTCAGACGCCCGCCCAACAGGAAATCTTCGTCCGCGATAATGACTTGGGCGCCGGAACGACCGGCGGTCAACGCAGCCGCCAATCCCGCAGGGCCGGACCCGATGATCAGCACATCGCAGTGCAGGAATCCTTTGTCATAGGTGTCTGGGTCAGGCTTGTGAGACAGGGTTCCCAAACCGGCCGCCTTGCGGATGATCGGTTCATAGACTTTTTCCCAGAACGCAGCGGGCCACATGAATGTCTTGTAATAGAACCCAGCAGCAAAGAATTGGGACAACCGGTCGTTGATCGCCATCGCGTCAAACGCCAGCGACGGCCAGCGGTTCTGTGAATTTGCGCGCAAACCATCAAACAGTTCGGCTGTTGTGGCCCGGGTGTTGGGTTCTTTGCGCGCCCCTTCGCGCAGTTCCACGATCGCGTTGGGTTCTTCGGACCCCGCAGTCAACGGCCCGCGCGGACGGTGATATTTGAAAGACCGGCCCATCAGACGCACATCATTGGCCAACAGGGCAGACGCCAGCGTATCGCCCTTGTGCCCCTTCATCCATTTGCCATCAAAGCGGAACGACCATGTTTCGCTGCGGTCGATCAGACCACCGTCCAGACGATTGGATTGGGTCATTTCGAACGCCCCTCTGCCCGGGCCACGTCGCGGGCCAGTTCCACATTGGTGATTTCATGGGTCGTGGTGTCGCGCGTCACGACCAACCAGGATCGGTCGCCACCTTCGTGAAACCACAATTCGCGGTGCGCCCCGGCAGGGTTGTCGCGCAGATAGCCATAATCCGTGAACTGCGCCACAGCATCATCGGCCTGCCAGTCGGGGCGGTTGATCAGCCTTGCGTCGCCCATATACGTGAATTCTGCACTGTCACGGGGACCAAGAAGCGGGTGGTTGATAATCATATGCGCGTCCCCCTAATGCAGGTTGGGCTGGTTGCCCTGCCCTTTTTCATCAATCATCAGCCCCTTCGCGAACCGGTCAAACCGATAAGCGGTGGCCGTTTCATGGGGCGTATCGTTGGCCAGCAGGTGCGCATAAACATAGCCGGACGCAGGCGTGGCCTTGAACCCGCCGTAACACCAACCGCCATTGAAATAGAGACCGTCAATATGCGTCTTGTCGATGATGGGCGAACCATCCATCGACATGTCCATGATGCCACCCCACATGCGCAGCAACCGCGCGCGGCCCAACATGGGGAAAATTGCCATGCCGCCTTCGCAAACGTCTTCGACAACTGGCAGGTTTCCACGTTGGGCATAGGAATTATACCCATCGATATCGCCACCAAAGACCAAACCGCCCTTGTCAGACTGCGAACAGTAAAAGTGACCCGCGCCGAAGGTTATCACCCCAGGAAGCAGGGGTTTTAGACCTTCGGACACGAATGCCTGCAACACGTGGCTTTCAATTGGCAATCGCATCCCTGCCTTTTCCATCAGACGCGATGACGATCCGGCGACACAGGCCGCGACCTTCTTTGCCTTGATTGCCCCACGGGTTGTTTCGACCCCGGTGCACGTGCCGTTTTCGATTGTGAACCCCGTCACTTCGCAGTTTTGAATGATGTCAACGCCACGCTGATCCGCCGCACGGGCATATCCCCATGCAACCGCATCATGGCGCACGGTGCCGCCCCGATGCTGGGCCAGCCCGCCCTTGATCGGGAACCGCGCGTTTTCGGTGTTCAAGAAAGGATAGCGTTTCTTGATTTGCGCGGTGGTCAACAGATCCGCATCTGCGCCATTCAAAATCATCGCATTGCCGCGGCGGATAAAGGCATCGCGCTGGGCGTCTGTATGGATCAGGTTCAAGATCCCGCGCTGTGACACCATTGCATTGTAATTCAGGTCTTGTTCCAACCCTTCCCACAGCTTCAGTGAAAATTCGTAAAAAGGTTCATTGCCATCCAAAAGGTAGTTGGACCGAATAATGGTTGTGTTGCGCCCAACGTTGCCGCCGCCGATCCAGCCTTTTTCCAAAACGGCGATCCGCGACTGTTTATAGACAGATGCCAGATAATAGGCCGTTGCCAAACCATGACCGCCACCCCCGATTATGACATAATCATAGGCTGGTTGCGGATCGACATCCCGCCAAGCGGGACCCCAGCCGCGATGCCCGGTAAGTGCCTCTTTTATGACCTTGAAACCTGAATAGCGCATGGAATCGGACTCCTTACCCTTAGGGTCACTGAAACGGGGCAAAATTTCCGGCTGATTGACGACAAAGACCCATCCAAATCGGACATGTCCGCACATTCTGCTGCCCGTTTGAAACAGGGCAATCTGCCAAAAATGATCCCTGAGAAGAAAAAAACTTGATCCGTAGGAAAATTATGAGAAGCTGATGCCAACAAGGGTATCACCGCAAAGGTGAATCAGTGCCCTTGTAATGTCAGCGCCTGCCTTAGGCGCACCATACGACAGGGAGAATAAAATGAAAAAACTAACCACCGCATTGGCGACCGGCGTTCTGGCGCTGTCCCCGCTGGCAGCTGTTGCTGACAGTTCTGACCCAATCATCATTCCGATCCACAACTGGTCATCGCAAATCGTGATGTCGAACGTTGTTGGTCAGATTTTCGAAGAAATGGATCTGAACGTCGAATACGTCACCACAGACAGCCAAGCTGTTTATGAATCAGTCCGTCTTGGCGACGTGACACTGGAACTGGAAGTCTGGGAAGGCGCATTTGGCGCGTCGTTCCGCGCTGCTTTGGAAAAAGGTGGCATCGTTGACGTGGGTGACCACAACGCTGTAACCCGCGAAGACTGGTGGTACCCCATGTGGACCAAAGACGCATGCCCCGGCCTGCCATCTTGGGAAGCCCTGAACGAGTGTGCAGCCCTGTTCGCAACGGCTGAAACAGGCGACAAGGGTCGTTATCTGGACGGTCCAGTGGACTGGTTGAAGCACGGCAAAGAACGTGTGGAAGCCCTGGGCATGAACTTTGAAGTGATCAACGCCGGTTCTGCCGCAGCACTTTGGGCCGAAATCGGCGCAGCCGAAGCGGACAAGCGCCCTGTGGTTGTGTTCAACTGGACACCAAACTTTGCAGAAGCCGTATGGCCCGGCGAATTCGTTGAATTCCCAGTATGGGTCGACGGTTGCGACAAAGATCCATCCGTGGGTCCAAACCCCAACGCGCTGTATGACTGTGGCAACCCTGCTGACGGTTATCTGAAAAAGGCCGCGTGGGAAGGCATGGAAGCCAAGTGGCCAGATGCATACGCAACACTGCAAGCCATCAGCTTCACCAACCCACAGATCGCCGAAATGGCACGTCTGGTTGACGTTGAAGAAATGGAACCAGAAGAAGCTGCAGCAGAATGGCTGGAAGCGAACGAAGACGTATGGAAGGGCTGGGTTAACTAAACCCACCGACCACGACTAAACGATGGCCCCGTCCGGTTTTCGGGCGGGGCCATTTACACAAAAACACACGAACGTGGGGCATCAAATGACCACCAACGCGCCTGTTATTTCCTGTAAGAATGTATGGAAGATTTTCGGAAACGATCCCGAAGGATATCTGGCTAAAATGCCAAAGGATCATTCCTTCGACGAGATCCGGGCGGACGGCTACATCGCCGGTGTCAAAGATGTTTCAATCGATGTGGGGCGTGGCGAAATGCTGGTCATCATGGGGTTGTCCGGGTCGGGCAAATCCACACTGGTGCGGTGTTTTTCGCGTTTGCATGAAATTACGGGCGGCACAATCGAAGTCGAAGGGCAGGATATCATGTCCTTGTCCGAAAAAGATCTGATCAACCTGCGCCGCAACAAGATGGGCATGGTGTTCCAGTCTTTCGGGCTGTTGCCGCACCGGACGGTGCTGGAAAATGTTGCATTTCCCTTGGAAATGCGTGGACAGGACCGCCACGAACGGCGCGAACGCGCGATGGAAGTTGTGAAGCTGGTCGGTCTGGAAGGCCGCGAAGATTATTTCCCGCGCGAACTGTCCGGCGGGCAGCAACAGCGTGTGGGTATCGCGCGGTCGCTTGCGATTGAACCTGACATCTGGTTTCTGGATGAACCCTTTTCGGCGCTGGATCCTTTGATCCGGCGTGAAATGCAGGATGAATTTTTGCGGCTGCAGGAAATGCTGGGCAAGACGATTGTCTTTATCACCCATGATTTCGACGAAGCGCTGCGTCTTGCAGACAGGATCGCGATCATGAAAGACGGGGCCGTCGAACAGTGCGATACACCCGATCAGATCGTTTTGAACCCTGCGACCGAATATGTGCGCAAGTTCACCGAAGAAATCGACAAGGCGCGTGTGGTCAAAGCCCGCGTGCTGGCAAATCCTGACACCGCTGGCGAAGGTGAGCCGGTCGATGGCAGCGCCACGATGCATGATCTGGCCCGACTTTTGGTCAAGGACACCCGTGCGTTCATCCCTGTGGTGGATGGCGGCAAATCCATCGGCGCGATGTCACGTGATGCAGCCCTGAATGTGTTGTTGGGTGCAGAATAATGGCCAGCCTTGCAGACAATGACACCCCGAACGTTGGCGGCTTCACCAAACGGCAGGGCCTGATGGCGCTTTTGCTTTTTGCGGCCGTGCTGACACTTGCCCAGTGGTTCGGTGTTTTGCCCGATGCATTGCACCGTTTGCCTGAACAGTTCGTGCCCCCGATGGCAGACTGGCTGGATGTCCTGTTTGCAAAGCTGATCGAAAACTTTTTCGGCGGGATTCTGTTCTATCTGTCCTTTGGAATGATCGACGTCACCTATGGCATGGCAGACCTGACACGGCAGATTTCCGATTTCTTTGAATTCCTGCTGCGGGTCAGTTCCCATCTGACCTTTGGGAAAAGCGTGCTGGGGTTCAAACCAGGGTTCTGGCTGGTTGCGGGTCTGATCTTTGGATCCTTGGCCATTTTTGTGGACACATGGCGATCATCTGCCCTGATATTTGCCGTCACCGTGGTCATGTTCGTTCTGTCTTTGATCAGCGAACCTGCATCGATCAGCAAAATCGTGATGATTGCGTTGGTTACAGGCGTGGGGTCCATCTTTGTGGCATTGACCCAGCGCTGGTACGTTCCGGCAATCGCGGTTGTCAGCCTGACGATTGTGGCGCTGACGGTCGCCAAAGTTGAAATCGGCCCGGTGCCTTGGATGTCGGTCGCGGCAGTTGCGGGGATTATCGGTTTCTATCTTGGCGGCTGGAAAATGGCGTTTCTGGGGGCTGCGACGTTTGTTTGGACTGCGTTGATCGGGCAATGGAAGATCGCCATGGAAACGATGTCGGTGTTGATCGTCGCATCCCCAGTGGCATTTGGTGTTGGGCTTTTGTTCGGCATCTGGGCGTGGAAAAGCAAGACAGTTGAATCGATCCTGCAACCCGTCTTGGCGGTGCTGCAAACCATCCCCTTCTTCACCTACCTTTTGCCTGCGGTGATCTTTTTCAAAGTTGGGCCAACTGCGGGCGCCGTGGCGACGATCATTTTTGCTATTCCGCCGATGATCCTGATGACGACGCTGGGCCTGAAAAAAGTCCCTGAAGAAGTGATCGAGGCGGGCAAGATGTCTGGTTGCACAAAGTGGCAGATGCTGACCAAAGTCTATATCCCCTCTGCCCGGACAGAGATCCTTGTGGGTGTGAACCAAGTGATCATGCTGTCGTTGGCCATGGTTGTTCTGACGGCCTTTATCGGCATGCCCGGATTGGGGGCCAAACTTCTGGCAATGATGGGCAGTTTCAAACTGGGCCGATCGTTGGAAATTGGGATCACGATCGTCCTGCTTGCGATCATGCTGGACCGTTTGACCAAAGCATGGGTGGCCAAGCAACCCGTCCATTTCGAAAAAGGAACCAGCTGGATCGTTCAGCACAAATATCTGGTGATGTCGCTGGTGGCATTTTTCGGATTCATCGTCGTCGCACAGTTTTGGGAATTCGCCGGCGAAGTGGGCCGCCGCCAGCATTTCAGCCAAGGCAAGGTGTTGGATGATTTCGTGAAAAACACCCTGTTGCAGGATCCCACACTGAAATGGGTCACGAATACACTTCGTGTGTTCATGAACAACTATGTGCTGATCCCCTTCCGGAACTTCCTTTTGTCGATCCCGATGCCCGCCTTCGTTGCGCTGATCGTGGCCTGGGCATGGTATATGGCAGGGCCGCGTCAGGCCGTGATTGCGCTGGTTCTGTTTTCCTGGGTTGTGTTGTCCGGCTGGTGGGACCGATCAGTGATCACGATCTATTACGTGTTGTCATCAACGGCAGTCGCCGCACTGATCGCACTACCCCTCGCCGTTTGGGGCGCAAGCCCGCCCGCACAACGGATCGACTTTTCAAAAGGCGTGAATGGCGCGGTCGTGGTTGGGGTCATCAGTTTGCTGTTCCGCCGGTCAATCATTGCGATTGCATCTTTTATCGTCGCCGGCGTTTTGCGCTACATCCTTTGGACGTGGGGCGTGTTTGGTGAAGAACCCAACCCAACGACATACGCAGTCGTGTACTGGATCATTTTTGCGATCAGCTTCTATCTGTTCTGGCGTTTCCTTGGGCAGATGCTGCGGGATGTGTTCTTGTTGTTGGCCGCGGATAGCGCGCAAACCTTCCCCAGCTTTGTCTATCTGTTGCCTGCGATCATGTTGTTTTCGATCACCCCAATCGCCGTGCTGTTTGCGATCATGATTTTCGCCATGGTGCCCCTGTTGCGCTACACCATCGAAGGGTTGCGCAATGTGCCGGGTGAAATGACGGAAAGTGCTGATATGTCAGGTGCGACACGCCGCCAAAAACTGTGGTCGGTCCAATTTCCGTTGGCCCTACCCACCATGGCAGTGGGGTTCAATCAGGCACTGATGTTTGCGTTTTTCATGACAATGATCGCGGCCTACATCGGCACAGTGGATTTGGGCCAGGAATTGCAAAAGACATTGGCCGGGACAGATCTGGGCAAGAACATCTTGCTGGGCCTGAACGTGGCATTCATGGCGCTGACCTTTGACATGATCATCATGAACTGGTCAGAAAAAAAGAAAGCTGCGCTGGGTCTTGGATGATACAGGTTTGATTTGGCGGGCAGCCTAAGCCAGACTGCCCCAAAGCACCCCAAACAGGATCACACCCATGGGCGGACACGGATACAGCCAAGGCAGATTGAACCTGCCATTCGTTGGAATTTCGACATTTGCAAAATCACCCTATGTCGCCGACTGGGATGCAATTGACGCGGATGTTGCGGTGATGGGTGCGCCATTTGATTTTGGCACCCAATGGCGGTCCGGCGCACGGTTTGGCCCAAGGGCTGTGCGTGATGCATCCACCCTGTTCAGCTTTGGCCACGCCGGGGCCTATGATCACGAAGATGATGCGACATACCTTGATGCGTCTGTCCGGATGGTCGACATAGGCGATGCCGATATCATTCACACCAAGACCGAAGAAAGCCACGACAACATCGCGCTGGGTGTACGCAAAATGCTTGCGGCAGGCGCGTTGCCCGTTGTGATTGGTGGAGACCATTCGATCAACATCCCCTGCATCACCGCATTCAAAGATGATTGCGCGAAACATGGGCCGATCCACATCGTCCAGATCGATGCGCATCTGGATTTTGTGGATGAACGGCACGGCGTCACTGCGGGGCATGGAAACCCAATGCGGCGGGCCATTGAAAAAGACTACGTCAGCGGGATGACTCAATTGGGCATCCGAAATGTGTCGTCCACCGCGAAAGAAGGCTACGATGATGCGCGGTCGCGCGGGTCGGACATTTTGTCTGTTCGGCAGGTCCGCGCCCTGGGGACAGAAGCGGTTTTAGACCGCATTCCAACCGGCGCACGGGTTTACGTGACGATCGATATTGATGCCTTTTGCCCATCTATCGCTTCGGGAACAGGAACCCCAAGCCATGGTGGATTTCTGTACTATGATGTCTTGGAAATTCTGCAGGGGCTGGCCCAAAGACATGATATCGCTGGGATCGATCTGGTCGAAGTTGCACCGGCCTATGATCCAACAGAAAGCACGCAGATACTGGCCGCGCAGGTCTTGATGAACTTTATCGGGTTTATTTTTCACGCCCGGACATCGCGTTGACCTGACACCGAAATCCGAAAGTTTTCAGCAGGGTATCGCCGCCCAACGCCGCGCTTGTCTGAACAGCACAAACCCCCTAACACGCAAAAAAGTCTATGGGAGAATGCAATGGAACCAACTGTCGTTAACAGCTGGAATGAATGGGATCCGCTGAAGCATGTGATCGTGGGACGCGCAGATGACTGCCACATTCCACCCGAAGAACCCGCGCTGGATGCCAAGGTGCCCGAAGACAGCGACATGCGCGGTCAGTGGGGACGGCGTCCGCAAGAAACGATCGACCGCGCCAACGAACTGCTGGACAATTTCGCAGATCAGCTGCGCGCCCGGGGTGTGCGTGTGGATCGCCCGGATTCCATTGATCATTCAAAACCTGTCACAACGCCAGATTTTCACACCGACAGCCAGTTTGGATGCATGCCGCCCCGCGATGTGTTGTTGACCGTGGGGTCAGAAATTCTGGAAGCGACGATGTCTTATCGGTGTCGGTGGTTCGAATATCTGAACTATCGGCCCTTGTTGCAGCGGTATTGGGAAGAAGACCCGAACTTTCGCCACGAAGCAGCGCCAAAACCACGTCTGACGGATGCAGATTATCATCCTGATTATTTGTCTGAAAAGATCGGCGTGGAAAAACGCCTGCAATGGGCGGCCGAAAAATTCTTTGTCACGACGGAAGAAGAACCCCTGTTTGATGCCGCTGATGTGTTGCGGTTCGGAAAAGATCTTGTTGTCCAACACGGCTTCACGACCAACCTGAAAGGCATCGAATGGTTGCGGCGTCACTTCCCCGATCACCGTGTGCATACGGTGAACTTTCCCGGTGACCCCTACCCCATTCACATCGACGCGACATTCACACCCCTGCGGCCCGGGCTGATCCTGAACAACCCGCAGCGCAGGTTGCCGGATGATCAGCGTGGTCTGTTTGAAAAGAACGGCTGGGAAATTGTTGATGCGGCACAACCCGCGCACAACGCCCCACCGCCGCTGTGCTATTCATCCACGTGGTTGTCGATGAATGTGCTGGTTCTGGACCCGAAAACCGTATGTGTGGAAAAGTCCGAAGTGTATCAGGCCGAACAGATGGATAAGTTGGGCATGAACGTGGTCGAAGTCGAACTGCGCGATGCATACGCGTTTGGCGGCGGCTTGCACTGCTGTACCGCTGATGTGTACCGCGAAGGGGTCTGTGAAGACTATTTCCCACAACAGTGAATTGACAAAGGCCCCGATTGCGTTCGGGGCCTTTTCGTTTTGATCAACCGGGGCTCATGCCGCGCAGTTTTTCTGATCGCCGCCGCAAGAATTCGACAGTTGTCAAAAGTGCGATGGAAATCACAACCAAGATCGCAGCGACCGCCAGAATGGTTGGGCTGATCTGTTCACGCAATCCCGTGAACATCTGCCAAGGCAGGGTCTTTTGGCTGGCCGATCCCACAAACAGCACCACGACCACTTCGTCAAAGGACGTGATGAAGGCAAACAATCCCCCGGAAATCACCCCGGGCAGGATCAATGGCATCTGAACCTTGAAGAACGTCCGCA
Source organism: Planktomarina sp. (assembly GCA_020630595.1). GTDB lineage: Bacteria > Pseudomonadota > Alphaproteobacteria > Rhodobacterales > Rhodobacteraceae > Planktomarina. Next base: position 14,801 of record JAHDBC010000032.1, read on the forward strand.
CCGGCCCTGCCCCCATATTGGCGGCGGCACGGGTCAATGACCGATCAAATCCAACAAGCGTGGCTGTTACCGTGATGATCACAAACGGCACACCCAATACAGCATGGGCCAGAATAACCTTCACATAGCCAACAAAGGTTTTGTCTAATCCCAAGGTGCCTTCTAGAAAATTACCGATGGTCGAATAGAAAAAGAACATCCCGGTTGCTGAAATGATCAACGGAACGATCATCGGCGAAATCAGCATGGCCATGATCGCACGCCGACCGGGCACATGGGATTGCGACAGACCAATGGCCGCCAAGGTGCCAAGCGAAACGGAAATGATCGTCGCAATGGGTGCAATGATCAGCGAATTCTTGAAACTGCGTTGCCATTCATTGTTCGTGAAAAAATCACGATAGTGTTTCAGGCTATAGCCTTCGGGATCAAACCGCAGCATTTCAGGTGTGAACGTGAAAAAATCCTGCGCGTTGAAGCTAAGCGGCAGCACCACAAGGATCGGTGTGATCAAAAACACAAAGATCGCCCCACAAATGACGCGGAATGCGTAATGCCAAAGAACTTGGCCAGATGTCAGATAGGGTTGCAATTTCGCGCGGTAACGTCCTTCGAACAGCCAATAATGAAACCAGCCGTAAAACCATCCGGCCAGACCACCGGCAACAAGACCCGGAATACCTGACAGCAGAAAACCGGCAACGGCGAACAGCGCAAACACGGACCACCGCCCGATCCGTTCCGGGACGGAAAACTGCATCAACGCCCATGCGATGGCCGCAAGAACAGCCGCCCCAACCAGAACGCCGACAAAACCGGACCCATTTGCAGTGCCAACGAACAGTCCAAGCACGGCACCCGCAGATGCCATAACGGGACCGACGAACGAAAATGGTTTGCGCGATACGGGTGTTAAAGTCGCCATCCCCTCAGCCCCCCAGCTTCACGTTGTCGATCCCGACAATCTTGTCATAAGCCCAATACAGGATCAGCACAGCGGCCAGCAGGATCGTTCCCAACGCCGCCGCAAGCCCCCAGTTCAAACTGGACGAAATGTGATAGGCGATGCGGTTCGAAATGAACACGCCCTTGGTCCCACCGACGATTTCTGGCGTGATGTAGTATCCGATGGCAAGGATGAACACGAGGATCGAACCCGCGCCGATCCCCGGAACGCTTTGCGGGAAATAGACGCGCCAGAATGCCGTCCAATTGCTGGCCCCCAGCGATTTTGCCGCCCGCAAATAGGTGGGCGGGATCGTTTGCATCACCGAATACATGGGCAAGATCATGAACGGCAACAGGATGTGGGTCATCGCAATGATGGTGCCGATTTGGTTGTTGATGATGATCAGCCGCGCAGCATCATCCACCATGCCAAGCCAGACCAGAACATCGTTGATCACACCCTGCTGCTGCAACATCACTTTCCACGCGGATGTCCGTACCAACAGGGATGTCCAGAACGGCAGCAACACAAGGATCATCAACAAGTTGGCTGTACGCATCGGCAAATTGGCCAAGATCCACGCAACCGGATAGCCCAAAAGAATGCAAAATCCGGTAATGATCAGCGACATCTGAAGCGTCCGCCAGAAAAGCTGGATCAGAATTTGTTTATTTTCAGGCTGCACCGCTGGGCCATCAACCGTGCGCTGCATGTCGATCGCATTTAGAAAATACCCATCGGTGTATTGCACAGAATGGGTCTTGATCACGGCCCAGGTCTGAACTTCGCCCCAGCCATCGTGAATTTCGATCAGTTTGTCTTTGAAGGGGGCGTCTTCAACCGGATCCAACCGCTTGATCTGTCGCCCAGACCGCCGGAACATCGACGACATACCAGTTTCTTCATAGTTCAGTCGGCTGCCCAGACGGGTGTGTGTCTTTTCGTCGATCGCGACCAGCATGTCGCGCACAAAGGCAGCATAGACATCTTCGTCGGGCAGTTCACCGCTTTGCGCATCCCAACTTTGCAGGGCCACAACGGTTTCAGGCAGCGTGTCTTGCACGATGCTGTTTTCAACAGAACGAAACAGCATCGATACGATTGGCACGATGAACGACAAGAACACAAAAAACAAAAGCGGCGAGATCAGCAAAAGCGCACGTGTTTTTTCGCGCCGCAGACTGCGCGCCAAACTGCGTTTCAGCGTCGTCCCATCAGCGGCAAGCATCGGACCGTTTTGTGTGGTGTCAGACATTGTCGTGCCTTTTGCAAAAGAAATTCAGAGGGGCAGTTTTGCCCCCCTGAGTGTTTTCAACGCAGATTATTGCGCCAGCCACGCTTGGAATTTCGCGTCGATGTCGTCGCGGTAATCAGCCCAGAATTCGTAGTTGTACAGGAATGTACGCTTTGCGTTTTCTGGATCTGTTGGCATGTGTGGCGCCATGTCGATGCCCAGGTCAGCGTGCTGGCCGACCAGTGGTGCGGATGAGGCACGGGCGGGACCATAGCTGATGTATTTTGCCTGATCTGCCAGACGCTGTGTGTCTGTGGCAAAGTATACATATTCCAGGGCGCGTTGCTTGCGCTCTTCGCTCAGGCCGGCTGGAATGATCCAACCATCCAGGTCAAACACCTGTGCGTCCCACAACATGGCAACGGGCTGGTTCTGTTCTTCGATCACGGAAAACAGACGACCGTTGTATGTGGACCCCATGATGACTTCGCCATCTGCCAACAATTGTGGCGTGTCGGCCCCTGCGGACCACCAGACGACATCATCTTTGATGGTGTCCAGTTTTGCCAGCGCGCGGTTCTGACCTTCTTCTGTTTCCAGAACGTCATACACATCTTCAAAGGCCACGCCGTCACAGATCAGCGCCCATTCCATGTTGTTGATCGGGCGTTTTTCCAGCGAACGCTTGCCGGGGTAAGTTGCGGTGTCGAACACGGCACAGACATCAGTTGGTGGCGTGTCACCTACCAGATCGGTGCGGTACCCAAATGTGGTCGAATAGACGATTTGTGGAATAAAGCAGTCGCTGACCAACAGATCGCCAAAATCTTCGGACGCTGGTGTGCCATCTGGTGCAGCAGCAAGTTGCGTATCGGCGTCGATTTCCATCGCCAGACCTTCGTCACACAAACGGATCGCGTCTGCAGCCACAACATCAACCACATCCCATGTGACGTTGCCAGCTTCGTTCATGGCGCGCAGTTTTGCCACCGCTTCGGCAGAGCTGTCATCGTTGATGATCGTGACGCCTGTCTTTTCAGAAAACGGTTCGTGATACGCGCGCAGCTGCGAATTGGAATATGCGCCGCCCCATGACACGATGGTCATTTCCTGCGCTGTGGCGGAACCGGCAACGGCAGCCGCTGCAAGAACCAGTACGGGTGATAATTTTTTCATTGTTTTCTCCCTGCGATCCGCGATTGGAAAAGACGAACAGGGTGCGGATCGACCCCTGCGCGTCCGGTACCGTTACCCCAAATTGGGGCAACCCATAAACCTATGCATCAAGGGCCCGGCAGTCTTGGGCCAGCCAACCGATATCAATCGTTTGCCCCGGCGTCAGACGCACAGCGTCAGGCGCATTGCGGGTCTTGACGATGAAATCATCATTGCCCGCAACACTCAGCCGGAACCGGAAAATATCACCCATGTAGATGAATTCCTTGACTTCGGCTTTCAACAGATGCGCATCCGGGTTCAGGCGATCCTTGTTGAATTCGACGCGTTCGGGCCGGATCGACACTTTTGTTCGATCCCCAACCGCACTGACATTGATTGGTTTGGCGTCGATTTCATCGCCATTGTCCAAACGCACCACACAGGTATCGCCTGAAATCTTTGAAATAACGCCTTCTAACGTGTTGTTTTCACCAATGAATTGCGCAACGAAGCTGTTGGTGGGTTCTTCATACAACTGATCTGGCGGGGCCAGCTGTTGAATGCGGCCATCGTCAAACACGGCAACGCGGTCCGACATGGTCAGCGCCTCTGTCTGGTCGTGGGTGACGTAAACGGTTGTGATGCCCAGTTCATGGGCCAGCCGGGTGATTTCGAACTGCATGTGTTCGCGTAATTGTTTGTCCAGCGCGCCCAGTGGTTCATCCATCAAGACCAATTCAGGTTCGAACACCAACGCGCGGGCCAGCGCGATCCGCTGTTGCTGACCGCCCGACAACTGTGCCGGACGCCGGCCACCAAACGCGCCCATTTGCACCATATCCAAGGCACGTTTCACCTTGGCTTCGCGATCTGATTTGCCCATTTTGCGGACTTCCAGCGGGAAGGACAGGTTTTCGGCAACTGTCATATGCGGAAACAGGGCATAGTTTTGGAACACCATGCCGATGCCCCGTTTGTGTGGCGGGATGTTGTTGATGGGCTGACCATCCAGCAGAATGTCGCCATGGGTTGCGGTTTCAAATCCGGCAAGCATCATCAAGCAGGTCGTTTTGCCCGACCCAGACGGCCCCAGCATTGTCAGGAATTCACCCCTTGGCAGGGCAAGGTTCAGGTCCTTAACGACAAGTGTTTCACCGTCATAAGATTTTTGCACCCGGTCAAATTGAACGAATGCACCGTCGACTGTCGTATCTGACAAGTCGCACCTCCGTGTTGTATCATGCCGACATCAAGGTCGATCGTTATCAGGCCGAGTAAAACGGGGCCGCGCCCGTAACGCAACCCATTTGTCCGCAAACCTTTTTCGGTGATGCGGGATCGGGCGACGAATTCGAATGTTGCACGTCAACTAGGCAGTCGATGAAAAGGCCTATGTGGCGTCAGACACGCTGTCCATTTTCACCGAAACTGTGTGACTTTCCGTCTTTCATGCGCAGAAACACCCGTTCGCCACGCGGAAACGTCTGTTCTGACAGGGACCGGACCAGCACTTGATCCCCTGCCCCTGTACGCAAATACAAGAATGTGTCCGCGCCCAGATATTCCACGAATTCGATATCACCTTCGATGTGCGCATCCTGTTCAGCCACCAATTCAAGGTGTTCAGGGCGAATCCCCACGTGGGTCACCCCATCAGCCAATGCTGCACCTTTCAGGCTGTTGGCGGCCAACACATTCATTTTCGGGCTGCCGATGAACTGAGCCACAAACAGGTTCTGTGGATGTTCATAGAGTTCCCGTGGTGATCCGACCTGCATGATTTCACCCCCCTTCAACACGACAATTTTGTCGGCAAGGGTCATGGCTTCAACCTGATCGTGGGTCACATAAATCATCGATGATTTCAGATCATCGTGCAGTTTCGAAATTTCGAATCGCATTTGAACACGCAACGCGGCATCCAAATTTGACAGCGGTTCATCAAACAAAAACGCCTTGGGTTCACGAACGATGGCGCGGCCAATCGCGACACGCTGGCGTTGCCCACCAGACAACGCCTTTGGCCGCCGGTCCAGATAATCCGTCAGTTCCAAGACCTGCGCGGCCTGTTCAACACGGTCTCGGATATCTGATTTGGACATACCAGCCGTTTTCAAAGCGAAACCGATGTTTTCGCCCACCGTCATGTGCGGGTAAAGCGCGTAGGATTGAAACACCATGGACAATTCGCGTTCTGACGGCAGTTTGTCTGTTACATCCTGTCCGTCAATTTCGATTGTTCCGCGGCTGCAATCTTCAAGACCGGAAATCATGCGCAGCAATGTGGATTTCCCACAGCCCGATGGACCAACAAAAACGACAAATTCACCTTCTTCGATGCGCAAATCGATACCTTTGATGACTTGCAGGTCACCAAACCATTTTTCGACACCCTTAAGCTGTATCGTTCCCATGTCAGTTCTTCCGGTTGGGGGACGCCCAGGCCAACCACATGGCCGCCGTCCAAGAGAAATTCGTGCCAATGCAACCCGCGCCCGTACGCGAATTGAAGCATTCAAAAAATCCAGATGTTTCGATGGCCCGGGCCAGATCTGATCGCACCCGCTGGGCCAGTGCATCTTGTCCTTGTTCTGCAAGACCCTTGGATATGATATTGTTCATCTGTGGCCAGACGGGACCGCACCAATATCGCTGCGGTTCAAACCCATCCGCATCCGGGTCCCAGCTGGGGACCAGAAAATCAACCTTGCCCCCAATCCGAACCAAATGCTGGGCTGTGTGTTCCAACTGTTCCGGGGTGCCGACCCCGGCATAAAATGGCAGCGCACTTGCGCTTGAAAACCCTTGGCTGAAGACGCCGCTGCGCACATCGCGTGCACAAAATGCGTTCAAATCTGCATTCCACAGATAGTCCGTCCCTTTCACACCCTTGGCGATAAAGTCGTCCAGTTCGCGGATCGCATCATCGCGCCCCAAACGCTGGGCCAATACGCGCAGGTCGCGATCAGCGCGCAAAAGGATGAAGTGAATCCCAGGATCCGCCATCAGGAACGGCCCTTCGTTCGTCAGGCGTGTTTGATCCCAACCTACTTTGCGGCCAAACTGAATGATCGTGACGTATTTGTCATATTGCAGCTTGCTGGGGCGTTCACTGACGTCGGCGTGGACCGTATCCATGCGGGTGTAGGGTTCCAAATCAGGATCAACCTCCATCCGGTCGAAACCCAGTTCCCAATCGGGGCAATTGTCGCGCCCCGTTTCCCAAGGATGCACCGTGCACACAACGGGGCATCCCTTTGGTGTCCGTGCTGTATGAAACCAGCGGTGCCACTTCAAAACGGCATCGAACATGACTTCAGCCCGTTCCAGATCAGCCGCGTCACCCGTTTGAACCAATTCAAGGATCACCGAAGCCAGCACAGGGGGTTGGGAAATTCCGCCGGATGGCAGGTTGCCCCCTTCGGCCTGCCACACGGACGGGCCGGGAAAATAGTCGGGATCGTCGCGGCGAAAAATGATGTGCGGGATCATTCCGTCGCGCCACTGCCCTTCCAGCAGCAGATCTAGTTCCTGCCAGGCCCGTGCCCGGTCGAACGTCGCAAATCCAAGCGCGACAAAGGCACTGTCCCAATTCCACTGATAGGGATACAGCCGCGCTGTCGGAACCGTGTAACCGCCACGATCGTTTTCTTTCAAAATGTCACGGGCCTGTTGATCAAGGTCGAGTGGCATAACTTATCCTTTCACACTGCCCGCAGTCAGCCCGGACACAAGGAAGCGTTCGAACCAAAGGAACAGGACCAATACCGGAACCGTCGCGATCACCGCACCCGCCATCAGGTGTTGTCGCGGCACTTCTGATGAATTCAATGAAACCACCCCACGCGACAGCGTGAACATGTCCAGATCATCAAGGAACATGAAGGCAAACAGGAATTCATTCCAAGCAATCATAAAGACATACAGCGCAACCGATGCCAGCGCCGGCAGCGAAAGCGGCAGGGTGATTTTCAAGATGACGCCCACACGCGACAGCCCATCCATCAAACCCGCTTCTTCCAATTCGCTGGGCAAGCCCCGGAAATAGCCCTGCAACATGTAAAGCGCGACCGGAATTGTCGTTGCGGGATACACCACCAACAACCCAGTCAAAGAATTGCGCAACCCCGCTTGGCTGAACACTGCGTATAGCGGAATGACCAACACGATCGCAGGCACCATATAGATCAACAGGATCGACCGGGACAAAAACGCCTGCCCTCGAAACCGAAGCCGTGCAACCGCATAGGCCCCCGGGATCGCAAAGGCCAAGGTGATGAAGACCGTGATGACGCTGACGATAGCCGTGTTCATCAGGAACGTCCCAAAGTGGTACTGCGTGAACAATTCGATATAGGATCGAAACAAGGCCGCGCCGCCCTGGCTTAGGTCGATGGAAAAATCCAGCGGATTGGACAACAACGACTGCTGTGACTTAAGGCTGGTCATCACCATGACGTAGAACGGAAGCGCCACAAGGATTGTGAAAATCACGAACCCCAATCCCTTGAGCAACCGAATAACCAAAAGTTCGAACCGATACCGTGACACGGTTTCCCCGGTGTATCCGTCCAACCCCAGATGCAGCGATGCACCCAAAGCCAGCGCAAAGATCAACGCGGCAACGATCTGATAAAGTGCCCCGTCTGTCAGCGCGATGCCAAAGGGTTGGGCCAAGGTTATGACCATCACCCCGACAAACGCCATGCCCGCAAGAATGGCAGATGCAATTTGCCCCTGCCAACGCGATTTCACCCAGAACTGAACCCCGCCCAAAACCGCACCAAGACCCAGCGCGAACGAAACTGGCGGCTGCACGACCAGCCCGGACACCAGCATCAGCAAGACACCAATGACGATCATCCAAATGGCACCCCAAAGTGCACCAACGACGATTCCAAAACCTGTCACCAAACCGAACCGCATCAGCCATCATCCTGAGGAGAGAATTTGAAGAAAATCAGCGCAAACGTCAGCAGCACACCGAACACCACAACCGCGACGGCAGCCCCAGCCCCAAGGTTCGACAACGCGAACGCCTGTTCATAAACATCAACCGTCAGTGTCCGTGTGCCAGCGGCCCCACCGGTCAACAAAAAGATGTCGTCGAATTTGTTGAACGTCCAGATGAACCGCAACAAGAACAGAACGGCCAGAATACCCATAAGCTGTGGCAGTGAAATCGACCAGAATTGTTGGAATGGGGTCGCGCCATCGATTTCTGCAGCTTCGTACATTTCGCCCCCCACAGACTGCATTCGGGCCAGAATGAACAGAAACGACAGGGGAAAATATCGCCAGGCTTCGAAAACGATCACCGTGGTCAGGGCCATCGGAAATTCCAGTTGCAGCCCCAGAATGCTGAATGGGATGGCACGCTGGCCCAGGAAATTGATTGGACCTTCCGTTGCACCCATCTGGATCAACATTGCGTTCAGCGTGCCGCCCGGGCCCGCGTCCAGCAAAAGAACCCACGCAAACGCGACCGCGATCACCGGGGCAACATAGGGAAACAGAAACAGCCCGCGCAGCAAATTGCGGCCCTTGAAAGCCGTGTTCAAAAGCTGTGCCGCAAAAAGACCTAGCACCAACGCACCGACTGTGCCGAAGATCGTATAATACATCGACACCCGCAAAACGGTCCAGAATTCGGCACCGTCGAACACCTTGCGGAAATTTTCGGCTGTAAATTCAAGCGACGTTAGAACGTTTTGCGATTTGCCCGTTGTGATGGCTTTGTCATCGCGCGGACGGATACCGTTGTCGATATAGGCTTGCCCCACAGTGACAGGCAGCATGACGTCGAACCGCTGTCGCGGCTCCAACGTGCCGAAGTCACAAAAAATCGTTTGCCCCGTAACGGTGCAACCATCGGGCGCTGCACCAATCGTCAGCCCTTCGGGCAACGTATCTGTCAACGTGGCATCCGTGATCACTTCGGTCTGGGAAGAATTCCTGATGCGATACCGGACAGATACATCTTCGCCTGCGGCCTGTGGCCGGGGGCGGATTGATTCATTGACCATGACCTGCGCGGGACGTAAATCGCCCAGCTGGACAGGTTTGGCACTGATCCAGAAATTGGCAAGCAGCGGGCCCAGCACGATGCTGAAAACAATCAGAAACGTCGGTATCAACATGATATAGGCCAGACGGGCCTCGCGACGTTCAAGCGATCCGCGATGGGTGGGTGGTTTTGCTGCAGACATGGTTCTTACTTTGTTGATGCGGATGGGGCATGCAAAGCATCCCCCATCCAACGGGAGGGATCGTTACAGACCCTTGTGACCGTCAACGATCATCTGGGCCGCTGCGTCCACATCGATTTCGCCATCGATGTATTTGCGGATCACTTGGCTCATGATGCGGGCGTTGACCATTTTGGAAGCAGTTTCCAACTGGCCGTCTGCCACACCCCAGCGATCACCCACGGACAGGCCTGCCACGATGTCTGCGATGACAGCGGGTTCATAGATGTTGGACAACGGTTCTTTGCGATCAACACCGGTGGGCAACGTGGACCACAGGGTTTGATAGTCTGTGGAACCCGCTGTTGGGCCGTTGCGCACTGGGAATTTGCCTTCTGGCGCCATACCCAGCCAATCGCCGTATCCTTCGGAAACAACGAATTCAACAAACTGTTGTGCAACGTCGGTGTTCGCGTCCGCTGTGATGCCCAGGTAACGAACGTCTGCATAGGCAGCACCGGCGTCATTGTCGCCGCCAGAGAACACGGTCACGAAACCTGTGTCACCGGCCAGTTCTTTCGTTGTGGGATCATCGTTGATCGTCACAGGGGCACTGTCGCGCAGACCGCCCAGTTCGTCCAGCAATGACGGCGACCAGATGATCATCGCAGCCTTGCCGCCCAGATACATTTCGCG
>JAHDBC010000005.1 GCA_020630595.1 Planktomarina sp.
ACGCCGCAATAGATGCCGATGACATGAATGATGGCGCGGATTTCTTCAACAGTGACGCCATTGTTGATGGCCCCTTTGCAGTGCAATTCCCATTCGTGCATCTTGCCCAAGGCGCCAATCATCGACAGGTTCATCATCGACCGGGTTTTGGCATCGATCACATCATCGCCCCAGCCAAAGCCCCAGCACCATGCGGTCATCGCCTCTTGGAAAGGGCGGGTGAAATCGTCGGCGGCGGCCAGATTGGCATCGACATAGTCTTTGCCCAACGTCGCGCGGCGTTGGTCCAACCCTTTTAGGAACAGATCTTCGTCAAAGGTGCTCATCTTTTGTGTCCTTCAAGAAAAAGGCGGCCCCGAAAGGGGACCGCCGGATTGATGTATTTGCAGGGTTATTCTGCCGGTGTGCTGGCAGTGGTTGACGCCACGCCCGCCTTTTCGCGTTGCCCATCCCGGTAGACGGCCTTCAGCAGGCTAAAGCACATCAGCACCATCACCAGACTAAAGGGCAGGGCGCCGATAACCATCGCGGTCTGGATCGCCGTGATCCCACCGACCAGCAACAGTGCCGCCACAACCGCACCAAGTGCGGCACCCCAGAACAGGATGTGGGGGCGGGCCTTGGGGCCTTCGTCGCCAGCGGCGTTGATCGTGTTGACGATCAGCACGGCAGAGTCAGCCGATGTCACCAGATAGGTCATCAACAAGACCACGATCAGCACAGACATCAGCCATGCCAGAACCTTGCCACCCAGCAGGATGGACGTCATCGCAAAGATCTTGTCGCCATCGGATGTTTCGTTGATGGCACCACCGGCCACGCCGGACAGTTCCAGATCAATCGCTGTGCCACCGGCCCATGCGAACCAGACAAAGCACATGATCGATGGCACGATCATCGCACCCAGAACAAATTCCCGCACGCTGCGCCCTTTGGAAATACGCGCCAAGAACACGCCAACGAATGGCGCAAACGCAACCCACCACGCCCAATAGAAGACGGACCAAGCGCCCTGCCATCCGGCCAGCGCATCGCCTGTTTCCGTGCCATCCGGGCGGAATACTTCAAATGACAGGCGTGGCAGGGCGATCAGATAATCCCAGATGCCGATAAAGAACGCCTTGGTGCCAAAGAACGTGGACCCGAAGATGATCAGGAAACCCAGCAGGAAAATCGACAGGGCCATATTGATGTTGGACAGCCATTTGATGCCTTTGCCCACACCCGAAAGGGCCGACAGGGTCGATGCCCCCATGATCACAAGGATTGCGAAAATGATGCCAACGCTGGATGGGTTGCCATCGGCCGCGGTCAGCCAATCGCCAATACCAATACGCGACAAACCAGCCACGAATTGGTTGACCCCAAAGCCCAGTGTCTGTGCCACGCCCAGGATCGTTGCCACAACAGCCACGATGTCGATGATGTGCCCCAACGGGCCGGACAGGGTTTTGCCAAACAGCGGCGTCAACGCGGACCGCACCGTCAGTGGCAGGTCACGGCGATAGGCGAAATAGGCCAATGCAAGCCCAACAATCGCGTAACAGGCCCACGCACCCAAACCCCAGTGCAGGTTCGAATAGACGTAAGCGTTGCGGATGTTGTCTGCCGTGCCACCCGTGGCAAGCCCCTGAATGGTTTCTGGGTTTTTGCCGAAATGATAGATGGGTTCAGCAACCGACCACGTCAGCATGCCCACACCAATCCCGGCACCAAACATCATGGAAAACCAGGAAAAGTTTGAAAATTCAGGCTTTTCACCCGGCAGGCCCAGATACAGGCGGCCCGACGCGGGCCAGATCGCCAAGACAATACATACAATCACAAAGAACGCGACGGACCAGATGTACCAGCTGGCAAAATTGGTCAGGATGAAACTGTTGATCCCAGACAGGACAGCGCCCGCTTGGGTCGGAAAGATCACGGCCCACAACACCAAAAGTGAAATGATGATTTTGGAGGTGATGGCAACGAACTTCGAAAAGCCCGAATAAAACCCTTCGTCTGCCGTTTCAATCGGCAGATCCGTCAGGGGTGGTTGGATAGACATATCGTTCCCTTTTCGATTGGGCCTGTTTTTGTTGTGCGGTGTCCCATTGGCCCTTATCGCGGACATCGCGTTGGCAGTTTTCTGCTATTGTCTTGTCAGGCTACTGTGCCTGACGCGATTGTCAAAGGGGCTGCTGATCCGTTGTGGTTGTGACGTTGGATCAAATGTTTGGCGTCAGCCGCCCAATTTGATGGCGATGTTTTTTGTTTGGACGTAATTCCAAAGGGCCTCGCGCCCCTTTTCGCGGCCATAGCCAGATTGCCCATAGCCCCCAAACGGTGTTTCCACGCCCCCGGCATACCATTCGTTGACAAACACCTGCCCCGCCCGAATGCGCTGCGCGTCGCGCATGGCCTGATCGATGTTCTGGGTGAACGTGCCACCGACCAGCCCATAGGGTGTGCCGTTGGCGATTTCGATGGCTTGGTCCGGTGTTTTGAACGACATGACCGAAACAACCGGGCCAAAGATTTCTTCCTGTGCGACGGTCATGCCCGGTTGCACATCTGACAAGACTGTTGGTTCCAGAAACGCACCGGGGCGGTTCAGCTTGTGGCCCCCTGTGACCAGTGTCGCGCCTTGGGCTTGCGCATCGGCGACCATCGCAACGGCACGGTCCCGCTGTGCGTCACTGACCATCGCGCCCATGTTTGCGCCGAAGTCCGGGCGTTCGATCCCGGGGCCAACAGACAGGGATTTGGCAAGTGTGCTGACCCGTTCGACCAGTTCATCCTTGCGGTCTTCGTGCACGATGATGCGCGACATCGCAGAACACACCTGACCGGCATTGAAATAGATGCCCCAGCGCACATTGTCGGTAAACGCATCCAGATCGGCGTCGCGATGGACAATTGCACCCGATTTGCCGCCCAGTTCCAGCACACAAGGCACCACATTTTGTGCGGCGGCGGTTGCGATGATCTTGCCGGTTTGCACCGATCCCGTGAACACGATCTGGCGCACATCGGGGTGGGCGGTCAGGGCGGCACCGGCTTCGTGGCCATAGCCGCACAGAATGTTGACGGCACCTTTGGGCAGGCCCGCGGCTTCGGCGGCATGGGCAAAGATATAGCAGCTGATTGGGGTGAGTTCGGGGGTTTTGATCACCACGGTATTGGCTGTGGCCAGCGCTGCCGACAGCGACCGGGCTGTCATTTCCACGGGGTAGTTCCACGGAATAACATGGGCTGATACGCCAAAGGGTTCATAGGCCGTGAAATCGTAATAGGCAGCCCCCAACGGAATGGACCGGCCTTCTACCGTTTCGGCCTGATTGCCGTAGTATTCGAAATACCGCGCAGACCCTTCCAATTCGATCCGCGCCTCCCACAGGGGTTTGCCCTGTTCTAACGTCAGAATTTCGGCCAGCGTGTCGATGTGGTCCAAAATATAGCGCCCCATGGCCTGCACCATGCGGCCCCGTTCCACTGGGCGCAGGGACGACAGCGCCCCGCTTTCGTGCACCCGTTTGGCCGCTGCCACAGCGCGCGCGACGTCACCGGCATCGGCCAAGGCATGTTGGGCCAGCGTTTCACCGGTGCCGGGGTTGATCACATCGATCCGCCCTGCGCCGCCATCGACCCAAGCGCCGTCGATGTAATTCTGATAGTAGCTTTGCATGGGGTCAGTCCTTGGTGATGCGGTGGGCGTACAGTCGATCATAATGCGGCTTCATCCGGCGGTGCACCTGCTGGACGCGGGGCGGTGCGTCTGAAACCTCTACGTATTTGCGGGGCTGGGGTGTCAGCCCGGTGGATTGCGCAAGGTTATGGTGAAACGATCCGCCATCCCACCAACTGTGTTCTGATGGATCGCCGCCCGGTGCCCATGACAAGGCGCTTTCGATGAACGGAATGCCGACGCTGTCACAGAATTTTGCGACCATCGTATGGGGGTCTTCCAGCAGATCATCGCTGTCAAACACAGGCGGCGGGGTGCCGTTCAGCGCCCACAAAAGATCGAACAAGGCGCGTTGTTCGGGAAAGCCCACTTCGCCTTCGTCGAAGTCCGGCCATTTGTTGTACATGCTGGAAATGGTTTTGGCCGGGTCGCGGATCAAAAACGCATGGGTGAAATGCGACAGGAAGTCTGCATCCCACATGTGGTTGATGTAGTGGGGGAAGTCTTTCAAAAAGACGGGCCCTTTTTCCGCCCGCGCCTGAATGTCGGCCCAGACGCTGTCCAATGTCAGCCCGGCGGTGGTTTTTTCACCGGGTTTGAACCGCTGCCACAGCGGATCTTCGCCCTGATACCATGCTTCGCCGAACGGTTCATGCAGGCAATCCAGATCGCCACGTTGGCGCATCATCCATTCAAAGGCGGTCGACGTGGACCGGGGCACTGCCCAAAGAGCGATGATCTTATGCATGTTGAACGCCTTTCAATAGGGTGCCGTGATCCCCGATGGGACCAATGCCAAGGGATTTGTAGATACGCCAATAAAGGGCCGTATCGTGACCCACCACGGGTTTGCCCAATGCCTGTTCCAGCATCGGCGTCAGGTGCAGCGGGCGTTGGGGCAGGCCATCCGGTCCGCTGCGGAAATTGCACATGCCATTGATCAGATAGGCGTCTGCGTCAGGGGCTTGATCAGCCACGTATTCAAAGGATTTAAGGGCAAGATCGCCGTCAAAGACCCAGCGCAGATCGTTGACAGCGTCTTGGCTGTCAAACCAGCCTTGGTCGTGAAAATTCCCGGCCCATAGGACGTCAAATCCTGCCTCTTTCAGGAACCCGACCGTGCCCTGCCACCACGCGGGCCAATGGTAGGCCGCATTCAGCGCGACCTTTTCCACGTTCAATTCGCGCAAGGCTTCCACCATGGCATAGCCTGCCATGTGGAAGTTCAGCCCGTATCTATCCGACAGGTCCGCACAGTGTTGGCGAATGCCTTCGACGCCCAATTCGCTGGCATGCACCCAGTTCGACCCGACTTGTGCCGCCACATCGCAGCCATTGCGGGACATTGCGTGGCAGAAATCATCCATCATGCCGAAATTCTGTTTTCGCTGATCCAACCCATGGGCATAGTCGGGGACATGCAGCATCCAGCCATGCACCCCGACGGTGTCAGGCGACATGCGCAGGAAATCTGACGGGGCGGCGTCGTAGTCAAACGGGGGGCAGGTAAAGCCCACTTGGTGCGCGAACAGTTTGTGTTCGGGCCGCCATGTTTCCGGCATCAGCATGGATGTTTCCTTTCAACGGTGTGCCCACCCGCCGCCCTTCTGCGGCGTTCCGCCTTGAACCAAAGGGGGCCGCGCCCTGACGGGCGCGGTGCCTCCGGCGGGAGTGTATGGGGCAAAATGAAGATCATGGGGCGGACGCGGGATGACGGGGCAGCGCGTCGTTCAGATGAAGCCATGGCAAGGCTTCGGCGTGGTGGCAATGCAGATCCGGTGTGTAGGCTGCCGGATCGTCGAGCGAGGCTGCGTAAAGATGCAATTCGCCGGGCCAGCGGGTGCTTTCAAAGCTGAGTTGCGTGCCGCAGGTGGGGCAAAAGCTGCGTGTGGCGATATCTGACGAATTGAAGAACTGGCGGTCGCCCGTCCAGATGACACTGTCTTTTTCAAAGCCCATCCAAGCAACCACCGGGGCAGATGCTGCCCGACGGCAGCTTTCGCAATGGCAAAGTGCTGTCCATTTGGGTGCGGCTGGCGCAGCATAGCGGACTGCCCCACACAGGCAGCGGCCTGTTGTCTTCATTGCGCGGCCCCCCCGTCGACAGCGTCGCGCATCCAACGTTGCAAATGCAGGATCGAATGTTCGGAATTCACGCCGCATTTCGGGTCAACCACCAGTGGCCCGGGCACATAGCCCCGTGATTTCAGGCCACGTTGTACGCTTTCGACCAAGTGGATGTCTTCTTCGACCGTTGTTTCGCGGTCCTGGATGGCCAGTTTGCGGACGGTTTCAGATTCCGCCCCATCCACGGAATACCATCCGCGCCAGACGACCACGTGATCGGCGTCAATCGCCCGCCAATGGTATGTGTTCAGCACATTGCCGGGATAGACTTGGAACGAAAACATGGGCCACAGGAACCATGATGAATATTCATTCCAATGGTCGAACCCGGAATGGATGTCATAGGTCATCGCGTCCAGATTTTGGCATTCCGTGCGGTGACGCAAGATTTTGCCTTCGGGCTGGATGTCATAGGTTTCGGGTTTCACAACGCCGGTCGCAAAGGTCGGGTGGTTCAGCGAACAGTGATAGCATTCCGAATAGTTTTCGACGCTGACCTTCCAATTGCACCGTTCGGGGATTTCCACCCATTCCAGCGGTTTCAGGGCCGCCCAATTCGGTACCCATTGTTCCAATTCGGCACGTGCGTTTGGAAACCAGTCTTCCATCGGTTTGGCATTGGGGTCGAGGTTCACGAACACAAAGCCCAGAAATTCTTCGGTGCGCACACCCGTCAGGCAAATGTCTGCGGTGTTGAACCCTTCGACAGATTTCACATTTGGGCCTGCCCGCATTTGGCCGGTCAATTCATAGGTCCATGCATGATACGGGCAGACGACGACGCGGGTGTTGCCGGACCCCTGAACCAACTGATGCGCGCGGTGTTGGCAGACATTGTAGAATGTGCGGATCACGCCATCGCGACCCCGCACGCAAAACAGGCTTTCGCCCGCCAGATCAAAGGCGTGGTAATCCCCGGGGTTGGCAATGTCCGACACATGGCAGGCAAATTGCCATGTTTGCGACAGCACGCCCGTGCGTTCGATTTCGAACACCTGCGGGTCCGTATAGTATTTTGCGGCAAGGGATCGGGTCAGCGTCATCTAGGGATCCTCTGAATACAGGCCCATTTTCTGACGGCGGTCGTGGAACGCTTCGACACGGGCGACAATTTCTGGGCTTGAGACGGCAATCACAAACGACAGCAGCGTTTCCAAAACGGCGATGGTTGACACCGATGATGGGAAAAACTGCGGGGTGTCCGTGCTGATCACGATGCCCACATCCGCCGCACGAATGATCGGGCTGGCGGGGCTGTCAGACAGGGCGACAACCCGCATGCCTTGGTCTTTGGCCAAAGCGACGGCTTCGACGACTTCGCGGCGGTAGGGTTTGCAGGTGATCGCGATCAATGCGTCCTGATCATCAGCCCAGACCAAATCGTCATAGGCGTTGCTGCCGGGGCGGGGAATGGCGTTGAAATCCACCATGCCGGTTGAGGCCAGATAGGTGAAATTCTGCGCGTTCGCAGCGTTCACTCCCACGCCCAAGGTATAGACCTTGCGGGCGGTCCAGATCAGCTGTGCGGCCCGGTGCAAATCATCGACGTCAATGCCCGCGAAGGTGTCTTCGATGTTTTGGATCGTGCTGCCGACCATATCGGCAAACAGCGTGCCCAAATCACCGCCCGATGCGATGGATTGCAGCCACCGGGCGCGGTCGGGAAAGCTGGCTGTGCCGTTGCGAATTTCTTCGCGGAAGGGGGCGCGGAAATCATCGTAACCTTCGAACCCCGCGTGACGCGCCATGCGCACCACAGTGTTGGGTTTGACCTTTGCCGCTTCGGCAATTTCGCGCACGGTGCTGACGCCCACGTCCTGAGGATTTTCCAGCACATAGGTTGCCGCCTTGCGGGTTTCGGGTGTCAGGTCCTGCAGCCCGTCGGCCAGCCGTTCCAGAATCGCGTTTGAATTATTTGTACCATCCATGATTGACGATGGTACATTCGTTCGATTAGCCTGTCCAGCAACAACTGAGTCTTTTAAAAGGATGAACCCGATGGCCGAACTGCCAAGCCATGCCCGCGTCGTGATTGTCGGGGGCGGTGTGATGGGGGTGGGTCTGGCCTACCATCTGGCCCACGAAGGCTGGGGGGCAGATACGGTCTTGCTTGAAAAGGCCGAATTGACCAGCGGGTCAACGTGGCACGCGGCAGGCCAGATCACCCATTCCACCAGTTCATTTTCGCTGGGCAAGTGCGTGGATTATAACATTAATCTTTACTCAGGCGCGCTGGAACGCGAAACAGGCCAGGCGGTCACCTGGCATGGGTGCGGGTCGTTCCGTTTGGCCTATACTGACGATGAAATGGATTGGTTGCGGCATACTTTGTCTGTCGGGCGGTCATTGGGGTTCAACATTGAATTGGTGGGGCCGGACCGGATCGCGGAACTGCATCCGTTCTACAATCTTGATGGTGTTCAGGGGGCGCTTCACACCCCGGATGATGGGCATGTGGACCCCACCAATGTGACGATGGCCATGGCCGCCGGGGCGCGGCAAAAGGGGGCCACCATCGTGCGCCACTGCCGGGCGACGAACATCACACAGGCCCCGAACGGCGAATGGGTGGTGGAAACCGAAAAGGGCACAATCACCTGCGAACATGTGGTCAATGCCGGTGGCACCTATGCGCGGCAAATGGGGGAATGGTCGGGGCTTCAACTGCCCATGACATCGATGACGCACCATTATTTTGTCACTGAACCTGTGCCTGAATTCAATGACTTACAGGCCGAACTTCCAGTGATCCGGGACGACAGGAAGGTGTCCGGTTATATTCGCATGGAACAAAAGCGCGGGTTGATCGGGATCTATGAAAAGGAAAACCCCAACAGCGTGTGGCATGACCATTGCCCGTGGGAATATGAAAACTGGCTGTTTGATGCGGATTATGACCGGATCATGCCGTATCTGGAAGAATCGCTGAACCGCATGCCCATCTTTGCAGATTTGGGCATTCAGCGCGAAGTGCATGGCGCGATTTCCCATCCGCCCGATGGCAACCCGTTGATCGGACCTGCGCCCGGGGTGCGGAACTATTGGTGTTGCTGCGGCACGCAGATTGGCATTGGCTGGGGGCCGGGCCTGACGCGCGAACTGGCGCGGTGGATGGTGCATGGGTCAGCCGATATTTCGATGCGCGATTATGACCCCCGTCGGTTTGGCGATTACGCCACGAAAGACTGGCAGGTGATCAAGGCTGAAGAAGATTATTGCCTGCGTCACGAAATCCCGTTTCCGCATTTCAACCGGCTGGCCGGGCGGCCGATCAAACCGTCACCACTTTACAACAGGTTAAAGGCGAAAGGTGCTGTTTTCGAAGAAGTTTTTGGTCACGAACGGCCCCGTTGGTTCGCGCCAGATGGGGTGCCAGCGGTCGATCAATATTCGTTCCGCCGCAACGCCGTGCACGACATCGTGGGCGCGGAATGCCGTGCGGTCCGCGATGCGGTTGGCATCATGGACATCAGCGCGTTTACCAAGGTCCGCGTGTCAGGCCCCGATGCTGAAACGTTGCTGGATGGTCTGGTTGCGAACCGATTGCCCCAAAAGGTTGGTGGCATTGCGCTGACCCATTTTCTGAACCGCAAAGGTCGGATTGAACTGGAAACAACCGTGGTAAAGCTGGCTGATGACAGTTTCTATCTGGTCTGTGCTGCATTCTTTGAAAACCGGTTGATGGATCATCTGGCCCAGCATCGCGGGGATGCGGACGTCCTTATCGAATGTTTGTCCACCGATTGGGCGGCAATCACATTGAACGGTCCCCGGGCGCGGGATGTTCTGGCGGCCTGTACGGAAACCGCATTGGACAATGCGCAGTGGCGCTGGCTGTCCGCGCAGCAGATCGACCTTGCAGGGCACACGGTCTGGGCGTTCCGAATGTCGTATGCCGGGGAACTGGGCTGGGAATTCCACATGCCGCAGGGCAGCGCCCTGGCTGTTTACGATGCGCTTTGGGCTGCGGGTGAACCCCACGGGATCACCGATTATGGATCGTTCGCCATGAACAGCCTGCGCATGGAAAAGATGTTCAAAGGCGCGGGCGAGCTGACGAATGAAGTCACCCTTGCCGAAGCAGACGTGTTGCGGTTTGCCAAACAGGACAAAGACTATCTGGGCAAGGATCTGTCGTGGAACACGGACGATATGAAATGGGTCTGTGCCTATCTGGAAATTGAACCGGATGGCGTCGAAGACGGACATGGTGGCGAAGCAATCGTGGTGGACGGTCAAGTGGTTGGGTCCACGGCGTCGGTGGCGTTTGGTCACACGACGGGCAAAATTCTGGCGTTCGCCTATGTCCAGCCGCACGTGAATGCGCCCGGAACCGAGGTTGAGGTGATCATCGCAGGGGCGCCCCGCAAGGGGCGGATTTTGGATGCGCCGATTTACGATCCGGCCTCAGACAGGCCGCGGGCCGATGCATCCTGATTTGACCCATTTGATGGCCGCCGCCACGGCACTGCATGCCGGTCATGCCGATTTGCGGGACTTTGTCGCCATGGGCAATGATCTGGTGGATGGCGACTATCAACGCCAAGACCATCCGGCACAGGCCGTAATGTGCGCACAACACTGGCCGGATGCGCGGCCCGGTGATCCGCTGGAATTGGCAACGGCGCTGCGCGATGCCTTTGTCGCGGCGGCACCGCTGGCCCAATGGCGCTATACCTATGAAGGGTCCAAAATTGATCCCGATTTCATCGAACGGTTCGGCTGTTATTGCATGATCGGCAGCGGTGGATTCTGGTCCAGCGCGCAATTGTCAGGCTATGTGGTCTACATGCCGCCCGGCCTGCATTATCCGTGGCACCAGCACCCGGCAGAAGAAATGTACGTGATGCTGGCAGGGTCGGCGGAATTTCATCTGCAAGGACAGCCCCCCCAAACCCTTACGGCGGGGCAGGCCGTGTTTCACCCCAGCGGGGTGCCCCATGCGACCACCACCCACGATGACCCGATGATGGCCTATGTGACTTGGCGCAATCATCTGGATATCGTGCCTGAATGGACAGATCCGGGGCTGCGCTGATGGGGGGTATGGCATGAAAATCACCCGCATCCGCGTGTTTCAAACCGGCTTGCCATATGTTGATGGCTTTTATGCTTGGGGTGCGGGCAACCGAATTGACGTTGCACAGGCATCGGTTGTGGTGATCGACACAGATGCAGGCCTGCAAGGCTGCGGGGAATTCACCCCGTGCGGCGAAAACTATATGGTTGCCCACTCCGAAGGGGTGCCTGCCTTGGCGCGTTTGGTCGCGCCGCATCTGCTGGGCCAAGATCCGCGGCAGGTGGGTTTGATTGAACGCATTATGGATGGGGTGGTTCAGGGTCATGGCTATGCCAAGGCGCCGTTTGATGCAGCCTGTTGGGATATTCTGGGCCACGCGGCTGACCAACCTGTTTGGATGCTGTTGGGGGGCAAGCTGTGTGATGGCGCACCCATGTACCGTGTCGCGCCACAGCGGCCCGTCGATGAAACGGTCGCAGAACTGCAGCGTCACCGCGCCAGCGGATACGGGCAGTTCCAGATCAAGGTGGGCGCGGATTGGGCCGAAGATATCGACCGCATTCGCGCCACCGTGCCGCTTTTGAAGCCGGGCGAAAAGGCGATGGCGGACGCCAATCAGGGCTGGCGGGTCGACAATGCGATCCGCGTCGCCCGGGCAACAGCCGATCTGGACTATATCCTGGAACAACCCTGTCAGACGTACGAAGAATGCCAACAGGTCCGGCGGGTCGCGCAACACCCGATGAAACTGGATGAATGCGTCACAGGCATCCAAATGGCGCAACGCATTGTTGCCGACCGGGGTGCCGAAATCTGTTGTCTGAAAATTTCGAATCTGGGCGGATTGTCAAAGGCGCGTCGGGTGCGTGATTACCTGATCGACAACCGCATCCCCGTGGTCGCCGAAGACACGTGGGGTGGGGAAATCACATCGGCCATAGTTGCACATTTTGCAACTTCGACGCCAAAAGATTACCTTCAGAACAGCACAGACTTGATGAATTACAACACCCGGTCCACTGGGGTGGGTGGCCCATTGGTGCGGGATGGCAAGCTGTATGCCACCGATACGCCCGGCTTGGGCGTTGTGCCTGATTTCGAAAGCCTTGGCCCCCCGATTGCGGAGTATGCCCTATGAAGATCACACGCATCACGGTTTATCACGTCGATCTGCCGCTCGAACATCCTTATTGGCTGTCCGGTGGGCGGCTGAAATTCGAATGTCTGGACGCCACGCTGGTCAAGCTGGAAACGGATGCCGGCTTGACCGGCTGGGGCGAAGGCACACCATGGGGGCACACTTATGTGCCCGCCCATGGCCCCGGCATTCGCGCCGGGATTGAAACCATGGCGCCGTTCGTTCTGGGCCTTGATCCGCGACGGGTTCTGGATGTGGAACGGGCGATGGATCTGGCCTTGCCCGGTCATTTGTACGCCAAAAGCCCCATCGATATGGCCTGTTGGGATATTGCCGGGCAGGCCGCAGGGGTGCCGATTGCCGATTTGATGGGGGGCGGGTCACGTACGCCGCGCGCCATTGCGTCATCGGTTGGGGCAAAGACGATCGATGACACCCGCGCCGTGATGGACCGGTACCGCCAGCGCGGGTATGTCGCCCATTCGGTGAAAATCGGTGGGGACGTGGCCCGTGATATTGCCCGCATTCGCGATGTGGAAAGCATCCGCAAACCGGGTGAGATTGTCTTGTACGACGTGAACCGGGGCTGGACCCGGCAACAGGCGCTGCGGGTGATGCGTGCGACCGAAGATCTGCACGTGATGTTCGAACAACCCTGTGAAACGCTGGATGATATTGCCGCAATTCGGCCTTTGCATGCGGCCCCGGTCAGTGTCGATGAAACGCTTGTCACGTTGCAAGACGCCGCACGGATCGCCCGCGATGGTCTGGCAGAGGTATTCGGGATCAAGCTGAACCGCGTCGGCGGTTTGACCAAAGCCGCCCGCATGCGCGACATCGCACTGGCCCATGGGATTGATATGTTCGTGATGGCCACGGGCGGGTCCGTTTTGGCCGATACCGAAGCGCTGCATTTGGCGGCCACAATCCCCGATGCCAACTGCCATGCCGTCTGGGCCTGCCAGGATATGCTGACTGTCGATATTGCGGGGGGGCGGGGCCCGCGCAACATCGATGGGCATCTGCATCTTCCCGAAGCCCCGGGTCTGGGCGTCGCCCCAGACGAAGGCGCGTTGGGTGATCCAGTCGCGGTCTACGTATGACCACCCGCCCCACATTCATATGCCGGAACAAAGGGCCAGCCTGATGGAATTTTCAAACGAATACCCAACCCACGACCCGGAATGGGTGCAGGACATGCACGCCAATCATTACCTGCAAAGCTGGTCGAAACAGGGGTCGCGTCCGCGTGTGATCACGGGGGGGCAGGGATCATGGTTTTGGGACAGTGATGGCAAACGGTATCTGGATTTCCAGTCGCAGCTGGTGAACCTGAACCTGGGTCACCAACACCCCAAGATCGTTCAGGCGATCAAGGATCAGGCGGACAAGCTGTGCTATATCGGCCCCGCGATGGGATCAGATGTGCGGTCTGAACTGGCCGCGTTGATGACGCAGATCACGCCGCCGAATATCACATCCACATTCTTTACAACCGGTGGGTCAGCGGCCAATGAAACCGCGATCCGGCTGGCGCGGCATTACACCGGGCGGCACAAGATCATTGCCCGCTATCGCAGTTACCATGGGGCCACAGGGGGCGCGCTGTCCCTGACGGGGGACCCACGCCACCACCTGACACGGGGCGATATGCCGGGCGTCGTGCGCATGCAGGATCCATACTGTTATCGGTGCCCCATGGGCCACAGCGCCCCGGCCCATTGCCCCGTGTCGCAGGGGGGGCCGCATCTGGAACAGATTTTGCAGTTCGAAAACCCACAAACCGTGGCGGCGGTGATCATCGAACCCATTGTGGGCACCAACGGCATTCTGGTGCCGCCGGATGGATACCTGCAATCCATCCGCGACACCTGCACCAAACACGGCATCCTTTTGATTGCGGATGAAGTGATGGCAGGCTTTGGGCGCACGGGGAAATGGTTTGGGATGGATCATTGGGGGGTGGAACCCGACATGATCGCATCGGCCAAAGGCATCAATTCCGGCTATGTGCCGCTGGGCACTTTGTCTGTGTCCAAACAGCTGGCCGATTGGTTGCAGGAGTATCCTTTCCCGGGTGGGCTGACCTATGCCGGGCATCCCTTGGCCTGTGCGTCAGGCGTGGCTGCGATCCGTGCGATGATGGAAGAAGGCACATTGGACCATGCCACCAAGATGGGTGAAAAAATGCGCGCTGAACTGGCGCGTATGGCAGACCGCCACCCCTGTATCGGCGATATTCGCGGCAAGGGCATGTTCAACGGCATCGAACTGGTCAAAGACCGCGATACCCGTGAACCGCTGGTGCCCTTTGCGGCCAAGGGTGCGGATGCGAAACCCATGACAGACATGATGGGTTTTGCGATGGATCAGGGGCTGTACCTGTCGTTCTTTTCCAATGTGATCCGCCTGACGCCGCCACTGAACATCAGCGAAGACGATATGATGACGGGTCTGGAAATACTCGACCGGACTTTAGACATTGCGGACAAAGCACGATGAAGATCACCGGCATCACACTTTGGGAAATCCCGCTGACCAGCCACGCGACCTATTACATGGCGGCGGGAAAAACCTGTGACACCGTGCTGACGGTCGTGTGCCGGCTGACAACTGACACAGGGCTGCAAGGCTGGGGAGAGGTGTGCCCAATCCCGCATTACCTGCCTGCCTTTGCCAAAGGTGTGGCCCCTGCGGTTCAGGAAATGGCGCCCCTGTTGCTGGGGGCCAACCCCGTGGGGCCAGAGGCGTTGATGGATCGGCTGAACGATTGGCTGATCGGGCATGACTATGCCAAATCCATGATCGACACGGCCCTGTGGGATCTGACGGCGCAGGCGGCGGGGCTGCCGCTTTATGCGCTGTTGGGCGGGCGGGCCGTGAAAGATATGCCGCTGTATCATTCGATCACCTGCGTGGAGCCCGACGAAATGGTGCGCATGGCGCGGGATGCGTTTGATCAGGGCATGCGGCAGTTTCAGTGCAAACTGGGCGCTGACGATGATTGGCAAGCAGATGTCGAACGCCTGACCAAAGTGCGCGATGCGGTGGGGCCGGGGCCATTGGTCTATGGCGATTGGAATTGCGGCGCAGACAAGCTGACGGCGACCCGTGTGGGCCGCGCGGTGGCACATCTGGATGTGATGCTGGAACAACCTTGCCGCACCATCGAAGACTGCGCCCATGTTCGCCAGGCCACGGGGTTGGCGATGAAACAGGATGAAACGGCGCATGACACGGCGTCGCTGCTGAAAGCGTGGCAGATGGGCTGCATGGATGCCATGGCGCTGAAGCTTTCGAAATTCGGGGGCCTGTCCAAGGCGCGACAGGCACGGGATTTGTGCCTGCATCTGGGAACGAAACTGTGCGTTGAAGATACATGGGGGTCCGACATCACGACCTGTGCGGTGCTGCATCTGGCCGCCAGCACGCCCGCCCGGGCGGTGATGAACACCTGTGATTTGTCTGGCTATGTGGGTCCGCGCCTTGACGTCGGGGCACCTGTGCGGTCAAACGGGCGCATCGCGCCGCCGGATGGTGTGGGGCTGGGCGTTTCGCCTGATTTGGATGTGTTGGGGACCCCGGTTTTGGAGCTGGCATAGCCCCAGAAAGGGGCAGTGATGGATCATCCGTTTTACGCAGATGCATTAAAGGCATTTCAGGCGGGGGTCGCGGCGGCGGATCCGTATAAGGCTGTGGCAGACCACATGCCGATGTTTGAACAACCGCCCCTTGTGATCGCTGTGGGCAAGGCCGCCATTCGCATGGCCCATGCGGCCCGCGATGCGCTGGGTGGTTTTGCGGATGCGATCATCGTCACGAACCCGGAAAATGCGACCGATGTGGCGGGGGCCACGGTCTTTGCGGCCGCCCATCCCGTGCCGGATTCCATTGGCATGGCCGCCGGTCAGGCCGTGATCGATGCGTTGCAAACGGCATCCCCCGGGCGGCCTGTCTTGTGTTTGATTTCGGGCGGGGGATCTGCGCTGTTGCCCGCACCGGTTGCGCCACTGACCTTGGCCGACAAGGCCGCAGTGAACGAAGCGTTGCTGGCCAGTGGTGCAGATATCGTGACCATGAACATGGTGCGCCAGCAATTGTCTGATCTGAAAGGCGGCGGGCTTTTGCGCCATGCCCAAGGGCCAGTGACGGCGCTGATCTTAAGCGATGTGATTGGCGATGACCTGCGGGCGATCGCCTCTGGCCCGACAGTGGGCCCGATTGGGTCGCGGTCTTCTGCCCGCGAAGCTTTGCGCGCCATGGGTGTTTGGGATGGGCTGCCTGCGTCGGTGATCGGCGTGCTGAGCCAGCCTGATCTGGACACGGAATGGCCAGATGCAACCAATGTGCTGGTGGGATCGAATGCGATCAGCGTGGCCGCCATGGCGCGGGCCTTGCCCGACGCCACGCGCCACCACGCGCCCCTAGAGGGCAACGTGACAGAGGCCGCACCGTGGGTCGCGGCTTTGCCCAGCGGCACCCATGTGTTTGGCGGCGAAACCACCGTAACACTGACAGGCACGGGCAAAGGCGGGCGCAATCAGGATCTTGCCCTGCGCGTCGCGCTGTTGGCCGAAGCGCAGGATTGGCAGGGCCCATGGCTGTATCTGCAAGGCGGCACGGATGGGCGCGACGGCCCCACGGATGCAGCCGGCGGGGTTGTCCACGGTGGCACCTTGGCCGCGATCCGGGCGGCTGGGGTGGATCCCTTGGCGGCCCTGAACAACAATGATGCCTATACCGCACTCAAAGCGGGGGATGCCTTGTTGATGACAGGGGGCACGGGCACAAATGTGGCCGACATCGGGGTTTTGATCCGGGGCTAACGCGCGCGGGGTCAGCGATCGACGGGCAACCCGCTGGGCACCGCGTCTGGGACCCCCAGACGGAACGCCCCTGCAGCGGCAGACACGCCGGTCAGACTGTTCAGGAATGCCTCCAGATCGGCGACGTCCGCATCGGTCAGACGCAAGGGCGTGATATCCAGCCGCGCGGCCTGACGGGCCATTTCACGCCGGTCAGATTGGATCACGAAATCGATCTTTTCCAACCAAGGGGCGGCGGGCAGTTTTGCATCATCGCGCGACCATGCGGCGCGGGTGCCAGCGGGATCCAGATGATGGCGGATCATGTCTTGCAACGTTGGATAGGCCCCGTTGTGGCCATAGGGCGCGGTCAGGGCCACATTGCGCAACATTGGCGTGCGGAAGCGGTACGCATCTTCCAACACATCGCTTTCCCCCATGCGCCCCACATCGCGCGGGATCGGATCGAACCGCCGGGTGCGCCCCGGGCCAAAGGCAGGCAGGCCAAGGGCGTGGAAGGATTGATCGCTGAACAGCGCACCCGAATGGCACGTGCTGCACTGCCCCTTGCCAAAGAACAGATCCCGCCCCCGGTCGGCGTCATCGGGCAGGGGCGTGCCAGCCAGATAGGCGTCCCACGGGCTGTCAAAGCTTTGAAATTCCGAATTGATAAAGGCGGACAGGGCGGTTGCGATATGGGTGATGTCGACCTGTGTCGGATCGTCAATATCATCAAACGCGCCAACGAACATGTCGCCATATTCCGGGATCACACGCACCCGTTTTGCAATGATTGGCCATGCCGCATCGATCCGGTCGTGCACAGCGCCCGCAACTTCGTTTTCTTTGGGATTGCCGGCCATTTCAAACTGCGCGGTCATGGGAAACACCGCTTGTGCTGCGAGAATATTTGGCAGGCCCTGTGGCAGCCATTCTTCGGCAGGGGAATTGAACCCGTTTTGGTAAATATTCGAAACGGACAAACGCCCGTCATGGAACAAGACCGTGATGTCCCGGTGCCCCAGATTCCAAAGGGGCGGCGCATTGCGCGGGATGCGTTTGCGGATCGCATCATCGCCCAAACCGGCCATGCGCTGATCACCCAGGCCCGTGCCCCCTTCGCCAACGCCCAGCGACAGCCCGTCCCCGGTGCCAAGATCATGGTGGTGGCAGGTGCCGCAACTGATGTTTTGATTGCCCGACAGCACTTTGTCATAGAACAAAAGCTGGCCAATCGCCGCCTGATCCGGTTCAAAGGGATGGAAATCCTGCGGCCCCACGGCCAATGTGTCGGCGGCCACGGGGCTGGCGCAGAACAGCGAAAGGGCGAAGACGTGCGGACGATACTTCATAGGGCGATACTGGCGCTTTTTGCCTGTCTGGCAAGCCCTGTTTCAGCAGAAATCGAAGTCGGGCGCGACCTGATGGAGGCGGGCCGTTTTGAAGAAGCGCTAGAGGCATTTTGGCCTGCCGCCCGGTCTGGAAATGCCGATGCCGAAGAACTGATCGGGGTGATGTATGCGTTGGGTCTGGGGGTCGAACAGGATTATGTGCGGGCGT
Organism: Planktomarina sp.; assembly: GCA_020630595.1. GTDB lineage: Bacteria > Pseudomonadota > Alphaproteobacteria > Rhodobacterales > Rhodobacteraceae > Planktomarina. The sequence continues at coordinate 18,321 of JAHDBC010000005.1, forward strand.
TTGAATGGTATCTGCGGTCCGCGATGAAGGGGCACCCCGGTGCGCAATCTGGCGTAGGTTGGTATTACGAGGTGGGGTTGGGCATGCCCGAACCAGATTTGGTGCGGGCCTATATGTGGTACGTGCTGTCGGCCATTGGCGGGGATCCGGATGCGGCCATCAGCCAGGAAGAAGTCATCAAGAAAATGACGGATGAACAGATCGCCCATGCCAATGTTCTGATCGACGACTATCGTGTCTGGATGTACCCGTTCCGCTAACCGGTGCGGGCGTGCGCCCGCGCATGATGTTTTATGTTCGGGCCACATGGGCCTTTGAGGGCGCTGCCCTCAAAACGCCCGGAGTATTTTTGGCAAAATGAAAATCAGGGGCGTGTCAGCCGAACGGGCTGGCGTTTGCGGCCCCACGTGCCGGGGGGACCGTCGAATTGGCCGGGTAGGGGTGTGTTGCAGGTCAGACAGGTTCCGTGATCATCAAGGTGCCAGTGATCCAGTGCATGCCAATCGCGCCCAATCAGCATCGTGCCGCAGCCGCTGCAATAGGTGGATTGGCGGGCATGGTTTTTGACATTGCCGATATAGACGTGGTTCAGACCCGTTTTGCGGGCAATCTCTTGGGCCCGGATCAGGGTGTGTTCGGGTGTGCGGGGGCGGTCTGTCAGTTTATGGTCGGGGTGGAATGCTGTGAAGTGCAGCGGAATGTTCGGGCCGCAGGTGTCTATCACCCATTCGGACAGGGCATGGAGTTCGGCATCGCTGTCATTGGCATCGGGGATCAGCAGGGTCGTCAATTCGACCCAGCAGTCGGTTTCGTGCACCGCGTATCTGATCGTGTCGAGCACAGGGGCGATATGGGCGCCAGTGAGTTTGAAATAGAAGTCTTCGGAAAAGGCTTTGAGATCGATGTTGGCGGCGTCCATCGCGTTGAAAAATTCGGGCCGTGCATGATCGGACAGATAGCCCGCGGTTACGGCCACGTTCTTGATGTGATGGTCGCGGCAGGCGGCGGCGACATCGGTGGCGTATTCAATGAAAATGACGGGATCGTTATAGGTATAGGCCACGGATGTGCAGCCCGCCTGTGCTGCCGCGTGGGCAATCATGGCGGGTGTGGCGTGGCTGGCCAGGCTGTCTTGTTGGCGGGATTTCGAAATGTCGTGATTTTGGCAAAATTTGCACGCCAGATTGCATCCGGCCGTTCCAAACGACAGCACAGGCGTGCCGGGGTAAAAATGGTTCAGCGGTTTTTTTTCGATGGGATCAATGCAGAACCCGGATGACCGGCCATAGGTGTCGAGCATCAATGCGTCGCCCACCCGTTCGCGCACAAAGCACATGCCCCGTTGGCCGTCGCGCAAACTGCACAGGCGCGGGCACAGGGTGCAGGTGATGCGCCCGTCGTCTGACCAGTTCCAATAGCGTGCGGTTTTTCCCATCATCAGGATTCCCTTAAGCCCTGAAAGTGCATAACCTGTGTACAGCTGTCTGCGAAGGAGTTTGCATGGCCCCCCAACCTGCGCGATTTGCTGGGTCGTTTTTCACAGCGGAACCCATTCCGCTGAACCGGCAGGTGCGTTTGTTTGTCGAAGGTGGAACGGCGGGCGCGGGGCTGTCACAAGCCGCCCCCCTTGCGATTGTGAGCCCCCATGCGGGCTATCGGTTTTCCGGGGCGATTGCGGGGCAGGCCTTTGCGGCGGCGAAAGGGCATGACTACAAGCGGATTGTTATCTTGTCGCCCAGCCATCGGTATGCGTTTGATGGGCTGGCGATGCCGTCCTGGACCCAGATGCAACTGCCCAACGGGCGGGTCACGGTCGACAAATTCATGCGCAATCATCTGCGCGACAAACGCCTGATCCGGATCGAAGACGCGGCCCACGACAATGAACATGGAATTGAAACGCAATTGCCGTTCATCGCGCGGTTTTTTCGCGGCGCACGTATTGTGCCCGTTGTATGCGGGCGTGCCCCGGTGGCAGAGGTGGCGCGGCTGGTGGATGCGCTGGCGGGACCGGACACGCTGTTCGTGATTTCGACGGATTTGTCCCATTTCCGGTCACAGGGGGACGCGCAGACGATTGATGCCGAAACAGCGCGCATGATTGAAACGGCAGAGATTTCGGGCCTGGATGGGCAACATGCCTGCGGTTGGTTGCCGTTGGCGGGGTTTTTGGCGTCAGACACGGGGGCAGGGGCGCGGGTTGTTCGTTTGGCCATGGGCGACAGCGTTGCCGCCAACGATGACGCCAATCGGGTCGTGGGGTACGGGGCCTGGGCGTGTTACGGTGCCAATGCAGACGTGTTCAGCGAAACCTATCGCCGGGAAATGCTGGGGGTGGCGCGAAAGGTGCTGAAGTCGCGCTTGGCGAAGGGAAAACCGCCGAACCTGCATGTGTCCAGCTTTCGCACGCCGTTGCAGACCCAGATGGCCAGTTTTGTGACCCTGACCGAAAACGGACGGTTGCGGGGGTGCATTGGATCCCTTGCCGCGCAACGTCCCCTGATCGAAGATATTGCGATAAATGTGGTCAAGGCGGGTACGGCGGACCCGCGGTTCAAGCCGATGACCGATGGGGGGCAGTTGGATCAGATCAAGCTGAAAATCGCCCTGTTGACCAAAGCCGCGCCCGTGAGCGTCAGCAGCCGGGCCGATTTGGAAGCGGCGCTGGTGCCGGGCCAAACCGGGGTTATCCTGCAAGATCAGGGCAAACGTGGAACGTTCCTGCCCATGGTGTGGGACAGCCTGCCGGATGTGCCGCAGTTTGTGAATGGGTTGATGGTCAAGGCGGGACTGTCGAAAGACCATTGGTCTGATACGGTGCGGGTCTGGACATACCGGGCCGAAAGTTTCGCAGAAACTGATTAACCAGTTGACAGCTGTCAACTTTAGGTTGTTTTCATGGTGCTGTCGCTAAGTTCCGGCACTGACGCAGTATTTTGTGGTGTCTAACGTCAGATATTGCCAGACCATAAAGCAACCGCCCGACGGCAGACCGGCCAAACGCCCTGAAGTGTTAACCTTTGAACCGGATCAGTTCCGTGTTGTGCCAAACAGTTTGGGCATCGTCCCACTGGATTGGTGCATCGTCTTTCAGCCATGCCACCGCTTCTTTCGTCCGATTTGCCGAATGATGATCAGGGCCGGGCCGTGCACAAAAAAGGCGGCCCCGAAAGACCGCCTTTTCCGCCAGATTGATCCCTGACTTAGTTCAGGTCAGCGTCCCGGCCTGCGGCCAGATCGGCTTCTGCTTCGGCCACTGCGGCGATCAGCGCATCCAGGATTTCGCTGCCACCATCGACGTTGTCGCGGAACCAGCCCTGAACAGGGGCGGCGGCTTCTGCGAACATCGCCTTTTCAGCGGGGGTTGGCACGTACAGCGTGCCGCCACCGGCCACGAAATCTTCGTAAGCTTGGATGGATTTACGCTTTGGCGACGCGAATGTGGCCTGCTGCAATGCATAAAAGCCATCTACCACAACGCGGCGCATGTCTTCGTCCATACCCATGAACTTTTCGTTGTTCATCCACCACAGGGCACCCATGTAGGCGTGCCCGTCCAGTGTGACGTATTGCAGACCCGCATCTGGGAATTTCATGCCCATGATGTCGGTGATGCCGTTTTTGGACCCGTCCACAACGCCTGTTTGGAACGATGTGAACAGTTCGGGCCATGGGATCGGCGTTGGCGATGCACCCAAGGCGCGCACCAGTTCCTGCGGCAGGTCAGCCACAACAGTCCGGATTTTCAGGCCTTCCATATCTGCGGGGGTCTGAATGGTGCGGACGGTGTTGGCAAAGTTGCGCCAGCCGCCGGTGTTGCCGATGGTCATCAGGCGGATCGCGCCATCAGATGTTTCCAGCGCCATTTCACGCATCTTGCGTGTGAAATCACCCTGCAGCACAGCTTCGGCCACACGGTCGTCAGCCATCAGGTAAGGCAGGTCCAGCACCTGAACATAAGGGAACAGGCCCGCTGCCCCGCCAGAGGTTGAGATGTAGACGTCGATCGACCCATCGGCCACGCCCTGCAGACATTCCGCACCCTTGGAACACAGCTGTGTGCCGATGAACAGTTCAACGGCGATTTTGCCGTTCGATGCTGCCTCTACATAGTTTTTGAAAACCACCAGACCATCATAGTCTTCGTCGTTTTCGTTGGAATTGGCCGTGGCGCGGATGGTGATTTCCGCGTGACCCGCAGCCCAGCCCGCCACGGCAGATGTCATCATAAAGCCGGCGGCAAGTGCGGCTTTGGTGAAGGTTTTAAGCATGTGTATCCTCCCTATGCTTTTGTGGGTGGCGGTGGGTTTCACCCACCCTACGCGACTTTTGTAGGGTGGGTGAAACCCACCACCCGTTGAATGCAGGCTGCGACATTCCGCCCCCTGCGTAAAGATTTTTCATGGCCAAGGCACATACCCCAACAGACGTGGCACGGTCAGCGAAATGGCCGGGAAATAAGTGATCAGGAAGATCACCAACACTTCGACCGCCAAGAACGGCAAGATCGCCTTGGCAATGGTTTCGACCCGTTCGCCACTGACCGAACTGGCCACGAATAAGACAAGCCCCATGGGGGGCGTTGCCAACCCCACGGTCAGGTTCACCGACATGATGATCGCAAAATGAACGGGGTGCACATCGATGCCCAAAAACACGGTCGCCAAAATGGGCCCCAAAATGATGATCGCTGGACCCGCATCCAGAAACATCCCGACGATGAACAACAGGATGTTGATCAAAAACAGGATGATCAGCGGATTGTCTGAAATCGACAGGATCTGTTCTGTCATGATTTCGGGCAGGTGCGAAATCGCGATGATTGTCTTGAACGCCACGGCGGCGCCAACCAGCAACAACACAGCGGCCGATGCCACGGCGGTTTTGCCCATCACCGTCCACAGGTCTTTGAACGTCATGGATCGCAAAATCGCAAAGCTGATGATCAGCGCGTAGACGACGGCGATCACCGATGCCTCTGTCGGGGTGAACCATCCGGTTAGGATGCCACCCAAAATGATGATCGGCGTTTGCAGCGGGGCAGCGGCTTTTTTCACAACGATGCGGAAATCATCCGAAATGCGGCCCCTTAACCAGACAATGACCAGATGCCCGAAGGGCACCATGATGGCGAAAGTGATCCAGCCATAACTGGGCAAACCCGCGATCCAACTGACCAGCGCACAGGCCGCATACAGGATTGCCGCCATGTTGATGCGAAGCAGGATCGATGCCACCCAGCCTTCGCCGGTGCCGATGGTCTGGCCCTTGGTGACGATGCGTTCCGCCTTGGGCAGATCGTATTTGTCGGCCATCAGGCGCACGACCAGCATCAGGCCCAACCCCACCAGAATGCCCGGGACGATCCCGGCGGCAAACAGGGCGGCCACGGATTCCCCCATCACATAGGCGTAGATGATCATAATCCCTGATGGCGGAATGATGGGGCCAATCACCGATGATGCCGCTGTCACCGCCGCTGCGAATTTGCGGGAATAGCCGTTCTTTTCCATCGCCGGGATCAGCGTGGACCCCAGCGCAGATGTATCGGCCACCGCCGACCCGGACAGCCCCGCGAACAGAATGGATGACAGGATGTTCACGTGGGCCAGCCCCCCGCGCAAATGCCCGATCAGCGCCTGTGAAAATTCCACCAGTCGGATCGTGATCCCACCGCGGTTCATGATTTCGCCGGCCAAAAGAAAGAACGGCAGTGCCATCAGGGGAAAGCTGTCCATGCCGGAAAACAGGCCCCGGTACAGCTGGCTCATCGCTTTGAAATTTGTTGGCGATGCACCGTCGCCAAAGATGCCAACCAGCCCGATGGGCGCCAAAAGCAGCCCCAGCGCAATGGGCACGCCAATCAAAAGCAGGATCAGAAAAATGGGAAGCAACCATAACAACATCACGCATCCCCCCCGATGGGGGCCAAGCGGTCTGCACCGCCCAGCATGGTCACCAGATGGCGCAGGATCAGTTCAATATTGATCAGCATCATCAGGCAAAATCCCAGATACAGGCTGAAAAACGCATGCCAGTTGCGGACCTGAAAATCCTTGAGCCCGGCCCAGCTGAGTTCGATACGAAAGTTCGGGATGGTGCCTTTGCCGCCGAAACTGTTGATTTCCGCATAGCCCAGCTGCGTGCCCAGAAAGATCACGATGCCGCACAGCACCAGAATAACCAACGTCAAAAGATGCGACAGAACCCGGGGCAGGGATCGTTCCAGCAAGTCAATCCCGACAAAGCTGCCTTGGCGATATCCAATTGGGGCCGCCAGACCAATCATCCAAAGCATCATGAATTTTGCAGCCGCAATGGTCCACCCCGCAGGGGAAATGACCCGCATGATGATCTGATAGGTGATGATCAAAACCATGATCGCCAAAAGCGCAGTGGCCAGCCAGCGCGCCACGGTCAGCAGCGTCACATTCAGCATTTCAAGCGGTTTTAGAACCGCAAGTATCAGGCCCATCATGGGACCCTCCCTCCCTTTTGAACAGCGGCCGGTTTTCCGGTTCTATGCTGTGGTGTTTATGGCTGGCCCAGGCCAGCGTAGCGCCCCCCTGCAAACACAAGTGGCGCATTCGGGGCGGTGGCAAAGTCAGTCACCTGTCCCAAAATGATCGTGTGATCGCCTGCATCGTGGGATGCATAGCGGTCGCATTCGAAACGGGTCACACAGCCATCGATCAGGGGTGTGCCGTTGTCAGACCGGTGCCAATCCAGCGCGGTAAAGGCATTGGCTTCGCGCACGAAACCATCGGCCACCGCGCGTTGATCCGATGACAGGACATGGATCGCAAAATGCGCCGCTTCGGCAAACACATCGTGGCGGCGTGACGATTTCGCGGGGGACCACATGACCAAAGGCGGGTCCAGCGAAATAGAAGCAAAACTGTTGGCCGTGATGCCAACCACCTGACCATCGGGCGTGGATGTGGTGATCACGCAGACGCCTGTGGCAAAGCCCCCGCAGGCATCGCGGAATGCGCGTGTATCAAACGCGCCCGTCACCTATGCGACCTCGCGGCCCAGTGCCGCCGTGTAGATTTCGTACCATGTTTCGCGGTCCATCGCGACGCGGGTGGCATCGCTGATCCTGGCGATGCGCGACAGATTGTTGGTGCCCATGACCGGAACAATTTTGGCCGGGTGGGCCAAAAGCCACGCGACAGCAACCGCACCGGTATCCGTTTCCTGATCTTCTGCGATCTGGTTCAGCACCTTCATGACAGCTTCGTTCGCAAAAAGTTCGCCGCCCGCAAGGGGTGACCACGCCATGGGGGACACACCCTTCATCTGCAGATCGGCCACATCCCCATTCACGAACCCGTCGTGCGCGATGACAGACAGTTCGATCTGGTTCGTGACCAGCGGATTTTTCATCGCCGATTGCAGCAGATTCCAATCCCACGGGCGGAAATTCGAAACGCCAACGGTTTTCACCTTGCCCGCAGCCACCAGATCATCCAGCGTTTCGCCCGTTTCATGGGCGTCCATGAACGGATCGGGCCGGTGGATCAGCAACAGATCAATCGCATCAACATCCATCAGCCGCAGCGACGCATCAACGGATGCTTCGATATGGGCGCGGCTGGTGTCGTAATATTTCACGCGTGCGCCGGAATGGCGGCCCGCAGGGGCGACGATATCGCATTTGGTGACGATTTCGATTTTGTCTTTCAGCGCGGGGGCCGCCGACAGGCATTCCCCCAGAATTTCTTCGGCCATGTACCCGCCATAAATATCGGCCTGATCCATGGTCGTGATGCCCTGTTCCAAGCAGGCTTCGATCTTGGCCTGGACATGGGTCGGGCTGGTGTTGGCGTCATCGCCCAAACGCCACATGCCGTAAACGATGCGGCTGATCGACAAATCGTCGGAAAGTGTGATGCGATCCATTAGCGGCGCTCTCCTGATCCCAGTGGTGTGTTGGGGGTGGCGGCTGGCACGCGGCCATATGCGTGGGGCAATGACACAGTGTTCAGATGCGGCATCACCTTTTCCCCAAAGTGTATGCATTCATCAATGTGCGGATAGCCCGAAAAGATAAAGGACCGAATGCCCATCTTTTGGTAATTTTCGATCTTGGACATGACCTGATCCACAGACCCGACCAAAGCCGCCCCGCACCCGGATCGCGCCCGGCCCACGCCCGTCCACAAACCCGGTTCGACGTAGCCGAATTTGTCGGCCAGTTCGCGTGCCTTGGCCTGATGCGCCACGCCCAAGGATATGGAATCATGCGCCCGGTCGCGGATCAGTTTGCCGTATTCATCATCCAGTTTGGACACGATGTAATCGGCATAGTCGCGCGCTTCGGCTTCTGTGTCGCGCACGATCATATGAACCCGCAGGCCATAATCCAGCGTGCGGTTGTACCGTTCGGCCACCGCGTTCACGTCTTTCATTCGCTGGGCTATGTTTTCTTCGGGTTCGGGCCACATCAGGTAAACGTCACAGTGTTGCCCACACAATTCCAACGCCGCAGGGGAATACCCCCCAAAATACAACAGTGGTCCGCCGGTCTGGTAGGGTGTGGCGGGGGCTGTGGTCAAATTCTTGAACTGATAGACTTCGCCGTCAAAGTTGATTTCGTCTTGGGTCCAGGCCTGTTTCAGAATTTCAACCACTTCGCGGCTGCGCTGATACCGGAACCCGCTTTCGGCCACTTCGCCCGGAAAATCCGATGAGATGATGTTGACCGTCAAACGCCCCTGCAACATGTGATCCAGCGTCGCGATGGTGCGCGCCAGCATGATGGGCTGCATTTCCCCGCAGCGCACGGCGGCCAGCATGTTGATCTTTTCTGTCAGGGGCGCGCACCCCGCGACAAACGACAGCGTGTCTTGCCCCACCTGATACGATGATGGGCACAGAATATTGCGAAATCCCTGTTGTTCAGCTGTCAGCAGAATGTCGCGGCAGTGGGCCCATGATGACCGCAAATCCCCATCCGGCACACCCAGAAACTGATAATCATCAGAACACAGGGCCGAAAACCACGAAACCTCTGCACCTTTCAGGTCCGGGGATGTGATGGGGACAATCGTCACGCGAATCTTCCTTTGCCGGTCATTTCTTCCTTGCCTATCAGGGGAAATGCATTGCATCAATCCTGTATCAATTTTGTGAAGGCCCAAATGTCGACCGCTGGTGCATTGCCCAAATACATCGCCATCGCAGAAGCGCTGGCCCGCGATATCGGGGCCGGGCGGTTTGCGGTAGGTCAACGCCTGCCCGGGGAACGGGACATGGCGCGCACCTATGATGTGTCGGTCGGCACGCTGCGCCATGCGTTGGGCGAATTGCAATCGCGCGGCATGCTGCGCCGGGTGCAAGGGTCCGGAAATTATGTGGCCAAGGCCGCCGATGAACAGGCCGTTTATGCGTTTTTCCGGCTGGAAAAGCCGGACGGGGGTGGCTTGCCAACCGCACAGGTGTTGGCGGTGACCCGGAACCCTTGGGTGATCCGGCGGGTGCGGCTGTTAGACGGTGTGCCGGTCGCGTTGGAAGAAATTATCGTTCTGCTGGGCGCTGATGTTGATCTGGCCCGGTTGGATCTGTCAGATTCGCTGTATCTGACGTATCGCCAGCAATTGGGCGTGCTGATCACATCGGCAGAGGATCAGGTGACCGTGGGGCGATGGCCGGATTGGGGCCCTGATCTGGGGGAAGGACCCTGTGGTTTGGTACATCGCCGCGCCTTTGCGCGTGATGGAACACTGGCCGAACAATCAACAACTTGGTACGCGCCCGACCGGGCCGTTTACACAAACCGCTTCACCTAAGATGGGACAGACTATGAAATACGGCGTGGTTGGCTGTGGCATGATGGGCATCGAACATATCCAAAACATTGCGCTTTTGGAGGGCGCAGATGTCACTGCCGTTTATGATCCGGTTGCGGATCTGGCGCAGCATGCGGCAAACATTGCCGGTGGCGCGCATATTTGCGAAAGCCTGCGCGATCTGGTCGAACGGGTGGATGCGGTGGTGATCGTGTCGCCCAATTTTGTGCATGTCGATCAGCTGATGGAAATTGCCACGATCCGCCATATTCCGATCCTGTGTGAAAAGCCGCTTTATACCCGTGCCGAAGGCGCCCCCCGCATCGCAGATTTCGCGCAGCGCTACACGGCACCGGTGTGGGTTGCGATGGAATATCGCTATATGCCCCCGGTTGCGGCTTTGATCGAACAGGTGCAGGCGGCAACCGGTGGGATCAATATGCTGACCATCCGCGAACACCGGTTCCCGTTTTTGCCAAAGATTGGAAACTGGAACCGGTTCAATCGCTATACGGGCGGCACGCTGGTGGAAAAATGCTGCCATTTCTTTGATCTGATGCGCTTGATCATGGGATCAGAGGCAGTATCGGTCATGGCCAGCGCAGGGCAATCGGTGAACCACACCGGGGAAAGCTATATGGGTGAAGTGCCCGATATCTGGGACAACGGCTATGTGATCGTAAATTTCGAAAACGGATCGCGGGCCATGCTGGAACTGTGCATGTTTGCCGAAGGATCACGGTTTCAGGAAGAAATTCATGCCGTTGGCCGCGAAGGCAAGATTGAATGCCATGTGCCCGGACCCGGCCGGTTCTGGCCATCTGATCTGGGTGATCCGCCAACCGCGGAACTGATCATCAGCCCACGCAGCCCCAAAGGCCCCCGTCTGGTGGAAATCCCGGTGGACCCGAAATTGCTGGCGGCGGGGGATCACAACGGATCGACCTTTTATCAGCATGAACGGTTCTTGCGGGCGGCAACAGGGGCGGGGCCGGTGGAAGTCACACTGGATGATGGGGCCAAGGCTGTCGCCATCGGGTTGGCCGCGCAGGAAAGTGCCGCCACGGGGCAAGCCGTGCTGCTGTAACCCCGGTGGGCTGGTCAGCCGGTTTTGGGGCAGCTTCGCGCCTCTAACGCGACGCGGCGATGGGCCAGGCTTTCTTTGGGAATGTTGGTCAGGGGAACGGCTTCGCCGCGCCCTGTCACCGAAATATCCGGGGCCATAATACCCATCTGTCGGATCAGGAATTCTGCAACCACTTGCGCCCGCAGATACGACAGGTGCAGATTGACATCTTCCGGCCCAACCGGGTCCGTGTGCCCAACCAGACGCAAGCATGTTTGCGCCAGATCAGGATGCAACAGCGCATTTGACAACGCAATCAGCTGATCTTTGGCGGCGGCGTCCAATTTTGCCCCGCCACCGGGAAAGAACACATGGCTGGCCCGGACCGACGGCGAAAGCCCAAGAATATCTGCAATCGGCGGACAGGCCAGTGGCCGGTCAATCGCGGTTGCAGCGCAATCGGGGTGCGTGGTGTCCAACGCGCCCAGCGGCGTTCCAAGGATCGTCACGGTTGTCGTGCACAGCCCCAAAATCAAAAGTTTCAGCTTTGTCATGTCGTCCCCCAAACGCCAACGTCATGCGCACCGTGATAGCGCCCAGTCTTTAAAAAAGTGCTGACAAAAAAACCGTCAGGCGTTCACGCTTTTTTCAGCACAACCGCCCATGGTCTGCATCGATATTGTTCATGGGGGACGCATGGCGAAAGCGCGGATGATATGGCTGGACGGACTGCGTCTGCTGGCCGGGGTTTCGATGGTGGGGTTGCACGCGACGTCTGACGCGCAGGGCCTGCCATGGGTAGATTATGATGTTTCAGATCGATGGGGGCCGCTGTTCATTCGGACCGTCCTGTACGTGGCGCGGACCGAATTGTTTTTGATCATTTCGCTGTTTTTGCTGTTGCTGTCGCTGGACAAACGCCCGCGCGGGTATCAGGCCACAATCGCAGAACAGGCGCGTCGGTTGTTGGTGCCTTTCGTATTTTGGACCGTGTTTTTCGCGTTCTACAACCTGATAAAGGCCAATGCGTTTCAGTATGGGCCGTGGGCGGTAACCCAGCTGATGACACCCCGTGTTTGGCTGGAATATCTGCTGTTGGGAACATCGAAATACCACATGCATTTTCTGCCGACGCTGTTCGGGCTGATCCTGTTTTATCCGTTGTTTTTGCTGGCAAAATCAAAGCCGTGGCTTGGTGTTTTGGTTCTTGCGGCACTGGTGTGCAAACGGGAAATCGACGGGTTTATCTGGGCCAATTATTACGACAGCGACGCGTTGGCATGGGCCTTGCGGGCCACGAAAATCGTCACCTATTGCGGCTATGGCATGGTGGCGGGGGCGGCGGTATCGCTGTGGCAGAACGGCTTTCAGGGGCAGCGTCTGTTTTTGGCCTGCGCCGTGGTCGGATGTGGGCTGTTTGCGATCAAGATTCACGCCATGGCGTTGACCGCACATTCGGGTGCGTGGCCCTTTCAGTATACACCGGGGTATTGGGCTGATTTCTTGATGCCTGCGGTTTTGTTTTTGGGGGTTATGGCCGTGTCAGCGGCGCGGTGGCCGTCGGTTCTTTCGCGCCTCGCGCCCTATTCGTTTGGCATATACCTGTGCCACCCGATCTTTCTGGATTTGGCGGAAATCGGATTGCGGGATGTGGCATGGTCGCCCACTGCGATTGTGGTGACCAAGATCGCATTTGCAGTGGTTTTGACATCCATTCTGGTGCGTGCCCTGTCGCGCAGCGCGGTTCTGGGCTGGACCGTCGGGTTGGGCCCGTTGCCACGCATGACATTCCTGAAAACAAAAGGGGCAAATCAATGTTGATCCGTGTTGATGATATTTTGGACCTGCCCGCATTCCGATTGCGGCGCCGGTTGCCGGGGCAGGGACTGACGTCTGTCATTTCAACCTTGCCGCGCGTGTTGGAAGGATCGGATTGCACGGGCGCGATCTTGATGCTGGATCAGTTGCGGGCCTTTCGCCAAAGCGAAGCCCTCGCATTGACAGAGGCGATTCTGGCGACTGGTGGCCGTGGCATATCCGCTATTGTTGCGGATGGCGCAGTGGCCGCCGCGCTGACCCGCGCTGGTTTGGGGCAGTTTGCGCAGATCGTTTCGACGGTGGATGGGCTGTGCGATCAGCCGCCCAACGGATCCTTATCCCATCATGCGGCCGTCATGTTTTGTGACCGACGGGTCCCCTTTTTGGGGCCGATGGCACAGCTGGACCCCCATGATCTTGCCGATCCCACTGGCAGCACCCCGTGGCTTGATACGCTGCGGACCCTTGCCCAGACCGGCATCACGCAGGTACAGATCGTGATCCGCCCGGATCAGGAATGCTATGTCCCTGCGTTGCGCAGGCTTTGCCCGCGCGGTGTGCATCTTCGATTTGTTTTGGCGGAACATGGGCCGCTTCAGGCGGTCAGCCGGATCAGCGACAATGGACTGGGTCATGCCGGTCCAACGGTGTTGATCGACGGGTGGGCGGATGCGTCGCCGCGGTGTCTAACGGCATTGGCATTGCGCCATGATCCTGACCGGCTGACGCATTTGCAATCTGGCGGGAAAGATCAGGATGCCCGGGGGATCAGCATCGTGTCACCCGGCATGGTCGGTGCAATTTGTTACGATAACACACCATGGCATTTGGGCGTGCAATTGGCGCGTCACCGCAATCTGATCGCCGTGCCAGATATCAACTTTGCCCCGCTGGATCGCGGCAGCCTGACGGGGGCATGCGCGGTTCTGACTCGACAGGTTTCTGGCCAATCCCAGGTGCATGGGACCGCCCGCGTGTCGCGCCGTGCAAACGTCAATCAGGGGTGTTGGATTGGGGCCAACTGCCGCATCGATGCGGACGCCCATCTGGAAAACGTGGTGTTGTTGCCAGGAACACAGGTCGCTGCAGGCACATGGTTGTCCGACATGGTGGTTGGCCCCGATTGGGCGGTTGATCTGAAATACGCTTGGGCCACGCCGCTAAACCTGTCTGCGGCGGACGGTTGCAAGCCCATCGCACAAGTGGCCCAACAGCTTGGCAAAATTGCATGATCAAGGGAACTGAAACTTCGTGACTGTCCAATATTACAAGGCTTTTGAAGACCGTCGCCCGCCACAGCCGCGGACATTGTCACCCCTGCGGCAGGGCCTTTGGCAGTTCTTGGCAAGCTGGATGCTGGGACTTGCCGCTTGGTATTTCCTGTGGCGTTGGACACAATCCCTGAACCCCGATGCAATGGTGTTTTCCATTGTGATCGCCACGGCAGAAACGCTGTTTTTGGTCGGTATGATCTTATATCTTTATGATACTTGGTCAGAACCGCCGTTGCCAGAAATCGTGGACCCTGATCCGCTGAAGGCGGGCGGTCGAACGGTGGATGTTTTCATCACAACCTATGACGAACCCTATGAAATGGTCGAAGACAGCATCCGGGATGCGCGTGCGCTGATTGTCCCAGTCGGCTGGTCGTGCAGGGTCCATGTGTTGGACGATGGCGATCGCCCGACATTCCGTCATCTGGCGGACCTGCACGGGGCGATGTATCATCGCCGCGACACGAACACAGGGTTCAAAGCCGGCAATCTAAAGAACGCGCTGTTGCATACAGATGGTGATTTCATCGTCATCGCCGATGCCGACACGCGATTGTTTCCGCAGTTTTTGCAACGAACCTTGGGCCATTTTCATGATCCGACGGTCGCATGGGTTCAGACGCCCCATTGGTTTTATGATGTGCCCGAACCGCCGAAACAGCGCAATTGGCTGCAACGGACCTTTGGTTTGGGCCATGATCCGTTTCTGGTCGATCCGTCGCTGTTTTTTGATGTGATCCTGCGCCGCCGGGATCGCCACGGCGCATCCTTTTGTTGTGGGGCCGGGTCTGTGCACCGCCGCGAAGCCATTTGCGCCGCCGCGCTTGCGGATCCTTCGCCAGCCGCCCTTGGGGCAGGCACGCAACCGTTCATTTTTCACGTGTCCGAAGACATTCACACGTCCATCCGACTGCATGCAGGGGCAGGGGGCAGATGGCGGTCCGTGTATCACCCATGGGTCGAAGCACGTATGCTGTCGCCGTGGAGTTTGGATGCATGGGCCGCACAAAAGCTGAAATATGCAGGCGGCACCTTCGATATCTTTCTGAACCACAAAGCGCCGTGGCGGCGCGGCATGCCATGGAAAATACGGATGCACTATCTGACCACCATCTGGTCGTACCTAAGTGTCTTTCCGATGCTTGTGTTGTTTTTCGCACCCGTCTTTACACTGTTCACGGCGATTGCACCGGTTGCGGCCTATTCATCGGAATTCTTCATCCGCCTGTTGCCGATGGCGATCATGGCAGAACTGGCCCTTATGATAGGAAGCAAAGGGTACGATATTCAGGCTGCACGCACTTTGAACATTGCAACGGCCCCTTATGTGCTGCGCGGCTTTTTTCAGGCCCTGACGCGGCGCAAGATCGGGTTCCGCCCGACCCCGAAAACACTGAAATCCGGATCAGAATTTCGGTTTGTCAGCTGGCAAATCGTGGCGCTGATCGTGTTTGGCGCCGCAGCCGTTCATGGCGTTGGGCAATATCTGTCCGGAAACACCGCATATACGCTGGGTCTTCTGACCGTGAACGGGTTTTGGGTCCTTTACAACATGTCAGTTCTTTGGCGCGTCGTGCGTCTGGGAAGTTGGCAGCCTGATGTTTCTCATTCCGACGCTGGAGGCGCCGAATATGTCTAATAGTCTTTCCCTGAAATCGCTGTGGTTCATGGGCGGCCTTCTTGCTGCTGCTGGAACGGCGACGTGGCTGGATGGTGCGACGATCCGCCTGGCCGACCCATTGGCGGGCCGCGTGGATTTTCAGGAACCGCTTTACGCCTTGGCCGATCACCGTCCGCTGACCTACAAGGAACAGCAGGCTGCACAAATTGCCTGGGACTTCATCGAAAAGAACACACAGCCCGAAACCGGTTGGGTCAATTCGGTGGCATGGTTTCCATCCAGCACGCTGTGGGATCAGGGATCCTATCTGATGGCCCTTGTGTCGGCGGATGTGCTGGACATCATCGACGACGCAGAATTTGACGACCGCGCAACCCTGTTTCTGGAAAGCCTTGCCCGCATTGAATTGATCGACGGCGTGCTGCCAAACAAGGTGTACAACACACAGACCCTGCAAATGACGGACTATGCCGATACGCCCACGCCAGACGGCATCGGGTGGTCGGCCCTGGATATTGCGCGGCTTTTGCTGTCGTTGCGTATTCTGGAACGGCATGCCCCGCATCTGGGACCGCAAATTCGCCAAACGCTTGTCAGCTGGGATCTGGATGCCGTTGCCGTCGAAGGTGAACTGGTCGGCACCAGCCTGCGGAATGGGGAACTTGTTGCGTTGCAAGAAGGGCGGATAGGGTATGAACAATACGGTGCGCGTGCGGCCGCCATGTGGGGGCTAGACGTATCGATGGCCCTTTCGTCGCGCCGTGTGCTGGGCTGGCGCACGATTAATGGTGCTGATGTGCCTGTCGATCTGCGCAGTGCTGCGCGGTATCAAACGATCAATCCCACATCATCGGAACCCTATGTTCTGATGGGGTTGGAAATGGGGTTCGATGCGGAAAGCCGGGCGCTGGCCGAACAGGTTTTGGCCGCACAGGAAGCGCGCTTTGATGCATCGGGTCACATGACCATCGTATCCGAAGACCATTTGGACGACGCGCCCCATTTTGCCTATGCGTCCGTGTTTTCAAACGCGCGAAACTGGGCTGTCGTGGATGCGGACGGGGGGCAACACCCTGATATGCGCACGCAAAGCACCAAAGCAAGTTTTGGGTGGGATGCCTTGTTTGACACCCCCTTCACCAACCATTCCGTCGCGCGTGTCTCTGGGTTGGGGCGTTCTGGGATCGGCTGGTACGCAGGGATTTATGAAAAGACCGGCGCACGCAACAAAGCACTGGCGTTGAACACAAACGCCGTGATCCTGACCGCGCTGCATTACCGTGTGCACGGCCCGTTGTGGAATATTCACGGGTCTGATTGATCTGGATCAAACAACCACTCACGAAAAAGGCCAGCGATCTTTCGATCGCTGGCCTTTTCTTTGTGCCTTGTCTGCCCCGTTATTGGGTCGGGTTCAGAATTGTTTCAAAGTATGCGCCGATGGGTTGATACAGATCCGATTGCCCTGCGGCGACCTGTGTGTCGCTGGCCAATTCAACTGTTGGGTCGTCGGCCGCCATGTCGGTTTCTGCGACAACGTCAGCGGCTTGATCTTCGGCCGGTGTGTCCTCTGCCACTGCGGCTGGCGCGGCGGCCATGTCTTCGGCAGGCGCATCTTGCGTATCCGCTTGGGCGTCTGTCTTTTTCGTGTTGTCAGACGTTTCCAACGCCCGTTCCAAATCAATCGCCGCAGCAGAAGCATTCAGATCGGCCTCAAGCTCTTCCAGAATGGTTTGGGCAAGCGTGTCGTGGTAGCTGCGCGAAATGGCATCTGATTGTGCGGCTTGATCTTCGGGCTTGATGAATTGCATCAACACCAGCGCAGTTTTCGGATCAAGGCCCATTTCGGCGACCAGATACTGCAAATGCCGCACTTCATCGGGCAATGCGTCCGACGGCATTGGTGTTGAATCAACATCCTGTTGGACCTGATCGCGCCATTCGGCATTGGCCTGTGGTGACGGAAATTGCGGTTGGGGCTGAAGCGGCGCGGGTTGCTGAAGCGGTTGGGCCAGCTTTACAGCTGTCGTCGCCACGCTGAGTTGGCCCAGCTCATTTTGCAGACGCTGGATCATCGCCTCCATCTGTTTCATTTGTTCCTGCACCGGATCAGCCGCGGGTGGTTGTGCCGCTTCGATGGTCGTTGCTTCGTTTTGGCGGTTTTCCAACAGCCGGCGCAATTCGGTCAGATCTGTTTGCATGGCATCCAACGCGGCTGCGCTGTCTTCATCGGCATAGGCCGCACCTTGCGAAACCTGACCGATCGACAGGGGCTGTGGCATCGGGTTCACCCAATTCTGCGCTTCAGTCAGGGTTTCGCGCGTCGTTCCCGTGCGGGCATTTGGCACTGGCCAGCCCGTGGGTAGCACGGTGTAATCCTGCCGCGCGGAAATCCAGCGCAAATAGGCAGTGACCGCACCGAACCCTTTCAATGATATGGTCGCCAGCGTGTTTTCCCCCCTGCGCACAACCAGATCGCCGCCCGTGGACAGCAAACGTTCGAATTGCAGTTCCAGCGGTTCAAGAATGCGCATCGGCAGCGCAAGTTCGGTTGTGGTGTCCGCCAAAAACAGCTGATCCGTGGGTTGCAAACCGTCCATCATCAGGTGGATTGCTTTTTGATCCGTCAAAACCATGCGCAACGCACCCTTTTGCGCCATGCAACTGTAGGTGCGCGGTCTGCAGACCACTTCGAATACGTCATCGTCCAGACGGGGCGATGGTGAAAACCGTGCGTATCCATCGGGGTCAAACCGGAAATATACGCCTTCGACCAACCCTTCTTGAAATGTTGGCCAACCAAAGGCCCCGCGCAGGTTTTGCTGGGCTTCGCGCGCGCCATCGGCGAACAGAAGACGCGTATCAAGGATCACGTTTTCAGATGCGAATGCCGCGGAAAGTTGTGTGTCAGTATCCCCGGACGCGGCGATGGTTTGGGCGACTGCAACGGGGGCCGCTGCAAGGGCCGCAATGAATGCGGAAAGTGAGAGTGCGCGGTTCATTAGAAATCAGCCTCTTTCTGGACGGAATGACGAATAGCTGGCAACCAGTCCGCCTGTGTCGGCGGATCGGGCATATTGCGCTTTTGGCGAATGTCTTGATCGCGAAAGGCGGTGTACCAGACTTCGGTGTTTCCGGTATAGGGGGTCAGAATCGGGCCCTGCACCTTGTGCAAAAGGGCCGTCAGGATGATCCCGTTGTTGTTGGCTGTGAAGATTTCAACGCGGCCCTGGCCCCGTTCATACAGCCCTTCGTACATCCCGTTTTCGGGATCATAAAGTTCGATAATCGCATCAAAAAGCGCATCGGTGTATTCCGTATCCCACAGAACCCACATGCCAATGGCCGCCTTTGCCGCGACAGCGGCGTGGTCGGGCACATAGTCCCCGCGCGGCGTGACCGTGTTCCATGGATAGCCATCCGAAAAGATCGTATCGTAGGTAAAATAAGGTGGTCCTTTGACGTTGTGTTCGGAACGCGCCGTCATAAAGCCCGTCTGACGCCAACGATTTTCCTGAACCTGATAGATCCTGTCGGCGAATTCCGCACGCCAGCCATCCGTAGACAGCCATTCGGGGCTGCTGTCGTCGTGGGGCATGTCCCAGCCCAGTTCCAACCCATCTTGCAGATAGGATTCCGTTACCACGTAGTTTTGGGAATGAAACACCCGCGGATCACGCCCATCATAGGGCACTTGCACGCCAAAGATGCTGGCTGTCAGAAACGGTTCTGCACGGTGGGCCAGAATTGGCTGGAAGCCCCATAGGGCGAACCCTTTGGCCGCATATTCTTCGTAGCCCAGACGCCCTTCCTGCGCATAGACGGTTTCGCCCGTTTCCTTGTCAACGAATGCACCCCAAAGCACGCCCTCTTCGTCGACGGCATTGGAATAATCCCATTTCAGCAGGACGCTGTCGATTGTGTTGGCCAAATAGGGATAGCGGTTTTTCAAAATCCGCATCCAGACCAGGAACCGCCCGATATCAAGCGCCGAAAAGCCAATTTCGCCCGGCTTGTTGGTATAGTCCACCTTTTCGCCGGTTTGGGTGTGATACACCTTGTTGGGCATTTCACCACGGAACAGATCCAACCCCTTGATCGTGGTCAAAAGGCGCATCATGCGTTGGTCAAAATCCGGTTTTTCGATGATGCACAATTCATAAGCCGCGACGGCCCCCGCAATATAGGATGCGGTGTCCCACAAGGTGGTCGATGGGTAGTTGCCCACCGAATTCGCAAGACCGGTGTTTTCTTGTGTAAAATTTTCGAAATATCGCCAGGCAACATGGGCCGCTTTCAATTCGCGGTCCGTCAGAAAACCGCGACGGGACTGGAAATTGCGCACATAGGCATTGCGCCGATCATATCCGGGCGCGCGTCCCCGTTCCAAATCCAGCCCATCAAAATAGTTGGATGACATTTCGCACATTCGCGGCGGTTTTTGCCGTCTTGGTTCCTGTCGAACAACGCTTGTTACGGCCACCGGTTGGTTGCCGCGCATCAGGGCAGGAATACGGTCAAGGGCCCCGCCCGCGACGATGGGTTCTTCCTCTTCTTCCCGGAACAGGAACATGTCGCGCGCTGCATTGCCAACACCCCATGCTGTTCCGCCGATGATTGCGGATGACGATGCAAGGACAAGTGCGGCAAAGACCCACGATTTGCGTGACGGTGATGATTGTTTTGTCATGGGCCCCCCCGGTTTTGGCTCAACATCCCGGTGATACCGCTTGGGTCTTAACAAACTGGAAAACTTACAAATTTACGGATCAGGCAGGCCCAAAGCCTGTTGAAACAGCACTTTCTTAACGGTCCGGGGCGCATAAATGCCCGCAACGCAGAGGGCGGGGAAAAAAGATGAAACATTTTCAGCAGACCGACATTCAAAGCCACGAAAGTGTTGATCCAGTGGTGTCACAAGATCACGAAACCACGATCCAGACCGTTATGATGAACGACCGTGGATTGCCCCGTTGGGCCGCACTGATCAGTCTGTTGTTTTCGGTTGCGTCCGCGGTCTGCGTGGCCGGGATTGCGATTGTGGCCATCTTGTTTCAAAGTCTGGTCGCGCAAAACGGGGATGTGTTTGGCACGTTGCCGTTTCTGGCGCTGGGCATGGTGCCGGTGATCGGCCTTTACGTTTTGGAATTTGCGCAGGTCAAAGCCTTTGCCGGGCTGCAAAAGGTGCAACAGTCCGTGCGGCTGCGGACCGGGGCCATTGCGGGGCTTTTGATTATCCTTGCGCTTGCGTTTGTGCATCCGCTTTTGATCTTGCCAACTGCTGTGTCCGTTGCCGTTGGTGCCGCATGTATGGCGTTGGCGGTTCGGTTCGGACGCTGGCACCCGGCTTGGGAATTTTCCCCGGCAGAGGCTGTGTCGATCCTGTCGGGCCGTGATGCAGAAGGGTTCACATATGCGCAATCCCAGCCCGTTGCCCCTGCAGCGCTGACGGCACTGAAATGGTTTATTCCCGCTTGTGCGATTGTTTTGTCGGTCGCATTGGGCAGTTGGATGGTGGCACAATCCATTCTGATGCTGCCTGCATTGATCGCCGTGGCCGGATTGTCGTTTTGGGCCAGCGTTCAGATTGCGGCCTTTTTGTTGGCCCGTTTCATCAATGGGGCGTCCGCAGATCCCCATCACGCGCCGACGGTTGTGGATCAAACCGATGTGCCGCCCGCATTCCGCGAAAGCTGTAACGCCGAAGGTCTGATCGTGCATGGGCTGACGGTTTCAGATGCAAATGGCGCCCGGCTTTTGTCCGATCTGCGTTTCAATCTGGCACCGGGGACAATCGTTGCAGTGACAGGGGCGGCGGCCTGCGGGAAATCCGTTCTGGCGCGGGCCTTGGTCAATCCATTTTCGATTGCGGGCGCATCTGTGACTGGCGCCGTTCAGTTTCGTGATCAAAGCCTGTGGCAACGCAGCACACGCGACATGGGTCTTTATGCCGGGCTGATCGCCGAAACGCCCCTTATCCTTGCACAAAATGGCGCAGCCAACGCTATGGCATTTCAGTCTGATGGGTATCGGGATCGGGCGCGGCGGTGTCTGGAAAGTATCGTTTTTTCGTCCGAAGTTGTTGACCGTATCCTTGGCGCGCCTGATGCGACGCGCCTGTCGATGTCGGACCAACGCCGGTTGGAACTGTCGCGGATGTTTTTTCTCGCGCCTTTTGTGATGGTTCTGGACCGGCCTGAAAATCATTGTGATCCCGCAACCGTGCGCGCGCTGGCAGCCCGTTTGCAACAGGAACGCCGGGCAGGGCGCATTGTTATCTTGGTGACCGAAGACCGCGCGCTTTTGGAAATTTGCGACAGGATGATGGTCTTGCAAAACGGGCGCATCATTGACCATGGCCCCGCCGCTGAAATTCTGGGCCGCACGTCCACGGGCTGGGCCAGATTCGTGTGTGACCAGCGTTTGGAATCCGAAGATGTTCTGACCGATTGGGTGCGGTCCCATTTCAAGCGCAAAGGCGATGAAGGCAATCGTGATACCGTGGCAGCCATTGCAGCGGAACTTTTGGCGTTTTCGTGTCAGGATATTGCGCCGGTTGGAACGGAAAAAATCGATTTCGATTTCAAACATTACCAAGGGCATTGCGTTTTGAAACTGACAGACACCGGGCGTTTGCTGAGCAGTGGTCAAATTCAGCGCGCACAGCGTGCAAGCCTGAACGAAAAGGGATCGTCCATGACGCCTTTGGGGGCCGTGTTGCGCGGTGCTTTGGGGTTCGAACAGGTCATGGAAGATGGCAAGCGCACGATCAGCCTGACCATCAAAACCTATGACCCACGATTGACAGGTGGATCTGACACCGCCCCGGCGCCTCGTGTCAGGGAAACAGCCTAATGCGAATGAAACAGGTCCCCTTTGGACCGCCCCGGCTGCGTGCCGTTGGGTGGTTTGGGTTGGCGGTCACAGGCTGCTTGGCCATGGTGGTTGGCGCGTTGATCGCAGCAGATCAAGTGATGCACCGCCCGCAAATGACGTTGGTCGGTACATTGCAATCCGCGCAGCGTCCGGTCCCGGTTGTTTTGCCCGGGGGGGCACAGATTTCTGAATTGCTTGTGAAAAACGGGGATCATGTTGCCCAGGGCCAGACCCTTGCATCCTATGATCACGCGGCCCTTTCAGATCTGGCCGACAGCCTTGATATTAAGCTGTTGGTGATGCGGTTTGATCGCGAATGCGCGCTGGACCATGCGGTGATCCAAGACATGCAAGATTGGACACAATCTGCAGGTCCCGACGTGCGCGGGCAACTTAGGTTGGCGGCGGAATCTTGTCTGGCACGGCATCAAACCGACAGCCGCGCGTTGCGCGCCAGCATGCGCGAACGAGACATGCTGCAAGACCGCGCGCGGCTGATAGATCAGCACATCCTTGCGCTGCAGGGCGAACCGGTGGCAACCAATCAATCCGGTCGCGCCCGTACGATTATGTCTGCGCTGCTCGCACAGTCTGAAATTGATACCCAATTGGCGCAAACTGCCCTGCAAATCGAAGATGCGGCGGCGATCTTGAAACAGATGTCGATTGATCGCACCGCGGCGCTTGATGCGCAAATCAACGATTTGAAAGCGCAACGGGCGCAACTTGCGCGGTTGTTGGCAGCACCGCGCCTCGATGCGCCCACGGATGGGCGGGTGCGCCGGGTGCGGGTGCCATCCACCCGCGATGCCCTGCCGCAGGATGTGGTGGTTATGGAAATCGTTCCCGATGTGGCCGCGCCATATGTTCTGGATGTCCAGATCGATCCGGAAATTGCAGATCGTCTGGCCCCGGGCACCCGCTTTGATTTGCGGATGTCTGGGTTGGATCGGCGCGATGATCCGGGGGCAACAGCCATCTGGAACCCAATTTCAAAGATCGCTTCGGCGGATGGCACAGCCCTTCGGGTGCAAATCCCATTGACGCCAGATTCCGAAGAACGTCTGTTGCAACGCCAAGACCGGATCGCATTTTCAGATGCCACCAGTGCGGCCGTGGTGACATTTCATCCGCAAGCCGTTGGGGTGCGTCAGTCAGTCGTTTCGGCGTTAAACAGGCTTGTGGCAGACACGGATATCGCCGCGCTGTTCGGACTTTCCGCATCCTGATCGCTGTGTTAGGCCCCCGCATCAATGGATTAGGGGAATATCGACGTGAATGCGGTGACGAATGCGGCAATGCTGGATCAAGCGGCAAGACTGTCTGTTGCGCCGATGATGGCGTGGACCGACAGCCTGTGTCGCCAGTTTCACCGCACGCTGACCCGCAAATCGTTGTTGTATACGGAAATGGTGACGGCCGCGGCCCTGGTCCACGGCAACGCGACGCATTTGCTGGACCATGATCCAGCAGAACATCCGCTGGCGGTGCAATTGGGCGGATCAGACCCGCACCTGTTGAAGCAGGCTGCCCGCATCTGCCGCGATGCCGGCTATGCAGAGGTTAATCTGAACGTCGGCTGCCCATCCGATCGTGTCCAATCGGGTGCCTTTGGCGCCGTTTTGATGAAATCACCTGATGTGGTTCGCGCATGTCTGGAAGCGATGCAGGACGTTGATGGGATCATTGTTACCGTCAAATGCCGCATCGGGGTCGATGACCAATCACCGCAAGATGTGTTGCCAGCGTTTCTGGACATGGTGCGGGACACCGGCGTTCACAGGGTTGCAGTGCATGCGCGCAAGGCGTGGCTGCAAGGGTTAAGCCCCAAGGAAAACCGCGACATCCCGCCACTGGATTATCCGCTGGTCTTTGCCATGAAACAGGCCTTCCCATCCCTGCACATCAGCCTGAACGGTGGGGTGTGTGATTTGAAGGATGCGGCACATCATCTGGGGCAGGGTTTGGATGGTGTCATGATTGGGCGGGCCGCCTATCACGATCCCGCGCAGATCCTGCTGACAGCTGATGGCGATATCTTTGGCGCAGAGAACCCGCACGTCAGCGTGCTTGACGCTGCGGTTGCCATGGAACCCGTTCTGGCTGCGCATCTGGAACGGGGCGGGCGCATGCACCAATTGACGCGCCACATGCTGGGCCTGTTTGCAGGCCTGCCCGGCGCGCGCCATTGGCGCAGACGTTTGTCAGAAGCGGGGGCTGACCCAAATGCCGATCTTGGCAGCTATCGCATGATCCTTGCCGAAGTGCGGCAGCGCATGTCACAGGCAGACACCGCTGAACCTCAAAGAAAGGCAGTTTGATGGATCCCATGACAGTGCTGACCGTTGCGATTTTGATGCTGATCATCGGGGCCATCGCCGGTATTCTTGCGGGCCTTTTGGGTGTGGGTGGCGGTGTCGTTCTTGTGCCCGCGTTCTTTTACACCTTTACCGCGTTGGGCTTTGATGGCCCGGGGGTGATGCAGGTGTGTCTTGCCACATCGCTGGCCACGATCATCGTCACGTCGATCCGGTCAACCCAATCGCATCACAAGAAAGGGGCGGTGGATTGGGATATTCTGCGCAGCATGGCCCCCGGTATCGTGCTTGGCGCAATTGTGGGGGTTTTCGTTGCCGCGCAGCTGTCGTCCCTGACGTTGCAGATCATCTTTGGCGTTCTGGGGGCCTGTATTGGCGCATACTTCATTTTTGGCCGGGCGGATTGGACGCTGAAAACCGAATTGCCGGGGCCGCGTTTGCGCACAGCATGGGGCGGGTTCATGGGCATCCTGTCCGTTCTTTTGGGCATTGGCGGGGGGTCACTGGGTGTGCCGTTCATGACGCTGCACGGGGTTGCAATTCACCGCGCTGTTGCGACGGCTGCGGGGTTTGGGCTTGCCATCGCTTTGCCATCGGTGGTGGCCTGGTTTTTTGTCACGGTTGATGGGCCAACACCACCGTTTACGATTGGGGCAGTCAACATCCCGGCCTTTGCCATCATTGTGCCGATGACCATTTTGACGGCCCCCTATGGTGCGCGACTTGCGCATGCGATGCCTGCGGGTCCATTGCGCAAGGTTTTTGGCGTCTTTTTGATATTTGTCGCGCTGAACATGGCACGTGCGGCCATATGGGGCTGACGGATTTTGATAGATTGGGGTGGGCTGCGTTCCCACCCGAAGACTGTGTGTCTGAATGGGTGGCATCTGTCGCGCCAGTGGCCCGGGCGATCGCGTCTGATCCCAACCGCCCAGCGGAATGGGTGCGCCATCAGGCGACGTGGTTTGTGGGCGTGAATGCATTGCCCAATGACGCCGGGGGGGCCGTCAACGGGGGACCGGGGTTGGACGGTCAGGCCATCCGTGCGGCGCGCGCAATGTATGGTGATCTGCCGCTTGAACCGGCGCAGGTGTCCGTGATCTATCGCGGATACCCCAAACAGGACCCAGATGAAACGGATGCCAATCACCGATTTCGCCTGAACCGTGATGCCGCCCATGTGGATGGGTTGCTGCCCGTTGGGCCGACCAAGCGTCGAAAATTGCTGGAACCGCACGCCTTTGTTCTGGGCATCCCGCTGAACGCGTCACCTGTTGCGGCCGCCCCGATGGTGGTGTGGGAAGGAAGCCACCAGATTATGGCACAAGCCTTTATCCAAGCCTTTGAACGGGTGGCAGAGGCGGATCGACCCGATCTGGATGTCACTGACATTTACAAGGCAGCCCGCAAACGCTGTTTTGAAGAGTGTCAGCGAAGCGTCGTTCATGTGCCCGTGGGGGGCAGTTATTTGATCCACCGCATGGCGCTGCATGGTGTGGCCCCATGGGATGATGCCGTGGATGGACCCAAAGACGGGCGCATCATTGCCTATTTCCGCCCAGAAGCACCGGGCGGGATTGCCCAATGGTTGACGGGCTGGCGCTAACCTTGCCGGGTGGTGCGCCCGCCGCGCCGTTTGCGCAGACGCGGTGCGCGGGTCGGCAATTCATCCATCACCGCACGGCGTTCGTCTGGCGTCATGCGCGACCACATTCCGATTTCTTCCATGGATCGCAGGCACCCGACACAGATGCGTTCGACCGGATGGATGGAACACAGCTTCAGACAGGGGCTTTCGATTTCGTCGCGTTTCCAAACTTGGTCGGTCATCTGTTCGCCCTGATATGGCGCCAACGATCCAGCGCCCCCTGAAGGATGAAGGCGGCGGCCACATGGTCGATCACCTCTGCCCGTTTCTTGCGACTTGTGTCCGCTTCTAGCAAGGCCCTTTCTGCGGCAACGGTCGATAATCTTTCATCCCAATAGGTGATCGGCAGTTCTGTTTTGGCAGCAAAATTGCGGGCAAAGGCGCGGGTTGATTGGCACCGTGGGCCTTCGCTGCCATCCATATTGCGCGGCAGGCCCAGAATGATGCCCCCGGGCGCACGGTCCGCGATCAATGCCAAAAGCGCTTCTGCATCAGTGCCGAACTTTTTACGCCGGATTGTCGTGATAGGGGTCGCCGTGGACCACAGCCCGTCAGACACAGCGACGCCAATGGTTTTCGTGCCCAGATCCAGCCCCATCCAACCCTGGCCGATGGGGGTCTGTGGGGCAAATTCAGCAAAGTCTTCGTAGATCATTGGGAAACCCCCGCTGCTTGTGCCGCCTGATCCAGTTGCTGCAAATCAGATGGACGCCCGGCAAACACGGATCGCGCTTCGCCGTAAACGGCTGCGGCTTGTTCCGTTTGACCCAACACGCCAAAGGCGCGGATCAGTTGCGCCCAATCCTGTGCCGGTCCGCCGTCATTGGCCAAACGATCGGCAAGCCCTGCCACCATGCCTTCAATCATTGCGGCACGGTCTTGTGGCGACATGTTTTCCGCATCCGCGATGGCATCCAGATCGGGACCGCGCGGGCGGGGTTGTTCATAGTTCGGGAAACCGGCCATGACCGCCACCCGGTCAATCTGCGCGCGGATCGCGGGCACAAACGGTGCAGATTCGGCACTTTGATCCAGCAGATCCGCCCAGATGGAAAAGGCGATATCGGGGCGGCCGGTCTGCAATTGCAATTGCCCCGAACGGTAACGGGCCAAACCCGATTGCGGATTGCGACGAAGCGTTTCACGCAAAGCGTCCCGTGCCTGTGCCGAAAACTGTTCGTCCGATGCAAGCAGCAGATATTCCGTATAAAGGCCCCAATCTTCGGCGGTGGCCAAGTCGCCCTTGATGTCCAGAATACGCCGCTGCGCCTTGTGGGCTGCTGGA
Source organism: Planktomarina sp. (assembly GCA_020630595.1). Taxonomy (GTDB): domain Bacteria; phylum Pseudomonadota; class Alphaproteobacteria; order Rhodobacterales; family Rhodobacteraceae; genus Planktomarina. Next base: position 46,021 of record JAHDBC010000005.1, read on the forward strand.
AAATCGCCCAGTCGCGATTCCGCGCGCGCCAGCAGGGTGAACCCGCGCAAATCATCCGGTCGGGCGACCAGCGCATCCCGCAAAATCTGAATCTGCGCGCGGTACGCATCATCAATCCCTACTGCGGCAAAATCGGGGCGGGGCGCATCCAGTGTCGCTTGATCGGGCAGATTGAATAGGGCCGCCGCTGCCTGATCTTTGCGCAAATCAAGCGGTGCATCCGGGCGCGTGGGCGCACCGACAAAGGCGTAAACGGCCCCCCCAACCAACACCGACCCCACGATGCCAATCATCAGGCCCCGTTTGCGACGGGTCTGATGCAATGCGACCGCCGGGGCGTCATCGGTTGCCAAAAGCCTGCGTGCAATTTCGGCACGCAACGCATCATATTCCGCGCCTGTCACGATCCCACGGGCCAAGTCCTTGTCAAGGGCGGCAAGTTGATCGCGATACACGTCTGCGTCCTGACCGCGACGGTCAGATATCAGCGCAGGTGCGATCAGCGTCGTCAGGATCAGCACCACCAGCGCAAGCCCGATTGCATAGAACAGAAATGTCATTTTGGATGCTGCCTTTTGTCCTCTGTCCCAGATGGCGCAATGTCGCAATAAATTCAACTTATGGCGCTTGCGACATGAAGCCTTTTGAAGCAGTCCGCCATAACCACGTCAAACACCACGCTGTGAGTCTGCCATGAAACGCTATTCTGTTTTCGCCGTCGCCAAAGAAGCCTTTCGCCAGCACAAAGGGTGGGACCGTGCGTGGGCCAACCCGGAACCCAAAAAAGAATACGAAGCCATCATCATCGGCGCCGGCGGGCATGGTCTGGCAACCGCCTATTATCTGGGCAAGAATTTCGGCATCACCAATGTGGCCGTGATCGAAAAAGGGTGGCTGGGGGGCGGCAACACCGGTCGCAACACAACGATCATCCGGTCCAACTATCTGCAAGACCCATCCGCCGCGATCTATGAAAAGGCCCGGTCGCTGTACGAAGGTCTAAGCCAGGATTTGAACTACAACATCATGTTCAGCCCGCGCGGCGTGATCATGCTGGCCCAGACGCAGCACGAAATTCGCGGTTACAAACGCACAGCCTATGCCAATCAATTGCAAGGCGTGAAAACGGAATGGATCGAACCCAAACGGGTCAAAGAACTGGTTCCGATCATGAATATCGAAGGGCCGCGCTATCCGGTTTTGGGTGGCCTGTGGCAAGCACGTGGCGGAACAGCGCGCCATGATGCAGTGGCATGGGGTTATGCGCGGGCGTGTTCAGACATGGGCATGCACATCCTGCAAAAGACCGAAGTGACGGGCGTGACACAGGAAAACGGGCAGGTCACGGGCGTGGAAACATCGCGCGGCCACATCGGCTGCAAGAAACTGGGGATTGTGGTTGCCGGGCACTGCAGCCACGTGGCTGAAATGGCAGGCTTCCGGTTGCCTGTTGAATCCGTTCCTTTGCAGGCGCTGGTGTCAGAACCGATCAAACCCTGCATGGATGTGGTCGTGATGGCCAACACCGTGCACGGCTATATGTCCCAATCCGACAAAGGCGAAATGGTCATCGGTGGCGGGACAGACAGCTTTAATGGCTATCACCAGCGGGGGTCATTCCACCATTTGGAAGAAACCGTCCGCGCCCTGGTCGAAACATTTCCCATGATTGCGCGGTTGAAAATGCTGCGCCACTGGGGCGGCATCGTAGATGTTACCGGGGACCGGTCCCCGATCCTGTCAGATACGCCGCTGGGCGGGTGTTTTATCAACTGCGGCTGGGGCACCGGCGGGTTCAAAGCGATCCCGGGGTCGGGCTGGGGCTTTGCCGAATTGATGGCCAAGGGATATTCCCCGCTGACGGCTGATTTCGGGCTGAACCGGTTCACCGAAGGCCGGTTCATTGACGAAAGCGTTGCAGCCGGGGTGGCGCACTAATGCCGACCAACTTGCCGCGCACATCGCTGATCCTATCTGTCTGTCAAAGACAGAAAGGCATCGCACCATGGGCACTTATTTCGCACGCAACAAAGGCAAAATCGCAGGGCTTGCGGTTGGCATTTTCGGCTCGATCGTCCTTATGGCGTTTGTTGGCGTTGCCTATTCCGGCGACCCGCTGGGCGGCGCATCCGAACCACCAGAACAAATCTATTTCTTCTAATCCTGCGGGTCTGACGCCCGCTTTGTCGGGGGTCTGCCCATGTTGACACTTGATTGTCCGTATTGCGGTCTTGCGAAAGACGAGACCGAATTGTCCTATGGTGGCGAAGCCCATCTGAAACGGCACGGGCCGGGGTCCAGCGCCGCGGAAATGGAAGAATATCTGTTTACGCGCGAAAACCCCAAGGGGCTTCATTTTGAACGCTGGCGCTGTTCTGCAGGCTGTGGGAAATGGTTTCACGCGGCCCGCTGCACCGTGACGATGGAAGTCTTTGGCACTTACGCTGCACAGACATTCGAACCCCCGGCAGAGATCAAAAAAGCCATCACAGCCAAACGACCCGGCTGGACGTGGAGGAATTTCCAATGAGCACACGTTTGCAAACGGGCGGCCGCCTGATCGACCGCACAACAGCACAGGAATTCACCTTTAACGGCAAACGGTTCAAGGGGTTTGCTGGCGACACGCTGGCCTCTGGGCTGTTGGCGAACGACCAGATGCTGATGGGCCGGTCGTTCAAATACCACCGTCCCCGCGGGGTTGTGGCATCGGGTGCAGAAGAACCCAATGCCCTGTTCAACATGGGCGAAGACGGTCGTTTTGAACCCAACGCCCGTGCCACGACGACGGAATTGTTCGATGGGCTGACTGCGGGATCGCAGAACCATTTTCCGTCGCTGGAATTCGATATCGGGGCGATCAACGCGAAACTGTCGCGGTTCCTGCCTGCCGGGTTCTATTACAAGATGTTCATTCACCCGCGTCCGTTCTGGAAATACGTGTACGAACCCTTCATCCGGCAATCAGCGGGTCTGGGCAAAGCGCCAAAGGCACGCGATGACGATCATTACGAACACTTTTATCACCACTGCGATGTGGCCATCGTGGGCGGCGGAATCGCCGGTCTGCGGGCGGCGCTGATTGCAGGGCAGGCGGGTTTGCGTGTTCTGGTGTTGGAACAAACTGCCCATTGGGGCGGGCGTGGCCCCGTGGATGGTGCGACGGTCGGGGGGCAACCTGCGGCAGACTGGGTTGATGCAACGGTTGCGGACCTGTCTGCGATGGAAAATGTGGTCATGCGCACCCGCACGATGGGGGCTGGTGTTTACGATCACGGCTACCTGTTGGGGTATGAACGTGTGGCCGATCACACGCCGGGCGATGGCCGTCCGCGCCATCGGTTGTGGCGCGTGCGCACCAAGCAGATCGTGACCGCGACCGGCGCGATTGAACGTCCGCTGGCCTTTGCGGGCAACGACATTCCGGGGGTCATGCTGGCCTCTGCCGTGCGCGATTATGTTGTGAACTATGCGGTATCCCCGGGGGACCGCACCGTTGTTGTGACCAACAACGATGATGCTTACCGCACAGCCCTTGCAATCAAGGACGCAGGGTTGGACGTGCCCGCGATCATCGACGCGCGGCCCGAAGGCGGCGGTGCGCTGATGGCGCAGGCGATCGAAGCTGGCATCCGCGTGGAAACTGGCAAGGGCATTGCCAAGGTCAAGGGTGGCAAGCGCGTGACCGGTGTTGGCATCTGTGCGCAGGCGGGCGAAGGGGCGGTTTTGGAAACCATCCCTTGCGATGTGGTTGCCATGTCAGGCGGCTGGTCCCCCGTTGTGCACCTGTGGTCCCATTGCGGCGGCAAACTTTTTTGGGATGATGCGGCTGCAATGTTCCGGCCCGATGCATCAAAACCGCCACTGGGATCTGACGGTGCGGGGTTCGTGACGGTCGTTGGATCCGCTGATGGGCATCTGCACACCACTGATATTCTGGCCAATACCGCCGACGCGATGGGCGCACTGGTCAAGACGCTGGGCGCAAAACCCGGCAAATTGCCCGCGTTGTCAGGGGAAGACATGCCCGAAGCGCCGTTGGCCCCCGTCTGGATGATGCCGCAGGGTGCGTCCTATGCGCTGCGGTCAAAAGCATGGCTGGATTACCAGAACGACGTGAAAGTGTCGGATGTGCAATTGGCCGCGCAAGAAGGGTTCGAAAGCGTCGAACATGCGAAACGCTACACCACGCTGGGCATGGCCACGGATCAGGGCAAACTGTCCAACATCAATGGCCTTGCGATCCTGTCGCAATCATTAAACAGCGACATTCCCTCTGTCGGAACGACGACGTTCCGTCCGCCGTATCATCCGATTTCCATGTCTTCGCTGGCAGGCGAGGCAACGCGCGACTTGTTCCAACCGATCCGCAAAACGCCAATGCACGACTGGCACGATGCCAACGGCGCAGATTGGGAACCGGTGGGCGCGTGGCGCCGACCCTATGCGTTCCCCCGTGGCCACGAAACCGTGGAAGACGCCGTTCACCGCGAAGTTTTGAACACCCGCGAACGGTTGGGGCTTTTGGATGCATCCACGCTGGGCAAGCTGATCGTCAAAGGGCCGGATGCGGGCAAGTTTCTGGACATGCTGTACACCAACATGATGTCCACGCTGAAACCGGGACGGTGCCGTTACGGTTTGATGTGCAACGAAAACGGCTTTCTGGTCGATGACGGTGTTGTCGCACGTTTGGACGATGATACGTTCCTGTGTCACACCACATCCGGCGGTGCAGACAGCATCCATGCCCATATGGAAGAATGGCTGCAAACCGAATGGTGGGACTGGAAAGTCTGGGTGGTCAACGCGACCGAACAATACGCACAGGTTGCCGTTGTTGGGCCGAACGCCCGCAAAGTTCTGGAAAAGATCGGTGGCATGAACGTGTCAAAAGAGGCGCTGCCGTTCATGGGCTGGGCCGATGGCGAACTGGGTGGGATTGCATGCCGTGCGTATCGGATCAGTTTTTCTGGCGAATTGTCCTATGAAATTGCCGTGCCTGCCAACCGCGGCCTTGAATTTTGGGAAATGCTGGTGGACGCGGGCCAGGAATTCGGCGTCATGCCATACGGCACCGAAGCGCTGCACATCATGCGGGCTGAAAAAGGGTTCATCATGATCGGTGATGAAACCGATGGCACCGTGATCCCGCAGGATTTGGGGCTGCACTGGGCGATTTCGAAAAAGAAAGAAGATTTTCTGGGCAAGCGCGCACAACAGCGGTCGTTCATGGACAATCCTGATCGGTGGCAGTTGGTGGGGTTGGAAACCGTCGATGGATCCGTTTTGGGTGATGGCATGTTGGCCGTGGCCGACGGCAGCAACGAAAACGGCCAGCGCAACACCCAGGGCCGCGTTACATCGACCTATCATTCCCCAACGCTGGGGCGGGGCATCGCCATGGGGCTGGTCAAAGATGGGCCGGACCGCATGGGCGAAATGCTGGACTTTATGAAACTGGACGGGCTGACCGTGAAAGCGAAAATCGTGGATCCCGTGTTCTTTGACCCAGAAGGGGAGAAGCAGAATGTCTGAACCATACGTTTCAGTCGCCCGTCTGGACGGGATTGCGATGATCACAGTTCGTGCTGATTTGGCAGATAAGGCGGTGGTCAAGGCTGTGAAGACATCCACAGGGATGACCGTTCCCGCCACAGCCAGCGCCTTGATGGATGGCGACAGCGGTTTGGGCTGGATGTCACCGGATGAATTGCTTGTGGTGTGTCCGGAAACCGAACGCGCAGCGACGGTTGATGGGTTGACGGCGAACCTTTCCAAATCCCATGCGCTGGTCGTTGACGTCAGTGATGCACGGGCGGTGTTTGAATTGAAAGGGGCGGCGGTGCGCGACGTTTTGGCAAAATTGGTGCCAACGGATACCCATACCGATGCCCTGCCGCAAAACGCGCTGCGCCGCACGCGGTTCGGGCAGGTTGCCGGCGCATTCTGGTTTCAGGATGCCACAACTGTTCGCATTGTCTGTTTCCGGTCTGTTGCGGATTACATGCACCGGATGCTGGACCAATCGACCGCAGCAGGTTCCGAAGTGTTTGCGACTTAACGGAACCTGAACGCCGCATTTTGCGTTTCATTCCCAGACAAAAAGGAGTGAACGCACATGGCAGATCGTTATCGCAGCCAAGACGGCCACCGCGAAACCGAAGACTTCATTTCGAAAGAAGAAACGCCGGATCAGCAGGGCCGATTTGGCGGCAATCTTCAACGAAAAGTGGGCACCCGCGATGCGCTGAAGCGTGTCGAACAGGGGGATGATGCCACCACCCGCGTCCGCAAATCCGACGAAGCGGAAGGGGACGCATGATGACAAAGCTGGAAAATGGTGCGTGGGTCGTTGTGGCCGACGGGGAAAAGGCGCTGTTCTTGCACAATGAAACCGATGGGGACGATCCGCATCTGACCGTGTTTCGCGAAGAAGAACAGGACAATCCCCCCAACCGTGAACAAAAAACCCACAAAGCCGGGCGGATGCCAGATACGGGTCAAGGCCAGCGCAGCGCGCTTGACGACACGGATTGGCACGAATTGGAAAAGGAACGCTTTGCCGAAGATCTGGCCGATATTCTGTACAAACAGGCCCACAAGGGCAAAATCAAATCGCTTGTGATTGTTGCCAGCCCCAACGTTCTGGGCGTTCTGCGGGACGCTTATCACAAGACAGTGGCTGATAAGGTTGTTCACGAAATCCCGAAAACCCTGACCAATCATCCGATTGAAGACATTGAAGACATCGTAATGTCGGATCTTGCAGCGGCCTGATCTTTGCAGGTGCTATGTCAAAAACTAAGCGGCCAAACCTTGACCTTTGGCCGTTTCACTATTCATTACACCCCAGACACGAACCAAAAGGTGACCCCAAATGGCATTTGAACTTCCTGATCTTCCCTACGCCCACGACGCATTGGCAGACAAAGGCATGAGCGCTGAAACGCTGGAATACCACCACGACCTGCACCACAACGCCTATGTGACCAACGGCAACAAGGCGATTGAAGGCACCGAATGGGCTGACAAATCCATGGAAGACATCATTCGCGGCACCTATGACGCGGGTGCCGTTGCGCAAAATGGTATCTTCAACAACATTTCCCAATTGTGGAACCACAACCAGTTCTGGGAAATGATGGGTCCGGGCGAAAGCAAGATGCCGGGCGAGTTGGAATCTGCGTTGGTCGAAAACTTCGGTTCCGTCGATGATTTCAAATCCGCGTTTTCCGCTGCGGGTGCCGGCCAGTTCGGGTCCGGTTGGGCGTGGCTGGTGAAAAATGCTGACGGGTCTTTGGCTGTAACCAAAACCGAAAATGGCGTGAACCCATTGTGCTTTAACCAGACCGCACTGTTGGGCTGTGATGTGTGGGAACATTCCTATTACATCGATTTCCGCAACAAACGGCCGGCGTATCTGGACAATTTCCTGAACAACCTTGTGAACTGGGAAAACGTCGCATCGCGGATGTAATCCGATTTGCATTTGTCATGACATCGGGCGCCCGCAACGGGGCGCCCTTTTTTGTTCAAGGGGCCAGATGATCCAAGGTTTGTGCGACGTCATCAGCGACTGTGAAAAACGACTTCAGACTGGGATCAGCAAACCCCTGTGCGATCACGTGATCGACCAGCGCAATCAGCGGGTCCCAATATCCGTTGATATTTGCCAGCACGATGGGCCGTTTGTGCAGACCCAGCTGCGCCCATGTCAGCACCTCGAAAAATTCGTCAAGCGATCCTGCGCCGCCGGGCAGCACAACCACCGCGTCTGAATTCACAAACATCAGTTTTTTGCGGCTGTGCATATCATCTGTGACGATGGCCCCCCCCAGATCAACGTTTTTGGCTTCAAATCCCACCAGGTGTTCCGGGATGATGCCCATGCGTTTGCCGCCGCCCGTGGCCACGGCATCGGACACCGCACCCATCATGCCCCGATCCCCTGCACCGAACACAAGCCGCCACCCCCGATCTGCCATGGCTGCGCCAAGGGCAGTGGCCGCTTCGATATAGGCGGGGTCAGTGCCGGTGCGTGAACCGCAAAAAACACAGATGGAATATTTGGATGTCATTGCGCCTCACTTGATGCTTTGTGATCGTCAGTTTCACCGTTAGCATGGCGCAAAGCATTGGGGATTGCACGGGCCAAAAGACATGGAAAACGGACAAACGGGGAAACGAAAGCCGATCGTTGTGGTACTTGTTCTGCTGGGGTTGGGGTGTGCCAGCTATGTGTGGTGGAACAGGGGGCCCTTGTTTGCCCCCCAGCCCGATGTCGGCGTGACAGCGGCCCCTGCGGCCCAAGCGCCAGAAACGGTTGCCAGTGCTGCGCCGGAGCTGACGATTTCGCAAACCGGCGTCACGCCAACGGCGGCCCCACAGGCCCCCGACATTTCGGTCCCCGAAGTAACCGTCGGCATTTCATCGGAACCCGCGCCGCAGCCCGCACCCGCCACGCCCACAGCGCCAGAGGTGGATGTGACTGGGGATCCGCAGGCCCCGGCAGCTCAAGAACCTGCCGGACCGGTGGCTCCCAGATTTGATCTTGTGCGCGTGGAAGAAGACGGCACCGCCGTGATCGCGGGGCAGGCCGGGACAGGGGGCATGGTTTATCTGGTTGTCGATGGGCAACGTGTGGACGCGACCGAAACACCGACGCAAGACAACAGCGCCTTTGTGCTGTTTGCCGATCTGCCGCCCAAGGCACAGCCACAGGTGCTGCAGTTGGCATTGGTCACGCAAGACGGGCAGGATGTGATTTCCGAAGAAAAAGTGTTCTTGTCACCCCGGTTGGTTGCGGCGGTGGATGCGGATGCCGTCACAATCGACACGGCACCCGCTGCGGCCCCGGCAGAGGATACGCCCGTTGAAACCGCCACCCCCGCCCCGGCAGACGATCAGACCGTGTCGGTCGATCCACAGGTCTTGATTGCAGACGCCGACGGGGACGTCCGCGTTCTGGCATCACCCGTGGCAACCGTCGCGCTGGACACGATCCAATATGATCTGGAAGGGGAAGTGGATATCGGTGGCCGGGCAGTTGGGGATGGGTTCGTGCGCGTCTATCTGGACAACAAACCGATCACCACATCGCGCATCGAAAGCGATGGATTTTGGAATATTTCCCTGCCGAATGTCGACACTGGGGTCTACACGCTGCGGGTGGATGAACTGGACGAAACCGGTACGGTCACATCGCGTGTTGAAACGCCGTTCCAGCGTGAATCACCAGAAGCGCTGACCGCGTTTTCCGAACCGGGTTCGGCGTTTGAAATGAAAGCCATGACCGTGCAACCGGGCACGACCCTTTGGGCGATGGCCGTTGCCAAATACGGTGACGGCACGCAATTCATGAAAGTGTTCGAAGCCAATCGTGACACGATCCGTGATCCGAACCTGATTTTCCCGGGGCAGATTTTCGATTTGCCGGATTAGAACCTGCCGTTTTCGCTTGGCACCGCTGCCCATCGGCGTAGGGTGCCGAAATGCAATCCCTTGGAACGTCTGATGGCGCGGAACAGCGCCAAGCCGAAACCCGCATCATCCTGCGCGTCCTTCCTTATGTGTGGCCCGAAGGTCAGACATGGGTGAAAGTGCGGCTGGTGTTGGCACTGTCGTGTTTGGTGATCGCCAAATTGATCGGTTTTGCCACCCCCTTGTTTTTTGGCAATGCTGTGGATGCGTTGTCCGGGGAAAGCCCGGATGCGACCTGGCTGTTGGTTCTGGGTGCCGCCGGTTTGACCGCCGCCTATGGCACATCGCGCCTGTTGGAAGTTGGCTTTACCCAATTGCAAAGCGTGATTTTTGCCAAGGTCGCGCAACGGACGTTGCGCACCATCGGGTTGCAGACATTCCAACATATTCATGCGCTGTCGCTGCGCTATCACATCACGCGCAAAACAGGTGGGCTGTCGCGGGTGATGGAACGCGGGGTCAAGGGCGTGGCGTTTTTGCTGCGGTTCATGGTGTTTTCCATCGGTCCGCTGATGCTGCAACTGATCCTTGTTTGTGTGGCGATGGTGGCTTTTTTCGACTGGCGCTATCTTTTGGTCATTGTCGTCGCCATTGTTGGTTACGTCTGGTTCACGATGGTGATCACCGAATGGCGCGTGCGCATCCGCAAGGAAATGAATGATCAGGATCAGGATGCCAATCAAAAGGCCATCGATAGCCTGTTGAATTTTGAAACCGTCAAATATTTCGGCGCCGAACAACGCGAAGCGGCACGCTATGACGTGGCGATGGCCGGGTATGAAAAGGCGGCGCTGAAGACCCAGTATTCGCTGGGGATCATCAATTTCGGGCAGGCCTTCATCATCAATGCGGCCTTGGTCATCGTGATGATGCTGTCTGTGTTCGAAATCCAAGCCGGGCGTGGCACGGTTGGGGATTTTGTTACCGTAAATGCCTATATGATGCAGATCGTGTCGCCCCTGAACTTTTTGGGCTTTGTGTATCGCGAAATACGCCAGTCGCTGGTGGATATGACCGAAATGTTCGGCCTTCTGGAACAGGAGGCAGAGGTGCAGGACAAGCCCGGCGCACCGGATTTGAATGTCACTGGCGGGGCGGTGACGCTGACGGATGTGCACTTTGCCTATGATCCGGAACGGGCGATCCTGAAAGGGGTGTCGCTGCAGATCCCACCGGGCCAGACGGTCGCCATTGTTGGGGCATCCGGGTCGGGGAAATCCACAATCGGGCGGCTGTTGTTTCGGTTTTACGATGTGTCCGGCGGATCGTTTACGATTGATGGGCAGGATATCAGGGATGTCACACAGACCAGTCTGCACAATGCGATCGGGGTCGTGCCGCAAGACACGGTGCTGTTCAATGATACGATCCTGTACAACATTGCCTATGGCAGGGCTGATGCCACACGGGCAGAGGTTGAAGCGGCTGCAAAGGCTGCGCAGATCCACGATTTCGTCATGTCGCTGCCGGATGGGTACGACACCACTGTTGGCGAACGGGGGCTGAAATTGTCGGGCGGGGAAAAACAGCGTGTGGGCATCGCGCGCACGCTGCTGAAAAATCCGCCCATCCTGTTGCTGGACGAAGCGACCAGTGCACTGGACACCGAAACCGAACACGACATTCTGGAAAGTCTGATCGACATGGGGCAGGGGCGCACCGTGATCACCATCGCGCACCGGCTTTCAACCATTGTGCATGCGGACCGCATCGTCGTGCTTGAGGCGGGCGAGGTGGTCGAAGAAGGCACCCACGATGACCTGATCGCCAAAGATGGGCGATACGCGCACCTGTGGCAATTGCAGTTGTCGGAATAGGATCCAAGGGGTGTCGGCGGCCCCATCTGGGGCCCGCCGCTTTTATTCCGCCGCGGGCAATTGGCGTGGGGGCAAAGGCGGCAGCATCAGCTGTTCTTCATCCCAGATCAATTCTTGCCCTTTGGCTTTCTTGGCTTCTTTGCGCAGTTTGAAATCCGCGCGGATGCGTTTGCCTTCGCCGGAACCGCTGGCGGCAACCATGCCCATGAATGCGCCATAGGCCCCGGACACCAGCCAGATGCGCAAGGCCAGCATCGCCGGCGTGAACACCAATGTCAGCGCGGTCGCAATGCCAAGGCCAAAGACAACCGCTGTGGCCAGCTGTTTCCACCAAAGGGACGTGGGGCTGTCGATGGAATAGCCACCGTTCACGAAATCAAGGCTAAGCCCGAACATCATGGGCGCAAGGCCCGCCATTGTTGTGATCGTGGTCAGCAACACGGGCCGAATGCGCGCTTCTGCTGTGCGCACGATGGCTTCGATCCGGGGCATATAGCGGCTGTATTCTTGATAGGTGTCGATCAGAACAATATTGTTGTTCACCACAATCCCCGCCAAAGCCACGATCCCCGTACCAGTCATGATGATCGAAAACGCCTGATCCATGACCAGCATCCCAATCAAGACACCGGTGGTTGACAGAACCACCGCCAACAAAACAAGGATCGAATTGTAGATCGAATTGAATTGGGCCAGCAGAATGATGAACATCAGACCCAACGCACCTGCAAAGGCATTCATCAGAAACGCGCCTGATTCTGCCTGATCTTCCTGATCCCCGGTCCATTCCCATTCCAAACCGGACGGCAGAGGGTCGGTTTCCAACCAGTTTGTGAGCAATTCGATCCGTTCGTTGTCATTCGCCGCGGTCGCGAGATATGACTGAGTGTCTTCATCCAAATCGTCCAGCTTTTGTTGGATGGTCCTAGGCGTTTCTCCTTTGATCAATTCAACGGCATTGAAGTATCTGGTGGTGCCTTCTGTGAAGAGGCTGAAGGGGAATGTCGCCTTATCGAATGTGGTAAAGTCTGCTTCGATTTCGGACGGGTCTTCAAAATCCGCCGCGTCGACCTCTAGAACCAATCCGAGGTGTTCCCGGGTTGGATCATCCTGCCCTTCAACTTCTGTCAAGATATTAAAAGAAAGCACATCTTCTGCGAACTCCGTTGCCGCCTTGACGTCGAAATACCGGTCCTGATCAACACGGGTGATCATGCCCAGTTTGGCAACCGGTTCCCGCGTCACAAAGTTGGACAATGGCACCAGCCCACCGGGGGTGCGTACTTTCAATGTATCCAAGGTCGATAACACACGGTCCTGTTCGGGAAGCCGCACGCGAATGTCCACTTCTTCGTCGCTGGATGGCACGCGCATGGTGTCCAGAAAAATGCCCCGGGTCACCAATTGCACCATTGCGCCAACGGTGGCGACGTCCGCGCCATACCGGCCTGCCTTTTCCACATCGACATTGATTTGCCAGTCAATCCCCGGAAGGGGCAGATTGTCTTCGATATCTTTCAGACCGGGGGTGGCTTCGAACTGTGCGCGCGCCAATTCTGTCGCGGCCAGCAGGTCTTCCCAATTCTGCCCACGAATGCGCAGGTGGACCGGCTTGGCCGACGCCGGACCCTGCGCAAGGTTCAGAATTTCAGTCTTGATGCCCGGGATGGTGCTAAGCCGCGCCTGCAACTGCTGGATCACCAGATCCCCGTCAAAGGCCGGATCCTGTGTTGTGGATGTCCACGGAATGAAGCCCCAAACCCGTGATTGCGTTTCGGTTGAGGGGCGGTCTTCCCATGGGATCAATTCGATCTGTGCCTGACCAATGGTATCCAAGGGTGACCCGGCACCGCCTGTGTTGGCGTTCAGCCCCCCTTCACCGGCAAAGGCAAAGGTCGAATCGACACCAGGATGGGACAACAGGACCGCTTCGGCCTGCCGCAGAAGATCATCTTTTTCTTCCAGTGACAGGTTGCCCCGTGCCCGAACATAGACAATGGCCTGTTCGGGTTCGGATTCCACAAAGAATTCGACACCGTTGTTGTTTTCGCCAAAATAGGAAAACACCGACATCACAAAGACGATGACGCCAACCAACGTCAAGACGGGCATGACGGGATTGCCCACGATGAACTTTACAAAATGACCAAAGGGCGTGCGCTGGTGGCCGCTGTCAACGCGTTTGCGCCGCCAGCGCAGTTCCGCGGCTGTCATCGTGATCGACGTCAGCAAGGCGCCAATCAAGAACGCAAATGTTCCCTGCAAGATTTGCCAAAAACCCGCACCGTCGGTAGACGCCAGAAGCGTGCTGATCCCAAACAGCATCAGCGCCATCGCAGGCAAAACAAGAACGGCGCGCACAATCCATGGCAACCAGCGCAGGCTGTTTCCCAGCCCTGTCAGGATGTTTGACACACCACCCGTGACGCCGCCCATGACCGGCAGATACACCAACGCCACCAACAAAGAGGCAGACAAAACAAAGATCAGCGTTACAGGCAGCATTCCCATGAACTGACCCGGCACACCCGGCCAGAACAGCATGGGCAGAAACGCACAAAGCGTCGTTGCCGTTGACGATACGATGGGCCAGAACATGCGTTTGGCAGCATCGGTATAGGCCTCCATCGGGTCGGCACCTTCCTGCATGCGCTTGTCGGCATATTCGACCACCACGATGGCACCATCGACCAACATACCAACGGCCAGGATCAGGCCGAACATCACGATGTTTGAAATCGTGATTCCCATTACGGCAAGAAACGCAAAGCACAACAAGAACGATGTCGGGATTGCAAAGCCAACCAACAGGGCAGGGCGCGTGCCCAACGCGGCCAGAACAACGATCATCACCAAGGCAATCGCGGTCAGGACGGACCCTTCCAGCTGTGACACCATGGATCCCACGACACGGGATTGATCGTTGGACGCTTTCACATCGACAGCAGTATCCAACGCTTCGGGCCACAGGGCGATTTCCTTTTCGACCTCTTCGCGCACCAGCGATGCGGTGTCGATCAGGTTGAACCCCTTGCGTTTGACGACCTGCAACGCCACGGTCGTTTCGCCATTGAACCGCGCGGTTCCGGCGCGGTCTTCAAACGTCAGGCGAATGTCGGCAATATCGCCCAGCGTGACCACGCGGTCGCCGTTGGTTTTGACGGGCAGATTGTATACATCGACCGTTTCTTCAAACGACGACGGGATTTTCACGGTGTAGTTTGATGTTGGTGTATCAACGGAACCGGCTGGAATAAGCTGGTTGTTGTTGACCACCACGTTGATCAGTTCGCCAGCCGTCACGTTATAGGCTTCAAGTTTCAACGGATCGATTGTGACTTCGACCATTTCATCGCGGTGCCCGGCCAAGCTGGCCGACAGCACGGGTTCCAATCCTTCCAGTCGGTCCTGAAGATTGTTGGAAATCTGCAGCAACGTGCGTTCCGGCACCTGACCGGACAGCGAAACGATCAGGATCGGAAATTCCGAAAAATTGAATTCTTCGATGGAATACGTGTCTGCGCCAGCGGGAAAATTCGCCTCTGCCTTGTTCATCCGGTCACGGACATCGGCAATGATCTGCGTCTTGTCCCAGCCGAATTCGAATTCCAGAACCATATTGGCATAACCATCGACCGCCGTGCCGGTCATCTTTTTCAGGCCATCCAGATCACCCAGTTCTGTTTCCATGGGTTTGATCAACAGCTTTTCACTGTCTTCCGCAGAAATCCCCTGAAACGGGAGGGAGATGATCAGCGCCGGAATCTCAATATCCGGCTCGCCTTCCTTGGGGAGGGTCCAATAGGAAAAGCCACCTGCGATCAAAGACAGCAGGATGAATGCCAACACCATGCGCGCACGGGACGCCGCCCAATCAACGATACCGGTCATCAATCAGTCCTTTCGGTAAGTGACATGCACGGGCACGCCATCGGTGACGTATTCCTGGCCCACAACAATAACATCCACCGGATCCGGCAGGCCGGACACCCAAACGCCTTCGATTGTATCGCGCAGCAGCGTGACGGGCCTGAATGCGGCATTTGTATTTTCATCAACGATCCGCACACCCATGGTGCCCTGATCATCAAGTGTCAGCGCAGACCCGGGCAGAAGATGCGCCCGTGTGCCTTCGGCCTGAATGATCATGTCAACGGTCTGACCGTCGCGAATGGTCAGATCAGCGTTCGGCACTTCGACTTCCACCCGGAACGTGCGCGTTGTTTGATCGGCGGACCGGGATACAAACGCAACTTCGCCCGTGACTTCGCGTCCGTTGACCAACCGCGCCCCGGCAGCCGCGCCCAACTTTACGCGGTCCACGTCCACTTCGGGCACAAACCCAACAAGTTTGATGGGATCAAGCTGGATGACCGTCGCGCACAACCCACCGGGCTGCAAAAGGCTGCCCAATTCGGCGGTGTCTGTTTCAAGTATGCCATCAAATGACGCTTTGATTGTCAGCTTGCCGATTTCGCGTTCTGCCGCAGCTACGGCGGCGGCGGCGCTTTCAATCCCGGCGCGTGATGATTCCAGCCCGGATTGGGCCGCTTCGACGCCCGCCCGTGCCGCCTGCGTTGCAGCCGTGGCCGATGCGACGCGGGTGTCAGATGCAAATCCATCTTGGGACAGGCGTTCGGCAGCACGGTCGTTGATCAATGCCTCTTGCAGGCGGGCTTCTGCTTCGATCACCCGGGCCTGCGCTTCGGGCACGCGTGCGCGCGCTTCTGCCAATCGGGCCTGCGCTTCGGCAAGGCTTGCTTCGCGGGTGCCGGGGTCCAATGTGCACATTTCCTGGCCCGTCGTTACGAATGCACCGCGTCGCAACGGTTGCGAAATCACCGTTCCGCTTGTTTCGGACAAAAGATTGACCTGACGGGCCGCTTCGGTTTCGCCGCGCACGATCACGGCGCTGTCGATGCCGCGTGCCGTCGATGTGTAAGCCACAATTGAAATGCGATTTTCGGGATTGGGGTTCGATGCGTCGTCATCGTCTGCTGTTTCAGCCGCGTCAGTTGACGGTGTTTGTTCAGCCGTATCCGATGTTTCTTCGGAATTTCCCATGATCCCCGCCATCGTTTCGCCGATGAAATCGCGTTGGAAGACCAGAAGGAAAATGATCGCTGAAACAAATATTGCGGTCAGGATGGGTACGATGCGCATGGGAACGGCCTGTGTCGTCAGTATTTTTCCGGGTCTGAAATGCCCGTGCACTCTGCATATGGTGTATTTGGGGGGAATGTCAGCACCCGACAGGCAATAAAGATACGCATGCGTTGCAAAATGTTTTCATCAGGTGGCGCACATCGGTGGCGGATTTGCGCAGCGCCCCCTTGCCCCGCAGCCGGGGTCAGGACTATACCGTCGCGACCGACCGGGTGAGGGACCAATGGCCAATACTGACAGCTTTATCGATGAAGTGAACGAAGAGGTCCGGCAGGATCGATTGTATGGCTATGCGCGCAAGTACGGTTGGATTGTCGCGCTTGTGATCATCGCGATTGTTGCTGGCACTGCGTTTTTCGAATTTCGGTCCGCGTCTGCGGAACGTGACGCCCAAAACCGCGGGGACGCCATCCTGAATGCGCTGCAGGCAGATGACGCGGACGCTGCGATCGCCGCCTTGGTTGAAGAAGATCAGTCTGTTGTGGTCAAACTTTTGTCTGCCACGCCAGATGCGCTGCGCGCAGTCGCCAATGATTCTGATCAGCCGGTCTATATCCGCGATCTTGCGCAGTTGCGTCTGGCCATGACCCCGGATGCCTTGCCAGCCGAAGACCGCGTTGCAGTGCTGGAAGATTTGTCTGCGCCCGGGCAGTTGTATCGCACGGCGGCCCTTGATGTGCTGGTCTTGTTGGAACTGGAAACAGGGCAGCGCGAAACCGCCGTGGCGCGGATGACTGCGGCCTTGGAAGACGCCAGTGCAAACCCGGAACAAAACCGCCGATTTGTGGAATTGTTGGTGGCCTTGGGCGAAACACCCGAGTTGGCAAATGCGTCCTCACCTGATACCCAGAATTAACGGGAAGAAGGGGGGCGACGGCATGCGTCATGCAGTGGCATCATGTATTGCGGCGCTGGCCTTGATGGGGTGCGAGCCAGCAGAAGAAATTCTTGCAGGGGAACGTCTTGACCTTGATGGAACCCCCACCGCTGAAGCGGCGGCAGATGTGGGTGGCGCATCGCTAAACCTTGCTGGGGCCGTTGCAAACGCGGCGTGGACCCATCCAAACCAGAACCCCCAGCAGAACCCCCAACACGTGGAATTGGCGGCCGCACCCGTGCTGGCGTGGTCAGCGGCAGTCACCGCATCGGAAGGGCGCAGGCACAATCTGGTTGCAGCCCCGATCATTGCCGATGGACGTATCTTTGTGTTGGGCAGCCGTTCCGAAGTGGTTGCGCTGAACACTGCGGGCCAACAGCTGTGGTCGCGGGATCTGACCCCGTTTGGTGACAATCCCGACGATGGGTCGGGCGGGGGGCTGTCTTTTGGGGCCGATCTGGTGTTTGCGTCCACCGGTTTTGGCGAATTGGTCGCATTGGACCCCGACACGGGCGCGATTGCCTGGCAGCAGGATCTGGAAGCAGCGGGCATCAGCCCGGCAACCGTTTCCCAAGGGTTGGTCTATGTGACAACGCGCAAAGGGGATGCCTTTGCGCTGTCCCCGGAAACGGGGCGGATCGAATGGCAAATCAGCGGCCCGGAAAGCGTGTCGAACCTTGCCCATGCGCCAGCGCCCACGGTCACAAACAAATGGGCCTTGTTCCCCATGGGCACGGGCGAAGTGTATTCGACATTCCGTCGTGGCGGTTTGCGCAATTGGACATCATCTGTGTCGGGTCGCCGCCTTGGCGTGGCGGCCAATCAGATTTCTGATCTGGTGGGTGGCCCGCTTGTGTCTGGCGAACGTGTTTTTGTGGGCAACAACACAGGGCGCACCGTTGCACTGGATCTTGGGACAGGGGACCGGATCTGGACTGCCAACGAAGGTGTCAGCAGCCGGATGGTGACCGGGGGCGGCAGCCTGTTTGTCGTCAATGACCGCAACGAATTGCTGCGTTTGTCCCAATCTGATGGCAGCGTGATCTGGCGTCAGCCGCTGCCACGCTACAACCATGAAAACCCGCGCAAACGCGATGGGATCATTGTGCATTTCGGGCCTGTGCTGGCGGGCGGGCAGCTGATCGTCGCGTCGTCCGATGAAACGCTGCGGTTCTTTGATCCGGCGACCGGGGCCATCACCCGCCGGGTCGCGCTTCCGGACGCTGCGGCGGCAGCGCCGTCTGTTGCAGGTGGGGCGTTGTATGTTCTGACAACTGACGGTAAGTTGTCGGCCTTCCGCTAGGGGCGTTTGGCCCGGCAAAAGGATCATGAAATGACGTTCACGCTTGCCATTGTTGGTCGTCCCAATGTGGGCAAATCAACCCTGTTCAACCGATTGGTCGGCAAACGGCTGGCGCTGGTCGATGACCAGCCCGGCGTCACGCGCGATCTGCGTGAAGGGGATGCGCGGCTGGGGCATCTGAAATTCACAGTAATCGATAGTGCAGGTCTGGAAGATGCGACGGACGACAGCCTGCAGGGGCGGATGCGGCGGCTAACGGAACGCGCCGTGGAAATGGCTGATGCGTGTTTGTTTTTGCTGGACGCCCGTGTCGGGGTGACGCCAACAGATGAAGTTTTCGCTGATATCCTGCGCAAAAAGAATGCAAATGTGATTCTGGCCGCCAACAAGGTCGAAGGTCAGGCCGCAGAAGCAGGTGTTTTGGAAGCCTTTGGTCTGGGGTTGGGGGAACCGCTGCGCCTGTCTGCTGAACACGGCGAAGGGATGGCCGAATTGGCCACGATCCTTGATCCGCTGATTTCAGCGAAACGCGACGCCACACCCGAAACGGACCCGGAAACCGACATCACGATTGATGATGATGACGATCTGCCCGAATTTGCACCAACCGAAAAGCGACCCTTGCAGGTTGCGGTTGTCGGTCGCCCAAATGCGGGGAAATCCACGTTGATCAACCAGATCATCGGCGAAGACCGTTTGCTGACGGGCCCCGAAGCCGGGATCACACGCGATTCCATTTCGTTGCAGTTTCGCTGGGGCGGGGTTCCCATGCGGATTTTCGACACCGCTGGCATGCGCAAAAAGGCCAAGGTTCAGGAAAAG
Source organism: Planktomarina sp. (assembly GCA_020630595.1). Lineage (GTDB taxonomy): Bacteria > Pseudomonadota > Alphaproteobacteria > Rhodobacterales > Rhodobacteraceae > Planktomarina. The sequence goes on from JAHDBC010000005.1 coordinate 65,489, forward strand.
CTGGAAAAGCTTTCGGTGTCTGATGGTCTGCGGGCTGTGAAGTTTGCCGAAGTGGTTGTCGTTTTGTTGGATGCAGCCATTCCGTTCGAACAACAGGACCTGCGCATCGCGGACCTTGCCGAACGCGAAGGGCGCGCAGTGGTGGTTGCGGTAAACAAATGGGACATCGAACCCGCCAAACAGCAAAAGCTGCGTGATCTTCGCGAAGCGTTCGAACGCTTGCTGCCGCAGTTGCGTGGTGCGCCATTGGTGACGGTCAGCGCAAAAACGGGCAAAGGGTTGGACCGTTTGCAGGCCGCCGTTGTCCGCGCGCATGAAGTGTGGAACCGCCGTGTGCCCACTTCGCAGCTGAACCGCTGGTTAGAAGCGATGGTGTCTGCCCACCCGCCACCGGCCCCCGGTGGGCGTCGGATCAAATTGCGCTATGCCACGCAGGCAAAAACCCGTCCGCCGGGTTTTGTCGTGATGTGCAGCCAGCCGGACAAAATGGCCGAAAGCTATAACAGGTATTTGGTGAACGGCCTGCGCGAAGATTTTGATATGCCGGGCACACCGATCCGCCTTTGGATGCGGGGGCAGGGGGATCAGAATCCGTATAAGGACAAGAAGAAATCCACCCCGTCGCGCCTGCGCAAACATTTGGGCAAACCCAAGTTTTGAATCATTTCGGGGCAAACGCCTGTTGTTTGCCCTTGTGCCTGCAAAGGTCCGATCAGGTCTGAACCCGATTGCCCCTTTTGCGATTTCGATACCAGGCGGTGGCGGCTGCTGCGGCGATGATCACGGCGCAGTTTCCGGCCAGCAACACGACCGTCAGGCTGTTGCCGACATTCGCGGCAACGATGCCCACCAACGCCCATGCCACGGCCACCGAAAATGGGACGGCATCCGGGCGTTGCCATTGGATGACAACGGCCAGAACCGTTGCTACGGGGATACCCAGAACCGCCCAACCAAAATCGCTGAACCCGATATTGTATCCGGCCAATGTCACCGCCAAACTGACAAACGCCGCCGCTGTCAGCCATCCGGCATAGAGCGCGACAGGGGTTCTGTAGGTCCAGAATTGCACTTTTGGGCTTTGCAGCAATGCAATCACCGCAGTGACCTGCATGGCCCAGATGCCAACCGTGGCCCAAATGGCGGATTGCCCCGCGATCCAAAGCCACGGGGTGCCAATGGCCAGCGACGCCGCCAACCACAGCCGCGACCGATCGAACCGGGGATCATCGCCGGTTTTCCAAACGCCCCAGATGGCGGCGAACAAAAGCCACAGGTAAATCACACCCCAGATCGAAAATGCGTAACCCGCCGGTTGGATGGCGGGGTCCGGTTGGGGATTGGGCAATTGTCGCGCTTCGAACCCGTCGAATGGCGGTGTGATCAGGGGGCTGACCACAAAGGTCAGGGTAAAGATCAAAACCAATAGGGCAGTTTTGGACATGCTATCCTCCGTCTTTCCAACGTGTGCGATACAGATCAAATCGCCTGTCACGCAGATTTCGTACGGATCCTTGTGCACGTGCGGCTTGAATATCCGCAAGGTTCAAATCCGCAACAGTGACCATTTCAACATTTTCCGATGCCTCTGCGGCGATGCCGTCGCGGGCGAAAGGAAAATCGCAGGGCGTCAGGATCGCAGATTGGGCATATTGGATGTCGATGTTTGAGACATTGGCCAAATTCCCGACCATACCGGATGTCACCACGTACAGCTGATTTTCAATCGCGCGGGCCTGACAGCAATATCTTACACGCAAATGGCCATGGCGCGTGTCTGTGTTGTAGGGCACGAACAGGATGCGCGCCCCTTCGTCTGCCAAGCGACGGACAACTTCGGGAAATTCGCTGTCATAACAAATGGCGACGCCGATTGGCCCGCAATCGGTATCAATGGTGTCGATGGTGTCGCCACCCTTTATGTTCCATGCCGTGCGTTCATCCGGCGTGGCGTGCAGTTTTTCCTGCGCATGAACCGTGCCATCGCGCAGGAAAACGTAGCAGACATTCTGAATGTCGCCATCATCGGTGCGGCTGGGGTGGCTGCCGCCGATGATGTTGATGTTTCTGGAAATGGCCATCCCGCGCAGCCGTTCACGAAAGGTTTCTGTGTGTTCAGATGTGCGTTCAATCGCGGCCGCAGGGGGTTTTTGCGCTTCACACGACAGCAGTTGCAGGGTGAAATATTCCGGAAAGACAACGAAATCGGCCCCGTAATCTGATGCGGTCCGCGCGAAATAGTCCACGCTGTCGTAAAATTCGTCTGGATGCGCGATCTGGCGTGCGTTCATCTGCACCGTTGCGACCCGCACGGTTGTAGGGTCAATCCGTGTGAGTGGCTGATTTTCAAGAACCGGGGTATACGCTGGATTTTTCCAAATCATCAGCGCGGCATGACCGCCCGATTGCACGTCATCTGGCGCGTAATTGGGCAATGCCCGGCGCACTTCGAACCCCTGTGCCATTTGAAACGTCAGAACGGGATCTTTCAGATCACCGTTGCGCACGGCTTGAACGTAATCTTCGGGTGAAGGAAACTCCTTTGCCCGTCTGCGGAAACCGGGGATGCGGCCCCCAAAGGCGATGCCCTTCAATCCCATATCGCCGCACAGCCGTTCGCGTGCCTGATACAATCGTTGCGCAATGCGCATCCGTCTGCATGTGGGATCGACCATCACCTCCATCCCGTAAAGCCAGTCGCCGGTTGGAGTGTGCAGGCTGCCGTAACCGCCACCGGTCACCTGATCCCAGGTGTGGGCCTGCAAGACTTTGTCTTCGCGTAAAATTGTCGATGCGGCGTAGCCCACAATCTGGTCGTCAAACACCACAACGAAACATCCATCCGCAAAGGCATTGATTTGCCCGCTGATCATGCCCGCCGTGTAGGGTGGTTCTTCAGTATAGACGCGGGTCGATAAGCCCACGATGGCCCGAACATCAGCCCGGGTCGCTGTGCGCACCTGTAACGCGGCGCGTGTTTGTTTTGCCATGGTTGTCCCCTTGGTTGGCAAGGGGACAACGCGCTGATCAGCCTAGGGTTCCGTCTGCCGCGATGCGCGTCTTACCACCCAGATAGGCGTGCAAAACATCGGGCAGGGCGACAGATCCATCCGCCTGTTGACCATTTTCCAGAACGGCGATCAGGCAACGCCCAACCGCAAGCCCAGACCCGTTCAGTGTATGAACAAATTCAGGCTTCCCGCCGCCCGCCGGTTTGAACCGCGCGTTCATGCGCCGCGCCTGAAAATCACCACAGACCGAACAGCTGGAAATTTCGCGGTATGTGTTTTGGCCCGGCAACCACACTTCGATGTCGTGGGTGCGGCGCGCGCCAAAGCCCATATCGCCTGTGCACAAAACCACGGTGCGATACGGCAGGCCCAGTTTTTCCAGAATCCCTTGGGCGCAATCCGTCATCCGGTCCAATTCAGCCCGGGAATGATCGGGGTGGGTGACACTGACCATTTCGACCTTTTCGAACTGGTGTTGGCGCAGCATGCCTGCCGTATCACGCCCTGCGGATCCGGCTTCGGACCGGAAACACAAAGAATGCGCAGTATACCGGCGCGGAAGATAGGATTCTTCGACCATGGCACCCGCGACCAGATTGGTCAGCGTGACTTCAGACGTGGGGATCAGCCACCAACCGTTGGTGGTTTGATAGCTGTCTTCGGCAAACTTTGGCAGCTGCCCCGTGCCATACATGGCGTCATCGCGCACCAAAACGGGCGTGTTGGTTTCGGTCAGCCCGTTTTCATCCACATGCGTGTTGATCATGAACTGCGCCAAGGCGCGATGGACCCGCGCGATGGCACCAGACATCACAACAAATCGGCTGCCAGACAATTTGGCGGCTGTTTCAAAATCCAGACCGTCTTGCGTGGCAGCCAATTCAAAGTGTTCGACCGGTGTGAAATCAAATTCCCGTGGTGTGCCCCAGCGGTGAATTTCCACATTGTCTGCTTCATCTTCGCCTTCTGGCACATCGTCCAACGGCAAATTGGGCAATACCATCAACGCCTGACGCAGGTCTTCGTCTTTGACCTTGGCCTCTTCCTGCATCCGGGCGACTTCGGCTTTCTTTTCGGCAACCAGCGCGCGCAGGCGTTCGAATTCGGCTTCGTCCCCTTTGGCCTTTGCAGCGCCAACGGATTTTGATGCCTTGTTCTGATCGGCCTGCGCTGTTTCGGCCGCCAAAATGCAGGCCCGCCGCGCTTCGTCCAGCGCCAAAAGATCGGATGATGATGCAGCCACACCCCGGCGGGCTAAAGCGGCGTCAAACCCGGCGGGGTTTTCGCGAATGGCACGAATGTCATGCATGGCGCATCTCCTGTCTGTGTACGAATCAATGCCGTTTCTATGGCCCAAAACCCTTCCGGGGGCAAAAACCTTGAACGGTTGCTTGCAAAGGGCTGGGCGGGTCTTTACCTAGCGCTGAAACCGGGCCGATGGCCCATGTATAGACGTAAGGAATACGCCCATGGACGCCTTCGCCCAGTTCATCCCGATCATCCTGATCCTGATCATCTTCTATTTCCTGTTGATCCGTCCGCAGCAGCAAAAGCTGAAGGCCCATCAGAAAATGGTCGAAAACCTGCGTCGCGGCGACGAAGTCGTCACCCAGGGTGGTCTGAAAGGCAAAGTGACCAAGGTCAAAGAAGGCGAAAACGAAATCGAAGTGGAATTGGCCAAGGGCATGTCGGTGCGCGTTGTACAATCCACCATCGCAGACGTGATCAACAAGACTGACCCGGTCAAATAAGCCGACAGAAAGGCCCAACGCCATGCTGCAAATCGAAGGTTGGAAGCGGGTCGCCATCTGGCTCACCATTGTGGTGGGCCTGTTGTTCGCTTTGCCAAACGGGTTTTACACCCGTGTTGAAGGGCACAATGATGCCATCGCCGCTGGCGAAGACAGTTCTGCATGGCCCGGTATGCTGCCATCAGGTCTGGTAAATCTGGGCCTTGATCTGCGCGGTGGCGCCCATCTTCTGGGCGAAGTCGCACTGGAAGAAGTGTACGATTCCCGGATGAAGGCGTTCTGGCCCGAAGTCCGCAATGCCTTGCAGGCCGAACGCGCCACGATCGGTGGCATTCGGCAGGTGGACGGCCCGGAAGGTGAATTGCACGTCCGGATCGGGAATCCGGATGCAATGGCAACCGCAGTCGCAGCGGTTCAGGCGCTGGCACGGCCGGTCAACAACATTCTGTCAGGCGGGCTGGAAGACGACATCGTTGTCACATCCGAAGGGGATGTGGTGATGGTCACCCTGTCAGATGGTGAAAAGATCGCAACTGATGGGCGCACGATGGCGCAATCGTTGGAAATCATTCGGCGCCGTGTCGACGAAGCCGGGACGCGCGAACCCACCATCCAACGGCAAGGCGAAGACCGTATTCTGATCCAAGTTCCCGGGATCGGATCGGCGCAGGAATTGAAAACGCTGATCGGCAAACCCGCATTGTTGACGTTCCAACCCGTTGAAAGCACGACGAGCGATCCGAACGCATCGCCCGGTGTCGGCAATGAGCTGATCCCCGAAATTGGCGAAACAGGCCTTTTTTATGCATTGGACCGAACACCGGTTGTTACGGGCGAAGAACTGACCGATGCGCAACCGACGTTCGATCAGAATGGCCGCCCCGCCGTGAATTTTCAGTTCAATGCGTCCGGCGGTGCGAAATTTGGCCGCTACACCGCTGAAAACATCGGTGAACCCTTTGCGATTGTCCTTGATAACGAAGTGATCAGCGCCCCGGTGATCCAATCCGCCATCCCGGGCGGGGCAGGGATCATCACTGGCAATTTCACGGCGCAGGAAAGCACTGAACTTGCTGTATTGCTGCGCGCTGGATCGTTGCCCGCATCCATCGAATTTTTGGAAGAACGCACCGTTGGCCCAGAGTTGGGACAAGACAGCATTGATGCCGGCAAGATCGCGACCATTGTCGCCTTTACGGCGGTGTTGGTGTTCATGTTCCTGTCTTATGGGTTGTTTGGGATTTTTGCGAATGTCGCGTTGATCATCAACATCACGCTGATATTTGCGTTGTTGTCCATGATCGGTGCCACGCTGACCTTGCCGGGGATCGCGGGGATCGTGCTGACGGTTGGCATGGCCGTTGACGCCAACGTGCTGATTTTTGAACGCATCCGCGAAGAATTGAAAACCGCCAAGGGCCCGGCCCGCGCGATTGAACTGGGCTATGAAAAAGCCCTGTCGGCCATCATTGATGCCAACATCACAACCTTTATCACGGCGGTGATCCTGTTTGTGATGGGGTCCGGTCCGGTCAAGGGCTTTGCCATCACGCTGGGGCTTGGCATTATCACATCGGTCTTTACGGCCATCTTTGTCACCCGTCTGCTGGTCGTGATGTGGTTTGAACGCCGCCGACCCAAAACGATCGAGGTTTAAGCCATGCGTCTACGGCTCGTTAAACAAGGCACGAACTTCGATTTCTTCAAGCGCTGGAAAGTGTGGCTGGGCATTTCTGCCCTGATGATGGTTCTGGCCTTTGCGTCGTTCATGATTCAAGGGCTGAACTACGGCATTGATTTTCGGGGTGGCACGACCATCCGCACCGAAAGCCCGCAACCGGTTGATGTTGCGACGTATCGGGCTGCGTTGGAAAGTCTGGAACTGGGCGATGTATCGATCACCGAAGTGTTCGATCCGACCTTTGATGCCGATCAAAATGTCGCGTTGATTTCCATTCAGGCCCAGGAAGGCCAGGAATCTGTGTCAGGTGATGTGGTTGCGCAGGTGCAAACCGCATTGCTGGCTGTTGATCCGGAAATGGTCACGCCGTTCCCGTCTGTTGAATCGGTGGGCCCGACCGTTTCGGGCGAACTGATCATGACCGCGGCCTATGCAGTGATTGCGGCGATTGCCGCGGTTCTGATTTACATTTGGCTGCGGTTTGAATGGCAGTTTGCCTTGGGCGCTGTGGCGGCGTTGGTGCACGACGTGATCCTGACGATCGGGATATTTTCGGAACTGCAAATCCAGTTTGATCTGGCCATCATCGCGGCCTTGTTGACCATTGTCGGCTATTCGTTGAACGACACGGTCGTGGTGTTTGACCGGGTGCGCGAAAACCTGCGGCGGTATAAGAAAAAGCCGCTGAACGAAGTGCTGAACCTGTCGATCAACGAAACACTGTCACGCACATTCATGACTTCGGTTACGACGCTGTTGGCGTTGATCGCATTGTTTGTTCTGGGCGGGGATGTGATCCGGGGGTTTGTCTTCGCGATGATCTGGGGTGTGATCATCGGGACCTATTCGTCGATCTTCGTGGCCTCTGCCATTTTGCTGTTTCTTGGTGTGAAACGCGACTGGTCTAAACCTGACGCGACCGAAGGCAATCAGTTCGCCAACATCGACGCCTGATGAAGCTGAACGAAATATCATACCCCGACGGGCGTCCGGTTGATGGCTATGGCCCCGGCTTTTTCCGCATCGGCGGACAGGTGTACCAAGGCCCCGTGACCGTCCTGTTGGACAGCGTGCAAAGCTGGGCAGGGTACGATGATCCTGCGCCCTTTACCGCAATGGGGGGGCAGATTGATGTCCTGTTTGTGGGGACTGGTGCGGATATGTGCCCCATCCCGTCGGGCTTTCGCAAAGCTGTGGAAGACGCGGGCATCGGGGTTGAAATCATGAATTCACCAACCGCTTGCCGCACCTATAATGTTCTTTTGTCGGAAGGGCGGCGCATCGGGTTGGCGCTGATCCCGGTTTAACGATGTTGTCTATGCGCGATATCGGTTTGACCCGGGGCGGGGTCGGGCTGATATCGGGCCTCACCTGTGATGTGGGCGCGGGGGATTGTTTGTTTTTGCGCGGGCGCAACGGCGCAGGCAAAACAACGCTGTTGCGGGCCATGGCAGGGCTGACGCCAGTTGGCAGCGGGACCTTGACGGTTGACGCCCCACCGGCATTTTCGGGCCATGCGGATGGCCTGAAAGCATCGCTGACGGTTGCAGAAAATCTTGAGGTTTGGGCGTCCCTTTATGGCACCGTGTCGATTGATGCAGCGGTGTCTGCATGGGCGTTGACACCCCTGTTGGACCGGCCTGCCGCAGTCTTATCCGCAGGCCAAAAGCGCCGGGTGGGATTGGCCCGTCTTTTGGTGACAGGGTGCAAACTTTGGCTGATGGACGAACCCACGACCGCCCTTGATGCGGGATTTGTAAAGGATTTTGAACAGGTGGTTCGGGCGCATCTGGCAAAAGGGGGGGCCGCAGTCATTTCAACGCATCTTGATCTGGGCGTGCAGGGGCAGACCATCAATCTTGATGAATACCGCCCCGATGATGCGGCGGTGACGCTGGAAGATGACTGGGCAGGTGTGATGTGATTGCCCTGTTGTTGCGGGATCTGAAGCTTGCGGTGCGTTCGGGCGGCGGGTTTGGTCTGGCCTTGGTGTTTTTTCTGATCGTTGTCACGTTGGCACCATTGGCCATCGGTTCGGACACCACGACCCTGACGGCCATTGGCCCGGGCATTTTGTGGCTGGGGGCGTTGTTGGCTTGCCTTTTGTCGGTTGACCGCATCTTTGGGCTGGATTTCGAAGATGGCAGTCTGGATGTTCTGGCCACTGCGCCCATTCCACAAGAAAGCGTGTTCTTGGCAAAGTCTGCCGCCCATTGGATGACCACCGGGCTTCCGCTGACGCTGATGGCCCCGGTGTTGGGTCTGTTGTTGAATTTGCCTGCGCCTGCGCTTCTTGCCGTGACCATTGGTCTGGCGTTGGGGACACCGGCCTTGTCGCTGATCGGCGCGTTTGGCGGGGCGCTGACCCTTGGGGTCAAGCGGGGTGGGTTGCTGCTGTCGCTGCTGGTGTTGCCGCTGTACATTCCCACGCTGATCTTCGGGGCAGAGGCTGCGCGCCGCGCGGCCCATGATTTGCCTTATCAGACCCCAATCGTGTTTCTGGCTGCGATCACGCTGTTTGCTGCGGCAATATTTCCCTTCGCAGGGGCCGCCGTGTTGCGCATAAACCTGCGTTGACCCTTCACAATCGCCCCGCGAAAGGACACATACCGCACATGAGCATTTGGGAATTTGCCAATCCGCGCCAGTTCATGGGCTGGTCTGGCCGCGCGCTGCCTTGGGTGGCGGGTCTGGCGGGGCTGTGCCTTTCGGCTGGGCTGATCTGGGGGTTCTTTTTTACGCCTGATGATTTCAGACAAGGATCAACTGTAAAGATCATTTACCTGCATGTTCCGGCGGCGTTTTCTGCGATCAACGGGTATCTGATCATGTTCATTGGGTCGCTGATCTGGCTGATCCGACGCCACCATGTTTCTGCGCTTGCCGCCCGCGCCGCTGCGCCTATCGGGGCCACGATGACCCTGATCGCACTGATCACGGGCGCGTTTTGGGGCCAACCCATGTGGGGAACGTGGTGGGTTTGGGACCCGCGTCTGACCAGCTTTCTGATCCTGTTTTTGTTCTATCTGGGCTATATTGCGTTGTGGGCCGCGATTGATGATCCCGATACGGCCGCCGATTTGACCAGTGTGTTGGCGATCGTTGGGTCGGTGTTCGCCATCCTGTCGCGCTATGCCGTCTTGTTTTGGAACCAAGGGCTGCATCAAGGGACGACCGTCACCGTGGCAGATGGGGCCCAACAGGATAACATTGCTAATGTGTTCTTTTATCCGTTGATCCTGTCTATGGCGGGGTTCAGCCTGCTGTTCATTTCCTTGGTTCTGCTGGGCACCAGAACGCATATTCGGGCCCGACGGTTGCGGGTTTTGTTCCAGAAAGAGATGCGCACATGATCCCTGATCTGGGCAAATACACCTTCGAAGTGTCGATGTCCTATGGCATTGGCCTTGCCTTGCTGGCGGGGTTGGTTGCGGTCTATGTGATCCGTGCGCGGCAGGTGAAAAAACAACTTATCGCGGCAGAGGCGCGCAAAGATGCGTAACATCTGGTATTTCATTCCTTTCGCAATCGTCGTGGCCGTTCTTTTGGGTTTGTTTGGCAGCAAAATTGCCGATCAATTTGCCAATCCCGACGAACAAGAGGTTCTCCCCTCTGTCATCGTGGGGGGGGCTGCACCTGCAGTGCGGATGGATCCATTGCCGGGGCTTGTTCCCTTTACGGATCAGGATCTGCGGACCGATGGGCTGAAACTTTTGAATTTCTGGGCGTCGTGGTGCGCGCCGTGCCGGGCCGAACATCCGCATCTGGTCACCTTATCTGATCGCGGCATCCCTGTGTACGGCATCAATTACCGTGATGATCCCGAAAAGGCGCAGGCGTTTTTGGCCGAACTTGGCAATCCCTTTGCGGGTGGCGGTGCCGATCCAAGGGGACGGCTGGCTGTCGATTGGGGCGTGTACGGGTTGCCTGAAACGTATATTCTGGATCACGACGGAACAGTTCTGTACCGGCTGGCCGGGCCGCTGACGTCACGCATGTGGCACGACCGTGTCTTGCCAGCTTTGGCCGAACAAGGGATCACCCTGCCACGGCTGGACTAAACAGTTGCCGCAATTTTTCGAATATGATCGGGCCAATCCCGGCTGCCGATGTCGGCTTGCTTGATCAAATCATCGAAATGCCGGGTCATCGCCTTGACCCGATCAATATCGCGGAACACCATATATTTCTGGCCCAGATAGACGGCTGCAATCTTGGGGCCGAAGACCGTCACCGGCGCGGAAAACAGTTGCCGCGCATTGAACAGGTGCACGCGCAGGGATGGATACAGGCGATCATACAAGTCCATCATGTGATGCAACTGATCAAGCCGCACTTGACGCGGACAACCCGCATAATATCCCACGCCTGCCGCAAATGCCGCAATGTCATGCACGGGCATCGCAATTTCGTAATCTGACCCGGCCCCTGCCATCCAATTCAGCCGATCTTCGGATGCCAAAATGGCCTGTTCCGTGGTGCGCCCCAACGCGGGCGCGTATTCCCATTCCAGCATGGCACGTGTTTTGATCATATCCGGCAACCCTGCAGGCACATGGCGTATCTTGTAACCCGCCGCTTCCTGATGCCATTGAAACACAGTTTCATCGATCAAGGCGCGGGGCGCATCGGTCAGGGTCAATGCCTGCGCCATCACATCGGCCGCCTGGCCTTCCAATTCGGTCAGCCCCAAAAGCCAATCGGCTGATACGCCCAGAACCCGGGCGCATTCGGCCACGACCTGCCCGTTCGGCAAACGTGCGCCATCATCGCGCAACAGCTGGGATATGGTCGATCGGTCTACGCCAATCGCGCGCGCCAACCCGGCCTGTGTTTGGCCCGCCGTAATCAATGCGGTGTTCAGGCGTTGGCGAAACTGCGTCGCGCGGTCACGTTTGTCGAATAATTCAATCATAATGTGACAAATATCACCAAGAATGGATTTTGTGAACTGTATGCCGAATTGTGAACATGTGGCGGCGGCGTAGACTGCAGCCTATGAAATCACAAAACCAATCCATCGAATGGCCGACGGTTGCGGCGCTGGCAGCGGTTTATGCGCTGTTTGTGGCCGTGTTGTTTCTGGGGTTTCCCCTGTGGATCGCGGTTCCGGTTTTGGCTGTCTGTATTGCGTTTCAATCCAGCCTTCAGCACGAAATCATTCACGGCCATCCTTTTGCCAACCAGACCGTGAACGCGGCATTGGTCTATCCGTCGCTGAACCTTGTGATTCCCTTTGCCCGATTTCGGGACACGCATCTGGCGCACCATAAAAATGAAAACCTAACCGACCCCTATGAAGACCCAGAAAGCAATTATTTGTCCCCTGCACGGTGGTCGGCACTTTGCATCCTGCGGCGCCCGGTGCTTCGCCTGAACAACACCCTTTTGGGGCGGTTGGTGTTGGGGCCTGTGGTCGGCCAAGTCTATTTCATGGTGGGGGACATGCGCGCGATTGCCGCGGGGGACCGCCGGATTCTGAAAGACTGGATCGTGCATATCTGTCTTGCGGCTGCTTTGATTTTCGTGGTGTCGCGCAGCACCGTGCCGATCTGGGCCTATGCCATCGCGGCCTATGGGGGGCTAAGCCTGTTGAAAATCCGCACGTTCGCGGAACATCAGGCCCATGACCGAGTCGGCGGGCGGTCTGTTGTGATCGAAGATCGCGGTCCGCTTGCGCTTTTGTTTTTGAACAACAACTATCACGCCGTGCACCACATGCATCCCAAGTTGCCATGGTATGAATTGCCGCAAACCTATCGCTTGCGCAAAGATCGGTTCTTGCGCCGAAATCTGGGGTATGTGTTTGCCAGCTACCGCGATCTGTTTGCCCTGTATCTTTGGAAAGCCAAAGATCCGGTTATTCACCCGCACTGGCAGGATCCGGCAGAATAACCTAATCCCCGTTTCATGCTGTGGATTCCCATCACCTTGATCGCCGCTTTGGCGCAAACGTTGCGATTTGCGGTTCAGCGGCGATTGCGTCTGTCAACGCTGTCCAGCGCCGGCGCGACCTATGCACGGTTTGTCTATGCTGGGCCGTTGATCGTTGCGGGGGCGGTGGGCTACCAAATGTTCCAGTCTGCGACTTTGCCTGCCCCGACGTCCGTGTTTTGGATTTACGCGGCGCTGGGTGGGGTTGCCCAAATTCTGGCAACGATCTGCGTTGTCGCGTTGTTTGCGCTGCGCCATTTCACTGTGGGCGTCACGCTTAGCAAAACCGAAGTGATGATGACCGCGCTGATCGGGTTTCTGATTTTGGGCGATCAGGTGACGGTGGGCGCGTTGGTCGCAATGGCATTGGGCGTGGTCGCGGTCATCGTTTTGTCCAAAGTGCCGCTGGACGTCAGTATCACGTGGTCCGATCTGTTTCAAAAGGCCACGCTTTTGGGCGTCGCCGCTGGTGCATTGTTTGGATTTTGTTCGATCATGTACCGGGGGGCGACACTAACGATTGCGTCTGACGATCCATTTTTGCGGGCCACGCAAACCCTGATGTATGTGATCTTGATCCAATCGGCGGTGCTGACGGTGTATCTGGCGATTTTTGAACCCGGACAAATTCGCAAGGTGTTTCAGGCATGGCGCGTGGCGATTTGGGTGGGGGTGCTGTCATTGGCCGGTTCAGTGGGCTGGTTCACAGCATTCGCGCTGCAAAATGCGGCCTATGTCAAAGCATTGGGTCAAGTGGAAATCGTCTTCAGCTTGCTGGTCTCGGTCGTCTTTTTTGCGGAACGCCTAACCCGCCGCGAAGCATGGGGCATCGTGCTGATGGTCATAAGCATTCTGGGGCTGGTGTTGGCGATCTAATCGGCGCTTTGGCCCAGACGGTGAAACTGGCTGGCAGTGTCCGTATTTTCAAAAAAGGGAATGCTGGCGGGTGGGCCAATGTGGGTCAGCCCCGCAATTTCCCCCAGCACAACTTCGGTAATGAACGGAAGATTCAGCGCACGTGCCTGCGAAAGGGGCACCCAGTTCAAGTGCGACAGTTCATCGGAAGCGGCGGAAAAATCATCAAGATCACCGATCAGATGATCAGCGTTCAACAGAAAAAACCGCGCATCGAACCGACGCGGCCGCCCGGGCGGTGTGATTGCGCGGAAAAAGAAATGCAGGTTTTGGGCATCGGGCTGCAGCCCACGGTTTGCGAAACCCCGCCAGTCATCGTTGGGGGCCGACCAGACCGCGTTTTGCCCCAAGGCCAACCCGGTTTCTTCCCAAAGTTCGCGGATGGCAGCTGCCGCAAGGGTCTGCGGTGGTGTGCCATCGCACCGTTCAGTCAATCGCGTCGCGCAGGGGTCTTGCAAAGCGCCAGCCAATTCAACGTCACCATCGCCCGGATCGACGGCGCCACCGGGAAACACAAATTTGTTTGGCATAAACACGGCCTTTGCGCCGCGTTGACCCATCAACACCTGCGTGTCGCCCGGAAAATCACGCAAGACAATGATCGTCGCCGCGGCACGAACGGGGGGCTGGGTCATGACGCCCGTCCAAATCCGCCCATGCCCTTGGCCCATTGAAATGCAATGATCAGCCCCTTCATCCGGGGCAAAAGAAACAGGCTAAGGCCGACCGCAAACCCAGTCAGCCCGATGGCCGCCATCCACGGTTCCGGTGTCATGTTCGCGTAAACCAAATGCAAAACCACCCCCATGATGTGGGCAACCAAAAGGATCGTCAGATAGGGCGGCCCGTCATCTGCCCGTTGTGGCGTCAGATCCAGATCGCAGCTGGGGCAGGCATCACGTACTTTCAAATAGCTGTGCAGCGCTGGCCCCTGACCGCACCGGGGACACTTGCACCGCAATCCGTTCCAGATTGCGGGTTTCAGCGGCATGTCGGGTCGATGTTTTTCCATGGGTCAGAAGTGCCTCAATTTTCGCGAATTCGCCACCCCAGAATTTTTTTGAAAAAGATGCGACGGAAAATGCGGCGGTGACCGTTCAAAGACCATCGCACCATGGATTGAGGCATGGCGCGATACCCAACGCACGACAAGGGAAAGGACCTTGAACCATGAAAAAGGCAATTTTGATTATTGCAGCGATCGGGGCCACAGTTGGTGCCACTTCTTTGCAGGCACGCGATCACGGCGAACGCGAAAAGCCCGCATTTTCGGCCATTGATACGGACGGGAACGGCCAAATCACCGAAGCGGAAATGCAAGCCTATCGGTCTGCACGGGTCGCCGAACGGTTCGCGACTGCAGATGCGAATAACGACGGCAGCCTAACCGTCGAAGAAATCGTCGCGGCGGCCCGCGAAGGGGCAGAAGACCGGGCGCAACGTCGCGCGGAACGCATGATGTCCCGTCTGGATGCCAACGAAAACGGAACGCTGGAAGCCGATGAACTGGCAGGCCGGGGTGATCGGGGCGGCAAAGGATTTGGCCGCGCGGACGCAAACAATGATGGCATGCTGAGCGAAGCGGAATATGATGCCATGAAAGGGCGTCGCGGCAATCGCGGCTAAATCCACCACTGTGATGATGGGGTGCTGTGCTGTGCAGTGGCACCCCATCGAACCGCAGCGAAAAGGGTAGCATTTGGTGCAGGGCGATGATGCAGATCTGCTGGTTGCAATGGGGCAAGGGGATGTACGTGCAGCACGTGCATTGTCTGACCGATTGACGCCGCGTGTCTATGCCCAGGCCTTTCGGATGGTGGGCCGTCAGGACGTGGCCGAAGACATCGCGCAGGATGCACTGATGCGCTTGTGGAACATCGCGCCAGATTGGGACAGGCACCGGGCAAAGGTGACGACGTGGATTTACCGGGTAACCGCGAACCTGTGCATAGATTATCTGCGCAAACAGCGGTTTGTGGGGTCAGATGAACTGCCTGATGTTGCTGACACGCGCCCTTCGGTGGCCGATCAGATGCACCAGTCGGTGCGCCATGATGCGCTGCAATCTGCCCTGATGGATTTGCCAGAACGGCAACGTCAGGCGGTTGTGCTGCGGCATTTGGAAGAATTGTCGAACCCCGAAATCGCGCAGGTCATGGACCTGACAGTTGAAGCGGTGGAAAGTCTGGTGGCCCGTGGAAAGCGGAAACTGACAGAAATTCTATCCCCGAAAAAAGCTGCATTGGGATATGCAGATCAAAAGGTGTGACATGACAAAGCAACGTGCTGAAGATGATCTTGATGTTCTTTTTGCCGCGGCAAGGAAGGACCCGCCTTTGCCATCGGATGCGTTTACGGATCACATGCGCCAGATGGCGGTTGCGGCGACCCCAATGGCCACTGTGACACCGGACGCGCCAACGTCATCTGCATTCGCCTGGTTGCGCGCGCCTTGGATTTGGTCCGCAGGCACGGCATTTGCATCGGCCTTGGTTGTTGGTGTTTTCGTCGGGATAAACCCACCGACAGCGGTGCTGGATGCCACGGCACAAATTTTTGAAACCCCTGATCTTTGGGACGTGTCTGGCTATGGGGCCTATGGCGAAACCACAGGAGATTTGCTGTGAAACAGAACTTGCCTTGGACACGTATCGTACTTGTCCTGTCACTGACCCTGAATTTTCTGGTCGCGGGGGCCGCCGTCGGGTTTTTCGCAGGCGGCTGGCACAAGACCCCCGATTTCGCGACACAACAGTCCGGCCCAAGGGGCGGGGATGGCAAACGGGCCGGGCGTGGCATGCCCCCGGTTCTGGGGCCGGTTTTGCAACAGATGGAACGGCAGGACGCACGTCGCTTTTTGCGAAGCCTTCGGGACTTGCAACAGCAACAAGGGTTGACGCGCGACGCCCATGCCGACGTTCAATCCGCCATTGCTGCGGCGCTGAATGCGGCGCCCTTTGACCCGGATGCGCTGACGATGGCATTGGCAAGTCTGCGCATGGATCAAACACAACGTGCTGAAATCACACATCGGGAACTTGTCAGGATTGTCAGTGAAATGACGGATGATCAGCGCGGCGCGATCGCAGAAACGATCACCACACGGATCACCAGCCGCCGCCGCTGATCGGGATCAGGCAACGGTGCCAAGCTGTTGGGCACGGCGGCGCACCACCGAAAGGGCAGACGGGTCCAACCCCTTTAGCGGAACATTGGCGCGCAATGTTTGGGCGACCCGTGGGTGCGGTTTCAGGGGTTGGGGCTTGTGCCCGGCGACCGTCACCATTGCCTTCGCCATCAACTGCGGACAGTCCGAAAGGTCTGGCAGGCGCAGCCCTGTTTGATTGATTTCAGCTTCGATTGCCGTGGCAATCTGTTGGGCCACCGCTTTGGTGGCTGTCGGCAGGGCGATTGCCAACTTGCGCGGCGAAATCTGGCCAATGATGGCGTCATCGGTCAAGGTCGGATAAATCCGGTTGATCACTGCCTGACCAATGTCTGATTGCGGCAATTCCGCCAGCACCATTTGTGTTCCGGCATCGCTTGTCAGTTCGACGGACACGACAGGCACGTCTGCGGTTGGGGCTGCCAATACATCGGTCAGTTCCTTTGCGAACTGTGATCCCGGGCGCACGATCGGGTGTTTTTTTCCGGCCGCTTTGCGCATCATGCGGGTCAGGCGCAGCCCAAATTCTTCTGTGGTTGATCCGGCGACAATCGCGTCAGTCGCGCCCAGATCACGGGCGTGGATGGCCGCTTGCGGCGCATCTTCTGGCACCACTGCCAGAATGGGGCAGGGGCCTGTGCGGCGCAGGGCGGTAACATAATCAAGCGCATCGGTCAGGATTGCCGCTGGTCGCCCGGTATCTGGTTCGTTCAACCAGTTCAGCATGTCGTGAAGCGTGTAAACCTTGACCCCAGAAACAGGTGCGTTCGCCAATTGGCGTTTCCATTGAAACGATCGTTCCGGCGACGATCCAACCAACGCAACGAAATGGATTGTCTGGTTTTCGGGAACTGGAATCAACGCGTTCATGGGCTGTCCTGGAGTGATTGGGGCATGATACTTGTAAACGACTGAGTCGTAATAAAGCGTTGAAAGGCGGCAAATATGACACCGGAAGCTGGCGAAACTTTGGCGCTTAGGGCGTTGGTGTGGCTTATTGAACAGGATGATTTGCGGGGTGTCTTCATGGGGGCCACTGGGCTGTCCGCCGATGATCTTAAGGTTGGCGCGGGTGATCCGGCCTTTTTGGTGTCCGTGCTGGATTTCATCTGCATGGATGACGCCTGGGTCACAGGATTTTGCGATGCACACAGCGTGCCCTATACCGCCCCGATGGAGGCGCGGCAGGCGTTGCCGGGTGGGGAACAGGTGCATTGGACATGACACGGATCAAAGCGATTGTTTTCGACAAAGACGGCACACTTTTTGATTTCCAAGCCACCTGGGGTGTTTGGGCTGGCCGCGTTCTGGAAGATTTGGCGCAAGGCGACCGGGCCCTGCTGCAGCGCATGGCGGCGGCCATCGACTATGATCTGGACCAACGGTTGATTCTGCCCCAAAGTATCGTTGTCGCAGGAACACCGGTTGAAATTTGCCAGACCCTTGCCCCGGTGGTCAATCAATCCCCTGACGCTTTGCTGGATGCCTTGAACACGCAGGCGGCCGCCGCCCCACAGGCCCTTGTTCCGGGTTTGAAAGACATGCTTGGCACATTGCAGGGTATGGGGGTGCGTTTGGCTGTGATGACAAACGATTCTGAAAGGCCTGCGCGCGCGCATCTGCAGGCCGCAGGGATCGAAGATTGCTTTGATATGATTGTTGGCAGTGACAGTGGCTTTGGACACAAGCCCAACCCTGACCCCTTGCTGGCAATTCTGGACAGGTTGAACGTGGATGCATCCTGTGCCGCCATGGTGGGGGACAGTCTTCATGATTTGCACGCGGGCCGCGCGGCGGGCATGACCGCAATTGGTGTTCTGACCGGTTTGGCTCAAGCCTGCGATTTGTCGCCTGCGGCGGATGTTGTTTTGCCGACTGCGACTGAACTGCCAGAATGGTTGGCTGGGCTTCCCGACCCTTTGGTGTGAGTTTACGACAGAACACGTCGGGAACGGGATATTGGTGATCCGCATGTTGGGTGATGTTTGACCCAACGACGACAAACGGGGGCCACCATGTCCGATAAACCACGACGCCGCAGCGGCGGCCGCGCAGGCAACAAACGCAGCGGCGGACCTGTGATCAATCAAATGCCGTGGCGTATGCCCCAAAACACCGACCGGCCCACAGAACCGTTGACCCAAGACGGGGTAGAGGCCATCCACAATGGCGCCATGCGCATTCTAGAAGAAATTGGCGTTGAATTCCTGAACGAAGAAGCGCTTGCATTGCTAAAACAGGCAGGCTGCAAGATCGATGGCGCTAAAGTGTTTTTTGATCGCCACTGGATCATGGAAATGGTGGGCAAGGCCCCATCCGAATTCACGATCACGCCGCGCAATCTTGATCGCACCCTGACTGTGGGGGGGAATACGATCCTGTTCGGCAACGTATCGTCACCGCCAAACTATTGGGACATGGAAATTGGCAAAAAGGTTCCGGGCAACAGGGAACAATGTGCCAATCTGCTGAAGCTGACGCAGTATTTTAACTGCATCCATTTCGCCGGTGGATACCCGGTGGAACCGGTCGATTTGCATGCGTCGGTGCGGCATTTGGAAGTCCTGTATGACAAGCTGACGCTGACGGATAAGGTGATGCATGCCTATTCGCTGGGCAAAGAACGGGTCGAAGACGTGATGGAAATGGTGCGCATTGCGGGCGGGCTGACCCACGAAGAATTTGATGCCACGCCGCGCATGTACACCAACATCAATTCCACATCACCGCTTAAGCATGATCATCCGATGATTGACGGATGTTTGCGCCTTGCGCGTCGGGGGCAGGCCATCGTCGTGACACCCTTCACACTGGCGGGTGCAATGGCACCTGTCACAATGGCCGGCGCGGTGGCCCAATCAATCGCCGAAGCGTTGTGCGCCATTGCGTTGTTTCAATACGTGCGTCCCGGCACACCCTGTGTGATCGGGACATTCACATCGAACGTTGACATGAAAACCGGTGCGCCAGCATTCGGGACGCCCGAATACATGCGCGCAACGCAGATGACAGGCCAGATGGGGCGGTTTTACGGGTTGCCGATCCGGTCATCTGGGGTCTGTGCGGCCAACGTACCGGACGGGCAGGCGATGTGGGAAACCTCAAACAGTTTGTGGGCGTCGGTCCAATCGGGGACAAATATGGTCTATCACGCCGCCGGTTGGTTGGAAGGCGGGCTGATCGCAAGCCCTGAAAAGTTCATCATGGATTGCGAAGTCCTGCAGATGATCCAACGCTACATGGAACCCGAAGTGACCGGAACAGCCCCCGATGACATTGCATTGGATGCCATCAAGGAAGTCGGTTCGGCCGGTCATTTCTTTGGCGTTCAGCACACCCAAGACCGTTATGAAACGGCGTTTTACCAGCCATTCGTATCGGATTGGTCCAATTACGAAGGATGGGAAGCCGCCGGTGGTGTCTGGACCGCAGAACGGGCGCACCAGCGGTTCAAAGCGATCATCAACGAATTCGAAGCACCGCCATTGGATGTGGCAATTCGCGAAGAATTGCGGGCGTTTGTTGATCGCCGCGTGGCCGAAGGCGGTGCGCCCACAGATTTTTAATTTGGGTTTAATTGTCCTTACTTAGGGCACCCCCTTTTGCAATTCGTAAACGCCCCCGTGTCACTTTGCGAATAGCAAAAGGGGGAATTATGCACGGATTTATCAGCAAGGGGGTCTTGTGCTTTGTGCGCGATGTGCACGGACCAAAAATGTTGGATCGCGTGGTTCAGGCGGTTGGCGTCGATCTGGAATCGCCGGAACTGTATCTGACAACCGATGAAACAGTGCCCACACGGGCGATGACGATCGTTTCGAACAGTTTGAACCGTCCGTTGGACGACGTGTTGGAAGACTTTGGAACGTATTTGATCTGCCATGAAAATACATCTGCGCTTAGGCGTTTGATGCGGTTCAGCGGCCATGATTTCGAAGACTTTCTGGCGGCATTGCCGGATCTGGCCCCGCGCGTGCGGATGGCCGTGCCGGGGCTGTTGCTTCCGGCCATTGATATCGATGAATTCAGCAGCGGGCGCACCATCCGCGTGCACGGGGGGCTGGATGGTTTTGCACAGGTCATTGTTGGGGTGATCCGTGCGATGGCAGACGATTACGGGGCCTTGGTTCAGGTCGATCTGGAACGGGGACACGATGATTTGTGGCTGGTGCAGGTGATCGTATTTGACACCGGTTTTGGTGCGGGCCGTGAATTTTCATTGTTGGAGGTTGCCCTATGACCAAACACGCAACCATCGATGCACAGCGCCGCGCGTTCGATATCCTGTGCCCGCTCCATGTCGAAATGGACGGGCAGGGCATTATCCAGCACGTTGGGCCGACCATGGCAAAGCTGCGCCATGAAAGTCTGATCGGGCTGCCATTCTGGCACGAATTTGAACTGATCCGACCCAAAAAGATCCTGACGGTGCGCCAGGTCAAAGATATTGCGGGCCAACGTTTGCATCTGCGGTTCCGCAATACCCCGAAAACCCCATTAAAGGGGGAAGTGGCGGTGGCGGGCGAAGCGATTGTCTGCAATCTGTCGTTTGCCTTTGGTCTTGTGGACGCCGTTCGCAACTACGGTCTGACCAGCGGTGATTTTGCCTCAACCGATTTGGCCATTGAAATGCTGTATCTGATGGAAGCAAAATCTGCCGCCCTGGAAGAGGTTCTTGAACTGACAAAACGGTTGCGCACCGCTGAAAAGGAAGCACAGCAACTGGCATCAACCGATCAGCTGACCGGGCTGGCCAATCGCCGCGCCATGTCGCACGTTCTGTTGAACTGGGTTCAAACACGGCGCGCCTTTGCCTGCATGCATCTGGATCTTGATTACTTCAAAGCGGTCAATGATACCTACGGCCACGCTGCCGGTGACAAGGTGCTGCAACGGGTTGCAGACGTGTTGAACAGTGAAACCCGGCAAAATGACATTGTGGCCCGTGTGGGTGGGGATGAATTTGTTTTGTTGCTGGATGGGATAACGGATCAACCAACCCTGGATCGTGTCGCCGAACGTATCATCGAAAAGCTGGAAGTGCCCGTCGCCTATGAAGGTCAACTGTGCCAGATTTCCGGCAGCGCGGGGACCACAGTGTCAACCCGGTACCCGAAACCGTCGCCGGACACGATGCTGAATGATGCTGATATCGCGCTTTATGCTTCTAAAGAAGCGGGGCGGGGACGGCACACATTCTTTGACGATCAGCTTGCCCTGACAACGCACTAGCGAAACGTCAGGTCCAACAGGGTCGTGGCGTCCAGTTGCGCCACGACCCTGTCACCTGCGACGACAGGGCCAACCCCTGCGGGGGTGCCCGTCATGATCACATCGCCCGCGTCCAGCCGGTACAGGCCAGACAGATGCGCGATGATTTCTGGAACGGACCAAATCATGTCCGAAAGGGGCGCGGATTGGCGCGTTTCGCCATTCAGGGTCAATGACAGCTGCGCGTCAGGCGCTGGCAGGCCATTCGTCAAAAGCGGGCCAAAAATTGCGCTGTCTTCCACATCTTTTGCTGTGTCCCACGGGCGGCGTTGATCTTTGGCCTGTGCCTGCACATCGCGGCGCGTCATATCCAAACCAACAGTATGCCCAATCACATGGGCCATCGCTTCTGTGGCCGAAATCCCCGTGCCACCGGACCCAAGTGCGACGCACCATTCAATTTCGTGGTGGTAATTCGATGTGCCCGGGGGAATGGGCGCGCTGGCTGGCGCCGACACGGCATGATGCGCTGATTTCGTGAAATACCACGGCGCTTCGCGGTCAACAGTGCCCCCCATTTCCGCTGCGTGTGCCGCGTAGTTGCGACCCACACAGAATATCCTGCGAATGGGAAAACGCTGGCCGCTGTCAGCGATACACAGGGTTGGGGTTTGGGGCGGGGGCACCAGAAAATCTGTCATTCAAACGCCTGTCGATTGGATGCTGTTCAGGGCATCATGTCCCCAGAACAACTGGTTGGCCAGATGCCATCGATTGCGCGGCAGCGTCGGCCAACATCTGCGCTTTCAATCCATCGTGGATGTCTGGCGATTGCGGTTTGTTCTGTGTCAGGTTGTTGATGAACGACGCCAATTCACGCGCATAGGCCATCTGATACCGTTCCAAAAAGAAATGTTGTGCCGGGGCGGTTTGAAACCCCGCTTCGGTGGCCAATTCAACGGAATGTTCGCGCAGATTATCGGCTCGCATCATGCCCTTTGACCCATGCACTTCGATCCGCTGGTCATAGCCATAAGTTGCCCGACGCGAATTAGAGATCTGGCAGATTTTTCCGCTGGCTGTGGTCAGCGTAACCGCGGCGGTGTCAACGTCGCCTGCCACCCCGATCTCAGGATCCACAAGGCACGAACCGGTGGCAAAGACCTGCACGGGGTCTTCGCCCATCAAGAAACGCGCCATGTCCAGATCGTGGATCATCATATCCCTGAAAATGCCGCCCGAAGACTTGATATACGACACAGGCGGGGGGCCGGGATCACGCGACAGAATTGTGACCAGTTCCACCGAACCGATTGCGCCTGCCCGGATGGACTGTTCCAGATGCGCAAAGTTCGGATCAAAGCGGCGATTGAACGCGGTCATAAAGGGCACGCCGGCGTCCGTGACGGTGTTGATGCAGGTGCGAATGCGATCGGCCGACAGATCGACCGGCTTTTCGCAAAAGATCGCCTTTCCCGCTTTGGCGGCCTGATGGATCAGATCGAAATGGGTGTCGGTCGGTGTTCCGATGATCACGGCATCCACATCCGCGCTGGTGATCAGATCCGGCGATGTCATCGCCCGTGCGCCGGTTTTTTGTGCCAGCGCGGCAGCAGCGTCAGGGATATGATCTGACACAGCCGTCAGGGTCGCCTGTTCATCGGCCATTATGGCGCGGGCATGGACCTGCCCAATCCGACCGCAGCCCAAAATACCAATGCGGATCATGTCTGTTCCTTTCCGGGATGACCGAAACCAGACAACACGCGCCGCGCCGCTGCCACCACGGGATCATGGGTTTCAGCCAGAATTTGGACCCTGTCAAACCGGTCAGGGTCGTTTTGAACAGCCGTGCGCAATGCGGCGCCAAAGGCCATGCGCAGTTCCGTTCCGATGTTGAATTTGCAGATATTCGACCCCGTTGCCAACGCAAACCGCTGGGCGGCAGGAACGCCAGATCCGCCGTGGATCACAAGCGGGATATCGGTCACAGCTTCGATTGCGCGAATGCGGGGTTCATCCAGACCGCCGTCCTGATCTTGTTGCAAATGAACATTGCCCACGCTGATGGCCATTGCATCGACACCGGTTTCCCGGGCAAATTTTGCGGCCTCTGCCGGGTCCGTCCCGTCAGAGGCTTCGCCATTCGCATATCCCACAAAACCGATTTCACCTTCGCAGGATATGCCCGCCCCATGGGCCATTTCGGCAATTCGGGCGGTTTCATCTATGTTCTGCAAAAGCGGTTTGCGCGATCCATCATACATCAGGGATGTGAACCCTGATTGAAGCGCTTCGTCGCATTCGTCGAATGTATAGCCGTGATCCAGATGTGCCACGACTGGCACGGACACGCTTTGGGCCAGATGCCGGAACATTTTGCCCAAAATGGGCAGGGGCGTATGGGCACGACACGATGGGCCAGCCTGCAAAATCACCGGCACACCCAGCGCGTCTGCGGCCACAGCGTACGCGCGCATATCTTCCCACCCCAAGGTGACAAGACCGGCAACCGCATATCCATTGCGCAACGCGGGTTGCAAAACATCAGTCAGCGTCGCAAGCGTCATTTGAACTTGGCCACCATATCTTTGATGCCGGGGATCGTTTCGATCTGATACGCGTGCGTGGGTTGGAAGTATTGCACCAACGACCGCTGCGACAGGCCGCCCAAGATCGTGAAATAATACATCTCGTAGCCTGGCATGGCGACGCAAGGGTGATAGCCTGTCCGCAGGCAGATGGTGGAACCGTCAAACAATTGATGCGCTTGGCCCGGGTGCCCTTCGGCATTCTGGATCAGCTGAATGCCCGATCCATGGTTGGGACGAAAGCGAAAGTTATATGTTTCATCGTGGCGGGTTTGCACGATATCGCCCGCATCATTCGATTGATCCGTGTCGTGCCGATGGGGGGGGAACCCAGACCACCCCCCTGCGCCCACAGTGAACAGTTCCGATACCAACAAACGGCCCACCTTGCCGTGCTGTTTTTGACCCAGAATGTGTTTGATCTTGCGGTGCGTTTTCGTGTCGTCGGATCCGTATTGCACCAGATCGATGTCCGCACTTCGCACGGCAAAGGCATCCAGCTGTTCATCGAATTTAGCACCGGCAATGAATATTTCTGCCGTGTCTGATGTACAGACGAATTCAGCGCTGGTCCCGGTTGGGACATATGCGCCTTCCGGTTCGCCGTCCCAGACATCGACGCCGCGATTGCCCAGACCGTCCACTTTGAACCCTTCGACATTCAGATCAACTGATCCGGTTGCCGGGACAACACAGGTTTCATAGCCGCCCACTTTGTAACTGAATGCCTCTCCCTTTTTCAGTTTCACGATGTTGAAATAGTTCAGCGGAACAAAATCGTGGTCTGCATCAATGATGGGAACATTGCGGTTGTCGTGGGGTGGAAAATGCATGGTCAGTTGGGTCCATCACTGGGGCCAGGGTGGCTGGCAAGAAAATCGTCAAGGTCTTTGGGGTAGGGCATGGCTGGGGCGCAGGCCGGTTTTGACACTGTAATGGCCGCACAGGCCGATCCCCGCAGCACCGCGCGGTTCAGATCGTGGCCATCGGCAAGCGACGCAAGAAACCCTGCCATGAAACTGTCCCCCGCGCCGGTGGGTTTCAGGGCATCGACCCTGTAAATCCCGGTTTCCAGTCTATCGTTGCCTGCAAACGTAACGGCCCCCATGGGCCCCATTTTGTAGACGACACAGGTTGCGGTGGTCTGTGACAGCTGTTCGGCAAAGGCCAGACCCCGGTCAATCCCGCCTGCCATGAAACCAAATTCTTCGTCGTTGCCCACAATGATGTCCGACATTTGCGCCGCCTTGGACAGCACCTCTTCCGCGACCTTTGCGCTTGGCCACGAGTAGGGGCGGTAGTCGACGTCGAACACAATCGGTTTGCCTGCAGCGCGCGCAAGATCAAGCGCATGGAATGCAGCGGTGCGCGACGGATCGGCCGCAAAAACGGTTCCTGCGGTGATTACGGCGTCGTAGGCCGCAAAATCCACGGCGTCGATATCCGTGTGGTCCATCAGAAAATCCGCGGCGTTGTTGCGGTACAAAACCGTCTTGTGATCCTTGATCCGGCTTTCGTAGATCGCAAGGGATGTGCGCGCTTCGCCGTCAACTGCACGCACATATTGGCGCCCAACGCCATAGTGATCCAGCTGCGCCAGACAATACTGCCCAACACCATCGGGTGACACCGTGGTGACAAGATCAGCCGCACAGCCAAGTTTCACAAGGCCCGCCGCCGTGTTCGCCGCTGATCCGCCCATCGCAACAATCAGCGATGTTGCATCTTCGGTGGCGGTGCCGGGCGGGTCTGGGCACAGGTCCATGCCCACGCGCCCGATCACCAGAAATTTGCGGGCTTTCAGAACCATCAAACGCCCTTTCGCTGTTTGGGGCGGGTGCTTTCCCAATCTGCGTGGGCGGCGGTCACCTTGTCATTGTCAGAAATGGCTGGGGTGCCCACTTCCCACCATGTGTGGCCTTCTGTGGTCCATCCTTCGTATGGGTCGACCTGCATCACAATCACATAGGTTTTGTCGCTGGCCTTGGCGCGGCCAAAGGCTGCGGCAAGTTCGGCCGGATTGGCGACCGTTTCCGCCGCTGCGCCCATGGCGGTTGCATGGGCTTCGAAATCCACGCCAAAGGCTTCGGGGATCGTGGGCGCATCTGCGATCAAATTGTTGAAACTTTCGTTGCCGGTGTTGTTTTGCAATTTGTTGATGACGGCAAATCCACCGTTATCCAACACAAGAATAATCAGCTTCTTTTGGGTCAATACGGATGAATAGATGTCCGAATTCATCAACAGATATGATCCATCGCCAGTGAAGACGATCGTGTCTTTGTCTGCTTCGCGCTGGGCCTGTGCGATCCGCGCGCCCCAACCCCCGGCGATTTCGTACCCCATGCAAGAAAAGCCAAATTCCACATCGACCGTGCCGATATCCAACGTGCGCCAGTTTGCCGTCACTTCTGCTGGCAGACCACCGGCTGCAGCAACAACCCGGTCACGCGGATCACATAAATCATTCACCACGCCGATTGCCTGGGCATAGGAATTAGGCCCATTCCCGTACGACACGTTGTCCGCGACATACGCATCCCATTTCGCGCGTTCTGCGCGGGCCTGCGATGTCCAGTCATGTGGGGTTGCGTATCCATCCATTTTCGCGGCCAAGGCGTTGATCGCCTGTTTGGCATCCCCGACAACGGGCAAGGATCGGTGTTTGGCAGCATCATGGCGGGCTGCGTTGATGTTGATGAATTGTGCATCATGGGCAAAGGCTGTCCATGATCCTGTGGTGAAATCCTGAAGCCGGGTGCCGATGGCGACGATCACATCCGCCTGTTCGGCGATGGTGTTTGCGGAATTTGATCCGGTCACCCCCAGTGGACCGATGTTCAGATCATGGGTTGCGACCATGTTGGCGCGCCCCGCGATGGTTTCGACCACGGGAATTTGATGCGCATCGGCAAAGGCCGTCAGGTCTGCGACTGCGCCGGAATACTGCACACCGCCGCCTGCAATGATCATGGGCCGCTTGGCCGATTTCAGAAGCGCTGCGGCATCTTCTATTTCCGCTGCATCCGGGCTGATCCGGCGGATGCGATGAACCTTCTTTTCAAACATCGCGGTGGGGTAATCATAGGCCCAGCCCTGAACATCCTGCGGCAGGCCGATAAATGCTGGGCCGCAATCGGCCGGATCCAGCATCGTGTTGATTGCAGCGGGCAGGGATTGGATCACCTGCGCCGGATGCGTGATGCGATCCCAGTACCGGGTAACGGCCTTGAAGGCGTCATTCACGCCGAAAGTTGGATCGCCAAAATGTTCCAACTGTTGCAAGACGGGGTCGGGCAGGCGCGTCAGAAAGGTATCGCCGCACAGCATCAGCATCGGCAATCGGTTCGCATGGGCAAGGGCCGCAGCGGTCAACAAATTCGCCGTTCCCGGCCCGGCAGAGGCTGTGCAGAACATAAATCGTTGCCGCAGCCACTGTTTGGCATAGCCAGCGGCGGCAAAGCCCATGCTTTGTTCATTTTGCCCACGATACAGGGGCAGGGTGTCTTGCACATTCCACAACGCTTCGCCCAGACAGGGCACGTTGCCATGGCCAAAGATCCCAAACCCGCCGCCGCACAGACGCCATTCGGTCCCATCGATTTCAATGAATTGCGCATCAAGATAGCGCACGATGGCCTGCGCGGTTGTCAACCGGACGGTCTCAGATGTCATGTCAATGATCCCTCCCAAAGGGGCCGCTGTTGTTTTGTCGCTTGCGCGGATTTGATTCTGACGTTACCGATTTTGCAACCGGTTGCAAAATACTTTCTGAGGGGGGCGGCGCATGTCGGAAATCGGGATTGGTGTCATTGGGGGCGGATATATGGGCAAGGCCCATTCCGTTGCGATGGCTTCGGTCGGGGCGGTGTTCAACACGGCCCTGCGCCCGCGCCTGGAAATGATTGCGGCCAGCAGCGCAGAAAGTGCCGAACGGTACAGGGCTGCGTTCGGCTTTCATCGCGCGACGGGGGATTGGAAGGAACTGGTCGCCGATGATCGGGTCGACGCCATCGTGATCGCCACCCCGCAAAACATGCACCGCGATATCGCACAGGCGGCCTTTGCCTTGGGCAAACCTGTGATGTGTGAAAAACCAATGGGCGCATCCCTTGCCGATGCAAAGGCGATGGTCGCCGCAGCGCAGGGCCACATCAACATGGTGGGCTACAACTACATCCGAACCCCAGCGGCGCAATATGCGCGGCAGTTGATCGGGGACGGTGTCATAGGCGATGTGACCTTCTTCAAGGGTGAAAATGCCGAAGATTTTCTGGCGGATCCTGCCTTGCCTGTCACTTGGCGCACCGATGGCATCGCCAATGGCTGCATCGGCGATCTGGCCCCGCATCTGTTTAACATGGCGCTGGCGCTGATGGGACCGATTGACCGTGTGATGGCGGATATGGAAACCGTTCACAAATCCCGCCCGGGCGGGACGGTCACCAATGATGATCAGGTCCAGATGATGTGCCGGTTTTCCAATGGTGCGATGGGGCATCTGTTTTCTTCGCGCGTCGCGACGGGGCGCAAAATGGGCTATGCCTATGAAATCTTTGGAACAAAAGGGGCCATTCGGTTTGATCAGGAAGATCAAAATGCCCTGTGGCTGTACAAGATGGAAGGGCCCGAAGCGCAGCGGGGGTTCACCAAAATCCTGACTGGCCCGGCCCATCCGGACTATGAACCGTTCTGTTTGGGGCCGGGGCATGGCACGGGGTATCAGGACCAGATTATCATTGAGGCGAAAGATTTCCTGACCGCCATTCATACGGGACAGAACATCTGGCCCACCTTTGCCGACGGGCTGTCGGTGATACAGGTAACGGATGCCGCGTTGCGTTCTGCTGACAGCGGAACCTGGGCGGATGTCCACACATCATAAGGATGCACATATGACGATCCGTATCGGAAATGCCCCCTGTTCGTGGGGTGTTGAATTTGCTGACGACCCCCGCAACCCGACCTGGCAACAGGTTCTGCAGGATTGCGCTGATGCTGGTTATAAGGGGATCGAACTGGGTCCTGTTGGATTTATGCCCGAAGACCCGGCGGTTTTGGGCCCTGCATTGGCAAAACACGATTTGGAACTGATCGGGGGCGTGGTGTTTCGCGCCTTTCACGATGCCACATTGTGGGATGATGTGCTGGACGCGACGCACCGCACATGCAGGGCGCTGACCGCCCATGGGGCGCAACATCTTGTGCTGATCGATTCCATATCAGAACGCCGCGCGCCGACGGCGGGGCGCGCGGCTGAGGCGGAACAGATGGACCGCGCAGAATGGACGGCCTTTCGCGACCGGATCGCGACCGCCGCCCGTATCGGGGCCGAAGAATACGGTCTGACAGTGGGCATTCACGCGCATGCGGCGGGGTTCATGGATTTTGAACCCGAACTGGAACGTTTGCTGGATGAAGTGGATGAAAACATTCTGAAAATCTGCTTTGATACAGGGCATCATTCCTATGCCGGGTTTGATCCTGTGGCGTTCATGAAAAAATACATCAGCCGCATTTCCTATATGCATTTCAAAGACATCGACCCGGCCGTAAAGGCGGATGTGATTGCCAAGCGGACCGGGTTCTATGATGCCTGCGGGCAGGGGATTTTCTGCAATCTGGGGCAGGGCGATGTTGATTTCGCAGCTGTACGCCAAGTGCTGTTGGACCACGGGTTCACGGGGTGGTGCACAGTGGAACAGGACTGCGATCCGACGCTGGATGTATCACCAATAGACGACGCGAAAGCGAACCGATCTTACTTGGAAAGCATCGGATTTTGATGGGGCACCGTGCGTACACCCCCTGTACACCCCCTGTACAGACACGTGTGCGCCCGCGCAGTGGGGAGATTTGCGCATGAAACGATTGAACTGGGGTATGATTGGCGGCGGCGAAGGCAGCCAGATCGGGCCCGCGCACCGTTTGGGCGCGCAGGCTGATGGCAATTTTGTGCTGGCCGCCGGTGCGTTGGACCACCGCCCGGATGAAGGGCGCGCTTACGCGCAACGGCTGGGCGTGCCTGCGGACCGCGCCTATGGCGATTGGACCGAAATGCTTGCGGGCGAAAAGGACCGCGATGACAGGGTCGATCTGGTGACAGTGGCCACGCCCAATTCAACCCATTTCGAAATCACCAAATCCTTTCTGGAAGCCGGGTTCAACGTCTTGTGCGAAAAGCCCATGACGATGACCGTGGAAGAAGGTGAAGACATCGTAAAGATCGCCCAAGCCACTGGCAAAATCTGTGCGGTGAATTACTGCTATTCGGCCTATCCGATGGTGCGCGAAATGCGGCAGATGGTTGCGACGGGGCAAGTGGGCAAGGTGCGCCTGATCGTCACCAATTTCAGCCATGGGCACCATGGGGATGCGACGGATGCGGATAACCCCCGGGTGCGCTGGCGCTATGACCCTGCGATGGCGGGGGTGTCTGGGCAATTTGCGGATTGCGGCATTCATGCGCTGCACATGGCCAGCTTTATCGCAGGCGACGAAGTGCGCAGCCTAAGCGCGGATTTTGCATCCACGATCAGTTCACGCACGCTGGAAGACGACGCGATGGTCAATTTCCGGATGGAAGGCGGCACCGTTGGCCGGCTTTGGACATCGTCGGTTGCGATTGGGCGTCAGCACGGGTTTGACATACAGGTCTTTGGCGAAACCGGTGGTTTGCGCTGGCGGTCTGAAGACCCAAATCAGGTGTATTATACCCCGGTTGGCGGGCGCACGCAGATCATGGAAAAAGGCGAAGCCGGTCTGTCTGATGAAGCCACGCGATTGTCGCGTGTTGCCATTGCCCACCCCGAAGGGTTTCCGTTGGCGGTTGCCAATATCTATGTGGATATTGCGGCCAAACTGCGCGGCCAGCCCAGTGGGGCATTGCCCACGGCGGCGGATGGTGTGCGGTCAATGGCGGCGGTGCATGCGGCAGTGGCATCGGCGAAATCCGATGGTGCCTGGGTCGATGCGCGACCGCCGATGTTTCGGTAACCACACCTGCGTCCGGTGGGCCAGCAACGCGGGAAAAACCGCTAGGAACGGGGGCGCAAGGTGCCCCGTTCAATCACTTCGCATGGGAACAGGCGCACTTCCGGCCTGCGGTCGGGTTGGTCCAGCAACGTGCGGATCAGGTCCACGGAACTTGCAATCATTTCCGACAGGGGCTGGCGTATTGTTGTCAGGTTGATGTTTTGCCAGCCCGACATTTGCATGTCGTTGAACCCGATGATGCCGATGTCATCGGGCACTTTCAGGTGGGCATCGTTCAGCGCCGAAAGGGCCCCGATGGACAACACATCGTCCCCGCAAAAATAGGCCTGTGCAATATCGCCTTGTGCAATGATGCGCTGCATTTCTGCGCGGCCTGCTTCGAATGAATAGGCGGCGGCGTAGCTGTGGCGGGCCAGCACATCGGGGTGTTTGGCAAGTTCGGCGGAAAAGCCATGCAAACGGTCCCGGGTTGATGTGGCGCTTTCGGGCCCCCCCATGAATCCGACATCCGTGTAACCGCGCATGACCAGTTCGCGGGCGGCCATGCGCCCGGCATCGCTGTTGTCGACGCTGACGATATGCACTTCGGGGTCCGTGGAAAACCGGCCAAAGGAATTGACAATTGGCATGCCAGCGGCGCGAAACGCCTTTGAAAACGCAGGCGGCAGGGTGGACGATGCAACAATCACCCCATCCACGGAATACTGCCGCATCATGCGCACGGATGCGGCGGGATCGATTTCATCAGACAGGTTGACCAACAGCGGGCGCAGGCCGTGATCTTGCAGGGTGCGTGTGAATTGATCGAACACTTGCAGAAAGATCGGGTTGTGAAAGTTGTTGGAAATCAGCCCGATCATATGGGTGCGTTGGGTCGTCAGGCTGCTGGCCAGCACATTTGGCGAATACCCCAATTCAGAGGCCGCTTTTTCCACCTTGCGGCGCATTTTTTCAGACACGGATGCCCCGTGCGTAAAGGTGCGCGAGACCGCAGAGGTCGAAACACCTGCGCGTTCGGCGACATCTTTCAATGTTGCAGCCATGGCAACCCTTTCAATTCATTCAGGATTTATGGTTGCCCATGAATGATTTTGCAACCGGTTGCAAAAATTCATTGCGAATCCCATCTGTGCCGCTAACCTAACATGGAACCAGGGTGTTCTTGGTCTCGAATATTCGCGGGTGATCAGGTTCGATGATCGATTGCCCCGGCGGATACAAGATCCGGTCTGAAAGCCGGGCAAACTGTGATCGCAGATGATCGCGCTGAAATATCAAACTGTTCCTAGGGAGGATTACAATGAACACGTTTTTGAAAGGCAGCCTAACCGCTGGTGTCGTTTCTTTGATGGCAACGACTGCAATGTCACAGGAAATCGGCGCAACGTTTTCCCGGTTTGACGACAACTGGTTGACGGTTCTGCGGACCGGCATGGTTGAATACGCGGAAACCATTGATGGGCTGTCATACCAGCAGGTTGACGCATCCGATGACCTTGCCAAACAGATCGACCAAGTGAAGAACTTTGTGGCCCAGGGCGTCGACGCGATCATCGTGAACATCGTTGATACATCCGCGGGTGCGGCGGTGTCAGCAGCAGCGGGCGATGTGCCGCTGGTGTATGTGAACCGTGAACCAGACAACGTGAACGAACTGCCCCCCACGCAGGCGTTCGTTGCATCCAACGAAATCGAATCCGGCACATTGTCTGCGTTCGAAGTCTGCAAAAATCTGCGCGCTGCGGGTTTGGGCAATGGCGCACGTGGCTATCTGATGAACGGTCAGCTGACCAACCAGGCGGCTGTGCAACGGTCCAAAGACGTGCACGACGTGATCGGGATGGACATGTGTAACTTCATGGAAATCATTGCAGAAGCCCCTGCAAACTGGTCGCGCGACGAAGCGCAGGATTTGATGACAAACTGGATGTCGTCAGGTGAACCGTTTGATTTCGTTCTGGCCAACAATGACGAAATGGCCATCGGCGCAATCCAAGCCATGAAAGCCGCCGGTATGGATATGGCGGACGTGCAAGTGGGCGGTGTTGATGCATCCCAGGACGCTTTGCTTGTGATGGCCGCAGGCGATTATGATGTGACCGTCTTCCAGGATTCTGTTGGCCAAGGCACCGGGTCCATCGACGCGGCCCTGAAGCTGATCGCTGGCGAAGATGTGGACAGCAAAGTCTACATCCCATTCGTGCTGGTCACACCGGACAACATGGGTGATTTCCTCGACAAAAACTAAGGGTCGGGTGATCCTTACATCCGGACGGCGTGTTACGAATGCGCCGTCCGTTCCTTATCCGCAAAAGGGGGGACTGCACCTATGGCAGACACCAGCCAAGGGACCGGGGGCCTGACGTTCGACAAATCGAAACGCACCTGGCCAAGTGAACTGAATATCTTTCTGGCCCTGATCATCATCATCGTGGTGTTTGAAATCATCGGGCAAACGGCACCCTATATGCGGGGCCAAAGTTTTCTTTTTGACAGCAAAGACCGTTTCGACAGCATCTTTAACGAAGCGCGTCTGAAAATCATTATCCTTCAGGTGTCGGTCATTGGGATCATCGCGCTGGGGGTCACGCAGGTGATCATCACCGCAGGGATCGACCTGTCATCGGGGCCGTTGGTGGCCGCCACGGCCATGATCGCGATGAGCCTTGGGCAAACTGAATTTGTAAACGGATCGCCCAACCCAAAGGCACTGTTCGGGTCGTGGGCCATGGATTTGCCGGTGATCATACCGGTGGTGGTCGGGCTGGCCTTTGGCGCCCTGATCGGCGCGATCAACGGAACCTTCATCGCGTTTTTCCGCATTCCACCCTTTATCGCCACCCTTGGCATGTTTCTGGTCTGCCGCGGGATTGCCCTGTGGTGGTCGGGCGGGAACCCGATTTCATTCCCAACCGAACAATACGCATGGATCGGATCCGGCATGATGCCTGTTGTGTGGTTCGTCCTGCTTGCGATCGTTTTCCAGCTGATCATGAGCTTTACGGTTTATGGCAAACACACCTATGCCATCGGATCCAACGAAGAAGCGGCCCGCATGTCGGGCATCAACGTGAGACGCCACAAGGTCATGGTGTACATGATTGCGTCGATGCTTGCGGCCTTTGCTGGGATCGTGCTGAGTTCCAAGGCCGTCACTGCACAGGCCGGTATGGGTGAATTTTACGAACTTTTCGCGATTGCCATGGCTGTGATCGGTGGCATCAGCCTGCAAGGCGGCCGTGGGTCGATCATTGGCACCGTGCTGGGGGCAATGGTTCTGGGCGTTATCCAATCTGGGTTCACTTACGTCAAACTGGACGGGTCCTATCAGCTGATTGCCATGGGATGCATCATTATCGCCGCTGTGATCTTGGATCAGTTCCGGCAACGCAACCGCGCCTAGGGGGATACGGATATGAGTGATGACATCGTACTTAAGACCGAAAACCTGACCAAACATTATGGGGGTGTCCACGCCCTGCAGGGGGCGAATTTTGAACTGCGCCGGGGTGAACACGTCGCGATCATGGGGGACAACGGCGCCGGAAAATCCACCTTTGTCCGCCAAATCACGGGCGTTGAACAGCGCACGTCTGGCAAAGTTTGGTTCTATGGCGAAGAGGTCAGTTTCAGCGGCCCGCTGGACGCGCGCGAAGCCGGGATTGAAACCGTGTTTCAGACGCTGGCCCTTGCCGATGATCTGAACGTGCCTGACAACCTGTTTCTGGGGCGGGAAAAAACCTATGCCAATTGGTTGGGCCCCTTCCGGCTGCTGGATTACAAGGGCATGCGTCAGGCCACGATTGACGGGTTGAACAAAACTGCGGTGAAAATTCCCAACATCCGCAATACGATCCGCAACATGTCAGGCGGGCAACGGCAGTGCGTGGCGATTGCCCGAACTGCCACGTTCCATTCGAAGCTGACAATCATGGATGAACCGACCGCCGCGCTGGGGGTTCAGGAAACCGCGCAGGTCGAAAACATCATCCGCACCCTGAAAGATGAAGGTGAACCCTTGATTCTTGTCTCGCACAACATGCGACAGGTGATGGATCTGGTGGATCGGATCATCGTGTTTCGCCGTGGCCGCATTTGCGCGGACCTGAAAAAAGACGAAACCGATGGTCAGGATGTTGTGGCCTACATCACGGGTGCAAAAACCCAGCCACAATTCGCGGATGCCATGTGATGATGGCATAGGCCCACCTTCGGGCGCGAGTGGCACGGTATGGGCAAACGGAAATGGGGCGGTCGGACACCCATCAGGGGTCTGGCTGCAATCCCCCCGATTGCGCAGCAAAAGGCCCGGGCCCTGCCGGGCCTTTTGTGTTGGAAAGGATAGGGGGAAACAGCCATGGCACATCTTTTGCGACGCCCAACTGGGGATCACGGGCTGGTCCATGCGATTGCACCTGCCGACGCAGGCTGGAGCTATGTTGGGTTCGCCGTTCACCGTTTGAAAAAAGGCGATGTCGCCCGCGATGTGACAGGGGACAGGGAAGTCATCTTGGTCATGGTCGAAGGCAAGGCGCATCTGACAGGCGCGGGGCAGGATTGGGGGGTGTTGGGCGACCGCATGTCTGTCTTTGAAAAGACGCCGCCCCATTGCCTGTATGTGCCGAATGGGTCCGAATGGTCTGCCGTGGCGCAGACCGATTGCGTGATTGCCGTGTGTTCCGCCCCCGGTCACGGCGGCCACACGGCGCGCCGGATTGGCCCAGATGGCATTGCCCTGACCCAGCGCGGCACCGGCGTGAACACCCGCTATATCAACAACATCGCCATGGAAGCGGAAGATTACTGCGACAGTCTTTTGGTGACAGAAGTGTTCACCCCGCCCGGCCATTGGTCCAGCTTTCCCAGTCACCGCCACGACGAAGATGATTTTCCGCGCATCACCTATCTGGAAGAAACCTATTATCATCGGCTGAACCCCGCAGATGGATTTGGCATTCAACGGGTGTACACCGATGACCGCAGTCTGGATGAAACCATGGCCGTACATGACGGGGATGTTGTTCTGGTGCCAAAGGGGCATCACCCTTGCGGCGCGCCCCACGGGTTTGAAATGTATTATCTGAACGTCATGGCTGGACCTTTGCGCAAATGGCGCTTTCAATTGGCCCCCGAAGTAACTTGGATCGCGGAGCGTGACGGATGACACCGAAATTTGCCAACTACCCCTGTCTGCAAGGCAAAACCGTTTTCGTCACGGGGGGCGCGTCGGGCATTGGTGCAGACATCGTGCGCTGTTTTGCCCAGCAGGGGGCAAAGGTCGGATGTGTTGATCTGGATGCGGACGGTGCAGCCCAGACCGCGGCGTCGATTGACGGTACAGTAGAATGCGCGGTGTGTGATCTGCGCGATATCGATGGGCTGAAATCTGCGTTCGCGGATCTGCAGCGCAAGCTGGGCCCTGCATCGGTGTTGGTCAACAATGCGGCCCGCGATGATCGGCATGATTGGCGCGACGTGACGGCCGATTATTGGGACGATCGCATGAACACCAATTTGCGCCATATGTTTTTTGCGATACAGGCCGTCGCCCCCGGCATGATCGACATGGGCGGCGGATCGATCATCAACATGGGATCCAACAGTTGGTGGGAAGCGGGCGGCGGGTTTCCGGCCTATGCCACGGCCAAGGCGGCTGTCCATGGATTGACGCGCACCATGGCCCGCGATCTGGGGGGGCATCGCATTCGCGTGAACACGGTCGTGCCGGGATGGATCATGACCGATCGCCAAAAAGAACTGTGGGTCACCGAAGACGCATTGGCCAAACAGGTCGATCGTCAGGTTTTGCCAGACCCTATCGACCCCATTTATGTTGCGCGGATGGTTCTGTTTTTGGCGTCAGACGATGCAGCCATGTGTTCGGCCCAGAATTTCATGGTCGAAGGCGGGTCGATCTGACCGATGTTCTGGTGATTGTGATGCCGGATAATTTGGCATCCCGTAGGGGAATCGAACCCCTCTTTCCAGGTTGAAAACCTGGCGTCCT
>JAHDBC010000062.1:0-2017 GCA_020630595.1 Planktomarina sp.
GGGGATACGATGGCCTTTGGGGCCATGGCGGCGATCCTGATCACGTGGGGGTTTCAGGCCATGGGGATCACCTTTGGCCCGCTGCCGACGGCACTATTGGCCCTGCCCTTTGCCATTGTGCTGACCGCCCTGTTGGTGCTGGGCACAGACCGCGCGGTCTATAAATTCTATCGCAAACAAAAGGCCGCCCCTGTTATCTTGGTCATCGTATCCATGGGTGTCATGTTCATCATGAATGGGCTGGTGCGGTTCATCATCGGCCCCAACGAACAGCGTTTTGCCGACGGCGAACGGTTCATCATATCCGCCCGCGATTTCAAGGATATGACCGGCCTGAAAGAAGGGTTGGCTTTCAAAACGACCCAAGGCATCACAATCGTGGTCGCCGTGATCGTCGTGATTGCCCTGTTCTGGTTCCTGAACAAAACCCGCACGGGCAAATCCATGCGCGCCTATTCCGATAACGAAGATCTTGCGCTGTTGTCGGGCATTAACCCGGAACGGGTGGTCATGGTGACGTGGATCATCGTTGCCGCACTCGCCACAACGGCGGGGGTTTTGTACGGGTTGGACAAATCATTCAAACCCTTCACCTATTTCCAGCTTTTGCTGCCAATTTTTGCGGCAGCGGTTGTTGGCGGTCTGGGCAATCCTTTGGGTGCGATTGCCGGGGGCTTCGTGATTGCGTTTTCCGAAGTCCTGATCACCTATCCGTTCAAGAAATTCGTAAATTACCTGTTGCCCGACGCGTTAGAGGCCAATGGCCTTCTTCAATTGTTGTCGACCAACTATAAATTCGCCGTCAGCTTTGCGATTTTGCTGGTGGTCCTGCTGTTCCGTCCCACGGGCCTGTTCAAGGGGAAATCCGTATGACCGATTCCATCAAAAACACTGCCCTGTTTGGTCTGGTTGCCATTCTGATCCTTGGCACAGGCTTTATTCAAAGCTGGGATTCTGCCCTGTTCATTCTGAACTTTGGCCTGATTTCCGCGATCATGGCATTGGGCGTGAACCTGCAATGGGGCTTTGCCGGGTTGTTCAACGTGGGCATCATGGGCTTTGTCGCCCTGGGCGGGCTGGCCGCGGTGCTGGTGGGGATGGAACCCCGCACCGCCGCATGGTCTGCCGGTGGGTTTCAAGTGGTGCTGGGCCTTGTGTTGGGGGCGGCGACCATCACCGCAGCCGTTCTGGCGCAATCCCGGATGACTGCGGGCCGCAACCGCACGATCGTGACATGGGTGATCATCATCGGTGGGTTCTTCCTGTACCGCTATGTGTTTGATGGCGGTGTTGCCGCGATCGAAGCGGATGAACCAGCCCGCTATGGTTATCTGGGCGGGCTGGGCCTGCCGATCATCTTTGCCTGGCCGGTGGGCGGTCTGCTGGCCGCGGGGGCTGCGTGGATCATCGGGAAAACCGCGCTTGGCCTAAGGTCTGATTATCTGGCGATTGCGACGCTGGGCATTTCGGAAATCATCATCGCGGTTCTGAAAAACGAAGACTGGCTGTCGCGGGGGGTAAAGAATGTGAACGGCATTCCCCGCCCCGTGGCCTATGAAATTGACCTGCAAAACGACCCCACTTTCGTGGAACGCGCTGCAGGATTGGGTTTGGATCCCGTCAGCGCATCAACGCTGTATGTCAAGGTCAGCTATGGGGTGCTGTTTGCGATCGTCTTGGTCATCATTCTGGTGCTGGCACAACTGGCATTGAAATCGCCATGGGGGCGCATGGTCCGCGCCATCCGCGACAATGAAACCGCCGCCCGTGCCATGGGCAAAAACGTGACCGCGCGCCATTTGCAGATCTTTGTGCTGGGGTCTGCGATTTGCGGCGTGGCGGGCGCGATGATGACATCGCTTGACGGTTTGTTGGCGCCCTCTTCCTATCAGCCGCTGCGCTTTACCTTCCTTGTCTGGGTGATGGTGATCGTTGGCGGATCGGGGAACAACTTTGGGTCTGTTCTGGGTGGCTTTCTGATCTGGTTCCTGTGGGTTCAGGTGGAACCCATGGGCGC
>JAHDBC010000062.1:2117-4081 GCA_020630595.1 Planktomarina sp.
CATATGCGTTTGCTGACCATGGGCCTGATCATGCTGTTGGTGTTGCGCTTTGCACCCCGTGGGCTGATCCCGGAAAAGTAGGGCCTTTTCTTTTCCTGCGCTGCAGCATATGCGGCGCGGGAGCATTGAAAGGCACCCCAATGGACCTGCGCAATATCGCGATCATCGCACACGTTGACCACGGCAAAACCACGCTGGTGGATGAACTTCTGAAACAGTCCGGCACGTTCCGGGAAAATCAGGCAACGACCGAACGCGCGATGGACAGCAATGATCTGGAACGCGAACGCGGGATCACCATTTTGGCCAAAGCGACGTCCGTTGAATGGAACGGGGTGCGCATCAACATCGTCGACACGCCCGGCCACGCCGATTTTGGCGGGGAAGTTGAACGGATCCTGTCCATGGTGGATGGGGTTGTTTTGTTGGTCGACGCTGCCGAAGGGCCGATGCCGCAAACGAAGTTTGTCACATCCAAAGCATTGGCATTGGGCCTGAAACCAATCGTTGTGGTCAACAAGGTCGACAAACCGGACGCAGAACCGGACCGCGCGTTGGATGAATGTTTTGATCTGTTCGCATCGCTGGATGCCAATGACGAACAGCTGGATTTCCCCACCCTTTACGCATCCGGCCGCAGCGGCTGGGCTGATGTGGATCTGGATGGCCCGCGCAAAGATTTGGAAGCGATGTTTCAGCTGATCGTCGATCACGTGGAACCGCCGAAACAAATCGAAAAGCAAGATCAGCCATTTTCAATGTTGGCAACAACGCTGGGCGCAGACCCCTTTATTGGTCGTATCCTGACGGGCCGTGTTGAAACCGGTGTTTTGAAACCCGGCGACACGATCAAGGCCCTGTCGCGCGATGGCGACCGGATTGAACAGTTCCGCTGCACCAAGATTTTGGCGTTCCGTGGCTTGCAGCAGCAACCAATCGACGAAGCGGTGGCAGGCGATATCGTGTCCGTGGCCGGCATGTCCAAGGCGACGGTGGCCGACACCCTGTGTGATCCATCCATTGATACGCCGATCCCGTCGCTGCCGATCGACCCACCAACGATTTCTGTCACCTTTGGCATCAACGACAGCCCGCTTGCAGGCCGTGATGGCAAAAAAGTGCAATCCCGCGTCATCCGCAAACGCCTGATGGAAGAGGCGGAAACCAACGTCGCGATCAAAGTGACCGACACCCCCGGCGGCGAAGCCTTCGAAGTGGCAGGCCGCGGCGAATTGCAGATGGGCGTGTTGATCGAAAACATGCGCCGTGAAGGGTTCGAATTGTCGATTTCGCGTCCGCGCGTGTTGTTCAAAGATGTGGACGGCCAAAAGATGGAACCCATCGAAGAGGTCACGATTGACGTCGACGAAGAATATTCCGGGGCCGTGATCGAAAAAATCACCGGCGCACGCAAGGGCGACCTGACCGAAATGCGATCCGCCGGTGCCGGCAAAACGCGGATCATCGCGTTGGTCCCATCGCGTGGGTTGATCGGGTATCAGGGCGAATTCCTGACCGATACGCGCGGCACAGGCATTTTGAACCGCGTGTTCCATTCATGGGCCCCACACAAGGGCCCAATCCCGGGCCGTCGCGCCGGGGTGTTGATCAGCATGGAAAACGGCGTGTCCGTTGCCTATGCGATTTTCAATCTCGAAGACCGTGGCAAGTTTTTCATCGGGTCGCAGGAAGATGTCTATCAAGGCATGATCATCGGCGAACACAATCGCGAAAACGATTTGGAAGTGAACCCCCTGAAGGGCAAGAAACTGACCAACGTGCGCGCGTCGGGCACCGACGAAGCCGTGCGCCTGACCACACCCGTGAAGATGTCTTTGGAAGAGGCGATTGCCTATATCGACAACGACGAACTGGTCGAAGTCACACCAAACGCCATCCGCCTGCGCAAAGTGCACCTGGACCCCCACGAACGCAAACGCGCCGCGCGCGGGGCGGCATAAACC
>JAHDBC010000033.1 GCA_020630595.1 Planktomarina sp.
AAATGCTGCACGTGCGGTATGTACGGGGGGTGTACAGGGGGTGTACGGGTTGTGACATCGCCGTTTTACACAAAAAAAGGCCCCCGTTTCGGGGGCCTTTTGCGTTCAATGGTGGGTGTCTTTAATGGCCCAAAATCTGCGACAGGAACAATTGCGTCCGTTCGGATTTGGGGTTGTTAAAGAATTCTTCGGGTTCGTTTTGTTCCACGATCTGGCCGGCATCCATAAAGATCACGCGGTCGGCGACCTGACGGGCAAAGCCCATTTCGTGGGTCACACACAGCATGGTCATGCCTTCTTCGGCCAGTTGCACCATGGTATCCAGAACCTCTTTGATCATCTCTGGGTCCAAGGCGGATGTAGGTTCGTCAAACAGCATGATGCGGGGCTTCATGCACAACGACCGGGCAATCGCCACACGCTGCTGCTGACCACCGGACAGCTGCCCGGGGTACTTGTTCGCCTGATCCGGGATTTTGACCTTTTCCAGATAGTGCATCGCCACTTCTTCGGCTTCTTTCTTGGGTGTTTTGCGAACCCAGATCGGCGCAAGTGTGCAGTTTTCCAGAATGGTCAAATGCGGAAACAGGTTGAAGTGCTGGAAGCACATGCCAACCTCTGACCGGATGGTGTCGATGTTTTTCAGATCAGACGACAGCAAAGTGCCATCAACCGTAATCGACCCCTGCTGGTGTTCTTCCAGCGCGTTGATGCACCGGATCAGCGTGGATTTGCCAGACCCGGATGGGCCACAAATCACGATCCGTTCGCCGCGCGTCACCGTCAGGTCGATGTCACGCAGCACGTGGAACGACCCATACCATTTGTTCATGTTCTGAATTGTGATCGCGACTTCGTCGGATTTTTTCATTTGAGCTTCAGCCATTGGTATCACCTATGATCTGT
This sequence comes from Planktomarina sp., assembly GCA_020630595.1. Lineage (GTDB taxonomy): Bacteria > Pseudomonadota > Alphaproteobacteria > Rhodobacterales > Rhodobacteraceae > Planktomarina. The sequence goes on from JAHDBC010000033.1 coordinate 907, forward strand.
CGCAAGTTGGCGCTCAAGCCACTGCGAATATTGAGAAATTCCGTAACAGACAACAAAGAACAGCACGATGGCGAAGATGAAGACTTCCCAATAGATGCCGGTCCAGTCTGTCGATGACAGGATCGGGCCACGGATCATACCGACCAGATCAAACATCGAAATCACGGAAACAAGTGTTGTGTCTTTGAACAGGCCCACCGCCACGTTGACGATCCCGGGGATCGAAATTTTCAACGCTTGGGGCAGGATGATCAGGCGCATGGATTGGGCGTAATCCAGACCCAGGCTGTCGGCCGCTTCGTATTGCCCTTTGGGCAACGCAGCCAGACCACCCCGGATCACCTCTGCGATATAGGCGGCAGAGAACATGGTGATCATGATGATCACGCGCAAGATCAGGTCAAGGTTTGTGCCGGGTGGGAAGAAATAGGCCAGAACCACGTTTGCCACAAACAGCAGCGTGATCAGCGGCACACCCCGCACGAATTCAATGAACACCACACAGATGCCCTTGATGATCGGCATGTTGGATTGACGGCCCAGCGCCAGCACAATCCCCAACGGGATCGACAGCGACACGCAGACCGTACCCAAGATCATGTTCAGCATAAAGCCACCCATGTCCCGGCTGGGCACAGCTTCCAGCATGGACCCCGGCATCGCATCGGCAATGATGCCGCCGATAAACCATGTGATCAGCGCCGCACCCACGCCCGCAACCAACCCAAGGAAGAACCCATACATCCGTTCCCCGTTGGTGAAAGCAAAGTACGCCGCAACAAAGCCCAAGGCCGCAAAGATCGGCGTGATGATGGTGCCACCCCAGATCAGCCAGTAAGCCAAGAAGGGATAGATTGCCGTCAAAATCAACATCTTACGGGGCAACGCATTGAACAACACTGGTGCAGCCGCAACCAGCAACAGAACGAACGCAACCGTCGGACGCCAGTAGAATTCAGGGGGATATTTGAACCCGAACAGCAGCTGGTTCCAGCGTTCTGTCAGCACGGACCAACACGCGGCATTGGTGCCATCCAGCACTTCGCGGCATTCGCGCAAACTGCCTGTGTTCCAAACACCGTTCAGCATCCAAGGGCCAACCGCGATCACGCCACGAATGACAAAGTAAAGCGCAAGCACCGTGAGGACTGTGTTCAAAACGCTTGAAAACAGGTTTTCACGGATCCACTTGATCGCACCTGTTTCCATCGTTGGGGGCGGTGCTGGTGGAATTTCTGTCGTGCGCACGAAGGCGACGGATTGTGCATGTGTATCGCTCATTCTACCGCTCCTTCAGTTTAACAGAGTTGTTGTAGACGTTCATGATCGCAGAAATTGACAAGCTGATGATCAGATAGAACAGCATCAACAGCAGGATCGATTCAATCGCACGACCTGTCTGGTTCAGGGTGATGCCGCCCAATGTCCCGGTGATATCCATGTAACCCACCGCAATCGCCAATGACGAATTTTTGGTGATGTTCAGGTACTGGGAAATCAGCGGCGGAATGATAACGCGCAGGGCTTGTGGCAGAATGACCAAATTCATGATCCGTCCCGGGCGCATACCCAGTGCCGCTGCAGCCTCTGTCTGGCCTTTGGAAATCGCGAGGATACCGGCACGAACGTTTTCAGCGATGAACGCACCGGTATAGATTGCAAGCGCGAACCACAGGGCAATCAGGGACAGACGCATGTGCACGCCGCCTTGGAAGTTGAAGCCTTTCAGTTCTGGGTATTCCAGCGTCACCGGCTGACCCAAGACGAAATACATCAACAAAGATGGCACGATCAGGATGGCAAGCGAAGGCCAGCCCGTAGGAAGAAGCTTACCTGTCTTGAACAAAAGGTTCTTTGCGTACCGGCGGTATGCAAAGACACCGATGATCGACGCCAGCAAGACAAGCCAGAAAATCGCTGAACCTGCACCATTCACGAATGATGGCACATAAACCCCACGGTTGGTGAAAGCGACCGCATCAAACAGCATCGTCGCATCGGGTGTTTCACCCCGAAATGCCCGTGGCTGTGGGAATGCATTCGACATCGCCAGAAAGATGATCAGGATCCAGATCAGGACCGGAACGTTGCGGAATGCTTCGACGTATGCGCTCATCAACTTGGAAACGATCCAGTTGTTGGACAGACGCAGCACACCTGCGATCACGCCCAAAACGGTGGCGGACACGCAGGCCAGAAAGGCAACGATCAAGGTGTTGATAGCCCCCACCATCGATGCGCGGGCATGGGTGGATTGGCTGGTGTATTCAATTGGGCGTTGGTTGATGTCGTAACCCGCAGGTTCGCCCAGAAACGCCCAGGAAATATCCAAACCATTCGCGGCAAGGTTCGCGAAAAGGTTTGATATCAGATATGCAATAGAAACGATCAGCAAGATCAGCGCGATGAACTGGAACGTATAGGACCGGTACCGCGTATCACTGATCAACATGCCCAGGCGAAAACCCTGGGGCTGTGGATCCGTCATTGTAGACATGTGTGGTTCCCTAAATGGCTGCGGCATCCCCGCCGCTGCATTTTTAGTGCTTTAGATATGAAAAGGGCGCGGATTGACCGCGCCCTTTCCGAAATCCGTTCTTAACGGAATGGTGGGGAGTAGATCAGACCACCGTCTGTCCACTGTGCGTTCAGGCCACGTGCCAGACCGATGTTGGTCGCTGCACCGATGTTGCCTTCGAACACTTCACCGTAGTTGCCGCCAGCTGCGATTGCGCGCTTGGCCCATTCTGCGTCCAGACCCAGCATTTCGCCCAGGGTGCCTTCGGAACCCAGCAGACGGTTGATTTCTGGGTTGTTTGTGCCAGCAGACAGTTCTTCGATGTTGTCAGATGTCACGCCCAGCTCTTCAGCTGTGATCAGTGCATTCAATGTCCAACGAACAATGTCGCCCCATTCGTTGTCGCCGTGACGTACCAGTGGGCCCAGTGGCTCTTTGGATACGACTTCTGGCAGAACAACAAAATCGTCTGGTGCTGGGAAGTTTGCACGTTGTGCAGCCAGCGCGGAACGGTCAGTTGTGTAAACGTCGCAAGAACCGGCCAGGAACAGCTGAACCGCTTCGGAACCTGTTTCGATTGGCACGGGTTCGTATGTGATGTTGTTGGAACGGAAGAAGTCAGCCAGGTTCAATTCTGTTGTTGTACCTGTTTGGATGCAGACTGTTGCGCCGTCCAGTTCAGCAGCGGATGTCACGCCCAGCGACGCTGGAACCATGAAGCCCTGACCGTCGTAGTAGTTCACGCCTGTGAATTCGAACTTCAGGTCAACATCGCGAGAGAATGTCCATGTGGTGTTACGTGCCAGCATGTCGATTTCGCCGGAAGCCAGCGCGGTGAAGCGTGTCTTACCTGTTGTTGGTACGAACTCAACTGCGGTGCTGTCGCCCAGCACAGCTGCGGCAACTGCGCGGCATACTGCAACGTCAAAGCCCTGCCATACGCCGTTGGCGTCTGGTTCAGCGAAGCCTGGAACACCAGTTGTCACACCACAGTTCATCACGCCACGTGCCTGAACATCGTCCAGTGTAGCTGCGCCGGCAACGCCAGCTGTCATACCAGCGGCGGCCAATGCGCCGAAGAGTACGGATTTTTTCATAGTTACCTCATCCTATTGTCCGCCCCATTCAGGGCAGTCTGTTGATCTAACGATCAGATTGATGCGAAGGATCCCCCCCTCACAATGAAGGCCACAATGGTCAGGGCCACCGGATACGTCAAGCAATCCATCACGCTTATTGCTGATTTTTGCGACGAATCTTGATGAATCCTAAAGGAATCATTTTGTATACGATTGCATACTCACAAGACGCTGAAATTTTGCAGCATTTTCGAAGGCCCGTGCCTTGGTTTGTTGCATGTTTAAAGCTTCTTCATCCGCGCCCCATTCTTCGATCTGGAATGATTCATCCAGAATCGATGCCTGCCAAAGTGCAGCGATTTCAAAGGCACCGCGTTGGGCGGCAAGCCCGATCACCAAAGATCCTGACAGGGCGACCAGATCATACAGCGCCGTCAGCGAAAACGGCCCCTGATCAATGACCGCGGCGCGCAGGGTCGCGACAGACGCTGCGGGCTGTTCGATGTGCATCACCCCTTCTGCACACAACAGGGGCGCACCCAATGTGATTTGCGACCATTCAAGCAGCGGGTCCCATGTCGCAATCTGACGTTCGACCAGACGGTCCGGTCGGGCCGCGCGATAGCACAACAAATCCGACCCACCATAATCTGCAATCAGCGCTGCCACTTCCGCCCTTTGAACTTTGACCTTGTCGATTGCTGAATTCGCGGATCGGGTCATTGGCATGGTTGTCGGGTCAATTTTTTCACCCTGATCGCGCCATTCCTGTGCAATCGCAGCCGCCAGATCGTGCGTCGGCACGACAAGGGTCGCTTTGGCTGGGGTTTTGATCACGCGACCGTCCAGCAAAACAGTGTAACCCTGTTCCGTTTCAGACACGCTTGCATTTGTCCAAAAGCGTTTGGCGGACCATTCGCTCATACCGTCAGCTCCTTCATGATGTGCGGTGCAACGTCTTCGAACCGATCACAAAGTGTGTCGCTATCAGACAACAGCATTGTGCGGCTGTGATACCCCCACGTGACCCCCAGTGTTCGCATGCCGGCGGCTTTGCCCATCTGCATGTCATAGGTCGTGTCCCCAATCATCACACCGTGTGTTGCGCCACTTTCCAACAACGCTGCGTCGGCCATGGCAGGATGGGGTTTTGATGGGTGGTCATCGGCGACCTGCACCGTGGCAAAAAATGGTTTGATCTGATGCTGTTGGAACACAGCCTCGACCCCCCGGCGTGATTTGCCGGTTGCAATGCCCAGCACCACGTCAGGATGTTCAGACAATGTTTTCAAGCATGACAGCGCCCCGTCATACAGGGGTGACACATGCCCGGCAGATCGCATCGCCATGAACGCGCTTTTGTACCCATCTACCAGCCGAACCCGCCGATCCACAGGCTGTTCTGGCGCCAGCACAAACATCGCTTGATCCAACGACAAACCAACAATCGAAAGGATCGCGTCGCGCGTCGGCGGCGTCAGACCATCGGCTTCAAATGCTTTGGTCATGGCGCCAACGATATGCGCCTGACTGTCGATCAGCGTTCCGTCCATATCAAAAAGTGCAAGTAACATCAGGCATCTTCAAATGGATCGACAGGCACATCTGATGCCACCCATCCAAATTGATCCCACGTGCGTTTCATGTGTTCCGGCAGGGGTGCCGTCAAAACGACCTGTGCCTTTGTGACGGGGTGTTCAAATGACAAATGACGGGCATGCAGGTGCAGTTTCTTCGAAATATCGCCGCCCAGCTGCGCGCCCCAACCATCGCCAAGGTTTTCCTGACCCGATCCGCCGTATTTCCCATCCCCCACAATGGGGTGGCCCATTTCGGCCATATGGGCACGCAACTGATGCGTCCGTCCCGTGATCGGAACCAAGGCGACCCATGCCGCACGACCCCCAAGGTTGGACAGGACGGCGTAATCGGAATGCGCCCGTTTGGCACCTTCGGTATCTGCGACATCGCGGGGATGGATGCAGTGCATTTTCTCCCCTTCCCCACCGCGCCCATGACCGGGCGCTTTGACAAGGCCGTATTTGATGCTGCCCATGCGGGGTGTTGGTGCGCCTGCAACGACGGCCCAATAAATCTTGCGCGTGTTGCGATGCCGAAAACTTTCGGCCAACGCCGATGCGGCAAACCGGCTGCGCCCCAAAAGAAGAATGCCAGACGTGTCTTTGTCCAGCCGGTGGACCAGCCGGGGATTTTCATCCAGTCCAAATCGCAATGCAGGGGCCAGTGAATCCACGTGCCGGGTTTGTTTGCTGCCACCTTGTACTGGCAACCCCGGCGGTTTGTTCAGCGCGATGATGTGATCATCGCGGTAAATCACGCAGCCCTGAATCATCTTGGCATCCGCGTCAGACACACGATGTTCTTGCACCGGCTTTGGGGCATCCGGATCGGGCAACGGCGGCACGCGGACGATCTGCCCTTCTTCAACACGGGTGGCTGTTTTCACCCGTCCCCCGTCGACGCGCAGTTCGCCCTTGCGACACATCTTTTCGATGCGTCCCTGACCCAACTGCGGGAATTGACGACGCAACCACCGGTCCAGTCGTTGATCCCCATCCCCTGCCGCAACGGTAATATGCTGTACACCACTCATGCCACGGCCATCCTTGTGAATACGATCCCGGCCACCAGACCCAAAATAGATAAGGCCACCGAAAGACCAACATACAGGGCGGCTTGCCCCCAATCCCCGCGGTCAAACAGGGTGTAAGCCTCTAACGAAAAGGCAGAAAATGTGGTGAACCCACCCAGAATTCCGGTCATCACAAATGGCGCAAGGCTGCTACCCGTGCGCCCCAGATAGACAACAGCCACCCCCATCAGGACGGACCCCACCACATTCGCAGTCAGCACCGCGATCGGAAAACCAGATGGCGCGAGGCGCACCAATACAGTTCCCAAAAGAAACCGTGCGCTGGCCCCGATGGCCCCGCCAAAAGCGACAAGAAGGGTGGTCTGGATCATGGCGCGGGTGTCTTGCGGAATGCGGTCAGAGTCAACCGTTGCGTTTCTGGCGCAACTTCGCAAAGTATTCGACCCGCTTGCCAAGTTCACGTTCAAACCCTCGTTCAACCGGGGCGTAGTATTGCGGTCTTTTCATCCCATCGGGGAAATAGTTTTGGCCGGAAAACCCGTCTTCGGCATCGTGATCATAGGCATAGTCCGCGCCGTAACCCTGATCTTTCATCAGATCGGTCGGCGCATTCAGAATGTGTTTGGGGGGCAGCTTGGATCCTGTGGATTTTGCGGCTTTCACTGACGCCTTGTAAGCCACATAAGCTGCGTTCGATTTCGGGGCCAGCGCCAGATAGATGACCGCCTGTGCAAGGGCCAGTTCCCCTTCTGGACTGCCCAGACGTTCATAAGTATTCCAACTGTCCAGACAAACAGATTGCGCCTGCGGATCAGCCAAACCAATGTCTTCGACCGCCATCCGCGTCAGACGACGGGCCAGGAAACGCGGATCTTCGCCGCCATCCAACATGCGTGCAAACCAATAAAGGGCGGCATCCGGGTCTGACCCCCGAACGGATTTGTGCAACGCCGAAATCAGATTGTAATGGCCATCACCAGACTTGTCGTATTGCGCGGCCCGCCGCGACAGGCGGTGCCCCAGTTCCACCGCTGTCAGCTTGTGATCCACGTTCCACGATGCAACCTGTTCAATCAGGTTCAAACAGGACCGCCCATCCCCATCCGCCATTTCCAAAAGCTGTTCGCGGGCAGGCCCATCCAGGGGCAGACTGCGACCCAGATGTTGTTCTGCCCGCTGGGTCAGATGTTCCAGATCCGCCAATGACAGCCGTTCCAAAACCATCACCTGTGATCGGGATAAAACCGCAGCGTTCAATTCAAACGATGGATTTTCGGTCGTGGCTCCAACAAGAACGATGGTTCCATCTTCCATATGTGGCAAGAAGCCGTCTTGCTGTGCTTTGTTGAAACGATGGATTTCATCAACGAACAGCAATGTCCCCTGCCCCTGATCCCGGCGCAGCTTTGCCGCATCAAACACTTTGCGCAATTCGGGCACACCCGAAAAGATCGCACTGATCTGAACGAAATGCAGATCAGATTCAGCCGCCAGCAATCGCGCAATGGTGGTTTTGCCCACGCCCGGCGGCCCCCAGAAAATGATCGATGACAGATGCCCCCCCGCCAACATGACGGTCAGGCTGCCTTCAGGCCCCAAAAGCGGGGCCTGACCAATCACGTCATCCAGTGACTTTGGCCGCAGCACATCGGCCAGCGGTTGCGTCTTTGCGGTGCGCGTTTCGGTTTGGAACAAGTCATCCATTGGGGCACCCTATGCGCGGATGCCCCAATGGGAAAGATCAGTGCAGGTTTTTGGTCATATCAATGGATATGCATTGATATTCCGTGCCGTCGATGTCCATGACCGGGCCAGCGGCATCAAACACACAGCCAATGCGTGGGGCCCAGCGGGGCCAGTTTGCCGGGATCAGGCCCAACACCTCCACTGCGCCCAAATCCCGTGCGGTCTTCAACATCTCAAGCGTCAGATGCGCATGCACCCTGCGCCTGATTTTCATGGGCGTCGCATTGTTCACGAACATCCGGCTGCTTTCCCAGATGTTGGTGGCAATCGGCGCAGTCTTGTACAACAGATTTTCCGGGATCGTGTCGATAACGCCCATTTGTGCATCGCGGATCATGTAGGAATAGATGCCGCAACGATTGGTGGTTGGTGTCAGCCGAATACCGGCCAGCACTTGCCCGAATTCATGAACCGCAATCCATCGGCTGGCTGGCGTATCGTATTGATCATATTCCATACCATCGGCTTGCGGCAAATCCCACGCATTCCGATCGATAAAGGATTCCCTTCGGGCGCGTAGAAGGTTTGAGTAAAGTGCGCCATGGTTGTGCATGTTAGCAAAAGAAAGAGTGGTCGTTTCCATCGGTTTATCCCTCCAGGTGATGGTTAAAGCAGCCTGTATTCTTTCGCGCGTTGGATCGCTTCGGCCGTGGTTCTGGCCAAAAGCTTGTTCCGCGCTGCCGTCAGACGTGCTTTCAACGCACTCCCGGATATTCCCAACTTTTTGGCGGCTTCCGCATATCGCATGCCAGAAGCAATCAAACGCAGCGCTTCGATTTGCGCAGACGTCAAACTGTCAGGGGGTTCCGTGATCACGTGGAGAGTTTGGATGATGTCTTGGATGTGCGTGATTTCTTCGTCAGTATATTCCCGATCATGACGAGAGACGCTGCCAATGGTGCGTGATGTCATTTCCCCAACCGATACGGAAACGCCATAAACCAGACCGTATTCTTTGGCCTGTTTCATGATTTCGAATGGGTCAGGGAGTTCGATCTCGCTCCACCGGGTGACACCTGTGGTGGAAAATCCCCATGCAACGATGGGGTCCCGTAGGGCGTAGGCCTGGCTTGTATAATGCTCTGTCCAAGCTTCTGGGTAGTTATCCAAGAATATCATCGGAGATGTGAAGCGGATGTGTAGTCCCACATAATAGCCGGACGGGGCCATAAGACCCAGTTCGTACCGCTTCAATTCTAAACCCGTCGACGACATGCAACTTTTAGACTAACGCAATGCGATTCAGTCAACCCATACTTGTGTAACCCGCTGGTTTTGCGGGAAATTTACATCATATTTTGTGATTTATACACACAAAACCACTACATACGGCACAAGGTACAAAATACCGCTTTTCAGCGGTCGTACCTGTGTACTCGGTTTTGACTGTTCCCAATCTCAGTGGCGAAAATGTGTTAACAAAGTGTCAACGGGCCACAAATAAAGTGGCCGGTTTGCACAAAAAAAGGGGCCGTGCGGCCCCCTTTCTCATCTGGTTTTCAGATGGCTTATGCGTCAGCTTCTTCAGCTTCGAGCCGCGCCTTGTCAGCTGCACCTTTCGCATCAACGTCACGGTCAACCAATTCGATGATCGCCATTGGTGCCATATCGCCATAGCGGAAACCTGCTTTCAGAACCCGCACACAGCCGCCGGGGCGTTCTGCATAGCGTGGACCCAGAACATCAAACAGTTTCGCGACATGCTGATCCTGCTTCAAACGGCTGGCTGCCAGACGACGCGCATGCGCATCGCCACGTTTGCCAAGCGTGATCAACTTTTCAACAATCCGCTTCAGCTCTTTGGCTTTGGGCAAAGTTGTTTTGATTTGTTCGTGTTCAATCAACGAACCCGCCATGTTTGCAAACAGGGCTTTACGGTGTTCGTGTGTCCGTCCTAGACGGCGGTATCCGCGAGCGTGACGCATGTGATCATTCCTTCATTTTTGCTTTGGATCGGAGGGACCTGCGTAGGGTCCCCCTCGCGTTATTGGGGCAGGATTGCCCGGGGGGGATGTGGGGGCGCGCGATGCGCCCGCACATCAAAAGTTGTCTTCGAATTTCTTAGCCAGATCTTCGATGTTTTCTGGTGGCCAATCTTCGACGTCCATGCCCAGATGCAGCCCCATGCCAGACAGGACTTCTTTGATTTCGTTCAAAGACTTCCGGCCAAAGTTTGGCGTCCGCAACATCTCTGCTTCGGTTTTCTGGATCAGATCACCGATGTAAACGATGTTGTCGTTCTTCAGGCAGTTGGCAGACCGGACAGACAGTTCCAGTTCATCCACTTTCTTCAACAGCAGCGGGTTGAATTCCAGACCATCATCTTCAGACGAAGACGATGCACTTTCCGGCTCATCAAAGTTCACAAAGATGGACAGCTGATCTTGCAGAATACGCGCCGCATAAGCCACGGCATCGTCCGGTGTCAGCGACCCGTCTGTTTCGATCTTCATGGTCAGCTTGTCATAGTCCAATACCTGCCCTTCACGGGTGGGTTGAACGTCATAGCTGACCTTCTTGACTGGGGAATAGATCGCATCAATCGCAATCATCCCGATTGGCGCATCTTCTGGCTTGTTCTTGTCAGCAGCCACATAGCCCTTACCCGTGTTCACGGTCAGTTCCATGAACAGGTCAGCGCCTTCGTCCAGGTGGCAAATGATGTGATCTTTGTTCAAGATCTCAATGCCAGCGGATTCAACGATGTTGCCTGCTGTGACAACGCCGGGGCCTTTGGCTTGAACGGTCAAACGCTTGCTGCCTTCGACTTCCATGCGGATGGAAACACCCTTCAGGTTCAAGATGATGTCTGTGACATCTTCACGAACGCCGGCAACGCTGGAAAATTCATGCAACACGTTGTCGATTTGAACGGATGTGATCGCAGCGCCTTGCAGCGACGACATCAAAACACGACGCAGCGCGTTGCCCAATGTCAAACCAAACCCACGTTCCAGTGGTTCGGCAACCAACGTCGCCTGACGGCTGGGGTCTGCACCTGGCTTTACATCCAGTTGCATCGGTTTAATCAATTCTGCCCAATTTTTGTGGATCATTTGGTCCTCCATTCCTGTCTTTGCCCATGTCCAAAAGCAAAGACGCCCGAGGTGTCGTGCGAACCAATGGGCGCACTGTCACCAGCACGCCCAAAAGAAAAACTTATACGCGGCGGCGCTTTGGTGGGCGGCAGCCGTTGTGTGCAATTGGTGTCACATCGCGAATGGATGTGATGTTCAAACCCAATGCTGCCAACGCGCGCAGGGCGCTTTCACGTCCTGAACCGGGGCCTTGCACTTCAACTTCCAGTGTTTTCACGCCGTGTTCCTGTGCTTTCTTACCGGCGTCTTCTGCTGCCATCTGGGCAGCATAGGGCGTGGATTTCCGCGACCCTTTGAAACCCATGGTACCAGCGGACGACCAAGAAATGGCGTTGCCTTGTACGTCAGAAATCAGGATTTTTGTGTTGTTAAAAGAAGAATTCACATGGGCAACGCCCGATGCAATGTTCTTACGTTCCTTGCGCTTTGGTGCGCGACGATCACGTGCCATTTATCGAACCCTCCCTTACTTCTTCTTGCCAGCGATGGCTTTTGCAGGGCCTTTGCGGGTCCGTGCGTTTGTGTGGGTGCGCTGACCGCGCACAGGCAGGTTCCGACGGTGGCGCAGACCGCGATAGCAGCCCAAATCCATCAGACGTTTGATGTTGATCTGAACTTCGCGACGCAGGTCACCTTCGACGGTGTAGTTTGCATCGATGTGTTCACGAATTGACAGGACTTCTGCGTCAGACAATTCGTTCACGCGACGCGTTGCGTCGATGTTCACGGCTTCACAAATGGCTTTGGCGGATGTTGGGCCAATTCCGGTGATATATGTCAGGGCGATCGGGACACGCTTTGCGGTCGGGATGTTTACGCCGGCGATACGAGCCAAGGCTGTTCCTTTCACTGCGGTTCCGTAATTCCGGAACCTGTTTTCACAGAAAAGCCCGTGGCGATTGCCGGCGGGCTTTGCTTTGGGTTGAGGTGATCTGCGCCAAAACAAGCGCAACTCGATTCTCAGTCAGAGGTTGCCACATAGGCGGATATGGGACGCGGGTCAAGGAATGCCCGCGCCGTCAAGGAAAAATTATTGATATTTTATGAACGCTTGGGGATCACGCATCCAACACGGCGGCGACTGCTGCTTTAACCTCAGCAATTTCGCCAAGGCCATCAACAGACGTCAGATTGCCCTTGGCATAATAATAGCCCAACAGGGGTGACGTCTTTTTGTAGTATTCCATCAAGCGGATTTTCAGGCTTTCTTCATTGTCATCTGCGCGGGCTGTGCCGCCTGCGGCAACTGCCTCTTTCGCGCGGTTGACAATGCGGCCCACCAACACCTCATCGTTGACTTCCAGCTCAATGACAGCGTCAAGTGAGTGACCCTTGCGGTCCAGCAATTCGCCCAGCGCATCCGCCTGTGCAAGCGTGCGCGGAAACCCATCAAAGATAAATCCACCCGCCGCTTCGCCGTCCAGCTTTTCTTCAATCAGGCCGATCACGATTTCATCTGTGACCAATTCGCCCGCATCCATGATCGCAGCGACTTTCTTACCCATTTCAGAACCGGACGTTTTCGCAGCCCGCAACATGTCACCCGTGGACAGTTGGACCATGTTGCGTTCGTCTACCAGCATTTGGGCTTGGGTGCCCTTGCCGGCACCCGGCGGTCCGAGAAGGATAATATTCATCGTCTTGCAGGTCCCTTTTTGCGCTTTTTGCCGCGCAATTGTGATTTTTCCAACAGCCCTTCGTATTGATGGGCCAACAGGTGTGACTGTACCTGCTGAATGGTGTCCATGCCAACGGACACGATGATCAGGATCGACGTGCCACCGAAATAGGCCGTGATTGCGAACTGTGACCGGAAGATTTCCGGGATCAAACAGACCAAAGCCAGATAACCCGCACCCAAAACAAGGATCCGTGTCACCACGTAGTCAAGATATTCAGCAGTCTTGGCGCCGGGCCGAATGCCGGGGACAAATCCGTTCTGGTTCTTCAGATTGTCTGCCACGTCATCGACCTTGAACGACACTTCCTTGGTATAAAAGTAAGTGAAGAACACGATCATCGCAGTGAACAAGATCAAGAACGCAGGTTGCCCCTGACCGAACAGCGACAGGATATAGGACACCGTTTCGTTCGACTGCCCCCCACCAAATGTTGTCAGCGTCGTGGGCAGCAACAAAAGGGCGGATGCAAAGATCGCAGGGATCACACCCGCCGGGTTCACCTTGATCGGCAAATGGCTGGACCCGCCATCATATACTTTCATCCCAACCTGACGACGCGGATATTGGATGTGAATTTTGCGCAGGCTGCGTTCCATGAACACGACAAAGCCCAGCGTGACGATCAGCATGGCCAGAACGCCCAGCGTCAGCCCCCAATTGCCGGTCACGCGACCCTGTTCAAAGAACTGTCCAAACGCGGCAGGCAATTCAGCAATGATCCCCACAAAGATAATCAGCGAAATACCGTTTCCGATGCCCCGTGCCGTGATCTGTTCGCCCAGCCACATCAAGAACATCGTGCCACCCACAAGGGTGATCACGCATGCTGCGATGAAGAAAATGCCGGGATCGGTGACCAGATCACCCGATTGCAGGCTGACAGCCAATCCGTACGCCTGGAACGTGGCAAGCACCACGGTGCCATAGCGCGTGTATTGATTGATCTTTTTGCGCCCCTGTTCACCTTCTTTTTTCAGCTGCTTCAGAGGTTCCCACATAGCAGACAAAAGCTGCACGATGATCGACGCGGAAATATATGGCATGATACCAAGGGCAAAAATCCCCATCCGGGCCAACGCGCCACCGGTGAACATCGACAGCACACCGCCAAGGCCACTGGCCGCTTGGTCCATGAACTGTTGCAACGCAACGGTGTCGATTCCGGGCACGGGAATGTAGGTTCCGATGCGGTAGACGATCAGCAATCCAATGGTGAAGAAAATACGTTGGCGCAACTCTGTTGCTTTGCCAAGCGTTCCCCAGCTAAGGTTCGATGCCATTTGTTCTGCGGCCGATGCCATGGAACACTCCCTAAAACGATGAAACGCCGCCAATCGGTTTCCCGGTTAGCGGCGTTTGGAAAACTTCGAATGCAATGTAGGCACCGCTTTGGGTGCCCACAACCATTTATTCTGCCGCTGCGGCTTTTGTGACTGTCAGTGAACCGCCGGCTTTTGCAACAACGTCCACCGCAGAGGCGGAAGCGCCCGTCACAGTGATGTTCGCTTTGGCGGTAAAATCACCTTTGGCCAGAACACGCACACCGTCCAGTTTGCGGCGCACCAGACCAGATTCGATCAGGCTGTCTTCTGTGATGTCGCCAGACAATTTGCCTGCGTCGATGAATTTCTGGATCATGCCCAGATTGACAACAGCGTATTTCGCACGGTTTGGCTTGTTGAACCCACGCTTTGGCAGACGTTGGTACAATGGCATTTGCCCGCCTTCGTACCCGTTGATGGCCACACCAGACCGGGACTTCTGACCTTTGATACCACGGCCAGCGGTCTTACCTTTGCCAGAACCGGGGCCCCGGCCAACGCGTTTTTTGGATTTTACAGCACCCGGGTTATCCCGGAGTTCATGGAGTTTCATGTCGCTTCCTTTCGGGCCGGAACTGCATACCGAAGCGATGGGCATACAAACACGGCAAGTCTTGTGGATCAGTCCACCGCGCGGCGTGTAAGGGATTAGCGTGGCTATGGCAAGTGCCCGGGTTATTGAAAAGCCATGCGCACTTCACGAAATGCCGGGTCAATCTGACACCCGACAAACAATTCAACGTCTTTGGCTGATATACGGGCAATGGTTTGCCCGACATTGCCTGATTTTGCCGTGGCAGACAGTTCGCCGAAATCGTTGATCGGCTTGTCTGCCGCAATCGGTGCTGGCGCAGGCCGCCCCGTGTCAGCGCGCAGCACAAGTTCCAAACCCAACATGGTATAAGACCAAGAGGCCGGACCAATGAAATCAGGGTTCATTGAATTGCACAAAACCCGCTGGGCCTTGACCGGCTTTTCAGGATGTTTTGCTTCGAAATATGCAAGATTCTGCAGCCACCGCTGGTACCGTGCGGGAGTCTGATTTTTCGGATGTGGTTGGTGAAGCGCCTGAACATTCGGGTTCAGCACAACCGGGATGCCGTTTTTTGCAAACCGGTACGTGATTTCACAATCTTCCAATCCCCAGCCAACAAAGTTGGGATCGAACCCACCAACGGCTTCCAGATCGCGCCGCCGCATCGACATGTTATGCGAAAACCCAAGATGCCAAGCGCATTCCAAATTTCCAAGGTTGTAAGATGTTTTTAGGAACAGCCCGACCCGTTCATCGCCGGTAAATTTCGCCGTTTCCAACGGCAAAGAAAAATCTGTGTTTGGCGCAAGATTACGGCGGGTTCCGATCTGCATGAAACGGTCCGGAATCCTGCGAAATGGAACGATGTGATTGTTCACAAAAAATGGATCAACAATCTGATCACAATCAAGGAACACGACGATGTTGCCTTGGGCCTGATCCCCACCAAGCGCACGCGCGGCAGAAGGACCAACGTTCGATTGGGACAGAAACCGTGTGCGTGTCGGCCGATCAACCGCTGCAACAACATCTTGCGGCGGAATATCGGATCCGTCATCGACAACCAGAACTTCGTAGCGATGATCGGTTTTTTGAGTTTTCAAGGATCTTAGGGTGCGGCGCAGGCTGTTTGGACGATTGAAATACGGAATCACGACCGAACATTCCAAATGCCCATTCCCTTTGTTCACATACAAAACCAAGATACCGCTGAAGTGTTAATCTGCTGTTGTCAGGGAAAATTGGTGAGCCCTACAGGATTCGAACCTGTGACCCACTGATTAAAAGTCAGTTGCTCTACCAACTGAGCTAAGGGCCCACGCAATAGGGGGCGTTTAGAAAAGGTCTGCGGGGGGGTCAAGGGGATTCCCGGCCCAAAACAGAAAATCTGATGGGCCGGGACGGAATATCGCAGTTAGGCTGCTGTTGACGACACCCGTGGAACAAGGGCCCTGACCAAATCGCGCATGTCGATTTGACCAACCGGTTCCCCTGCCGCGTTCAAAACGCGATAGGTAAGGGATGTTTCGCCACCCGAAACCGCAATCATGCTTTCCAGGTTGTCATTTGCCCGGACATCACCAGCAAATTTCTTGGCAGTGATCGGCTGCATGATCGAACGTGCCTTCAAAACCCGCGCCCGGTTGATGTCGGACACGAAGTCTTCGATGTAGGGATCATTCGGGTTCAGCAGGATATGCTGTGGTTCGCCCTGTTGAACAACTGCACCATCTTTCAGAATCACAAGGTGATCTGCCAGTTTAAGCGCTTCATCCAGATCGTGGGTGATGAAGATGATCGTTTTGTTCAGTTCGGTCTGCAGTTCCAACAACAGGTCCTGCATGTCTGTCCGGATCAGCGGGTCAAGCGCGGAAAACGCTTCGTCCATCAGCATGATGTCGGTGTTGGCTGTCAACGCGCGGGCAATCCCCACACGTTGTTGCATCCCACCGGACAACTGGCTGGGATAATGACCATCATAACCGGTCAACCCCACCCGATCCAGCCACCGCAGCGCTTCGGACTTTTGTTCGTCTTCGTCCCGGCCACGAATGGCCAAGGACATTGCCGCGTTCTGGGCAACCGTACGGTGTGGCAAAAGCGCAAACTTTTGGAACACCATCGACATCTTTTCCTGTCGCAGACTGCGCAGACCGGATTCGGACAGTTTCATGACGTCTTCACCATCGACATAGATTTCGCCCGCAGTGGGTTCAATCAAACGGTTCAGGTGCCGGATCGCCGTGGATTTCCCAGACCCCGAAAGGCCCATGATCACGGTGATTTCACCTTCCTGCATATCGACGTTGATATCCTGCAGACCCAACACGTGCTTGTGTTGGACCAGCAGTTCTTCCTTACCCATGCCGTTTTTGACATGGGCCAGTACGTCTTTGTCCCGGGGGCCAAAGATTTTGTACATGTCGCGGATGCGGACTTTTGGATCGCTCATATTCTCCGCGCCCCTTTAATTGTGTTTCCGGGCCATATCGACCCGATCAAGTGCAGCTTTCGACGTGCGGTCCAGAATAACGGCCAACAGCACGATCCCGATACCCGCAACAATACCCACGCCCAATTCCAAGTTACGAATGCCACGCAGAACATTCACACCCAGTCCCGGTGCAGACACAAGCGATGCAATCACAACCATGGCAAGGCTCATCATGATGGTCTGGTTCACGCCGGCCATGATATTCGGCAATGCCAGTGGCAGCTGAACGCCCCACAGTTTTTGCCGGCTGTTCATGCCAAAAGCATCGGCCGCTTCGATCACGTCTTTGTCGACCAAGCGGATGCCAAGATCGGTCAAACGGATCACCGGCACGATGGCGTAAAGGATGATCGCAATACCATACAGTTTCGATTCAGTGACCGAAAACAGGAAGATCAGCGGGATCAGATACACGAAAGATGGCAGCGTTTGCAGCAGATCCAAGATCGGGATCACGGATTTTTGCAAACGGTCATTTTTTGACATCGCAATGCCAATCGGCACGCCCAACAGGATCGAAATGCCTGTGCACACAAAGATGATCGACAGCGTCTGCATCGTCACATCGTAGTGATCAATAAACGCAAGACCCAACAAGGACAGCGCAACGAAAATGGTGACACCCACGGACCGGGCGACCCACCATGTGATGTACAGCAAAACCGGGATCATAATGAACCATGGCACGGCCTGAAACAGCCACAGGGATCCATCCAGCAACCATGACAACGGCTGTGTGATCGGATCCAGCACAAGTTTCAGGCTGTCTTTTACGCCCAAGAATGCATTTTCGATGCCTTTGGTCACATCACGGCTTTGCGCGATGTTGCTGCAGGCTTCGTTCAAATTATCCAGCGAAGGGAACGGAAAGAATTCTTTTCCTGCTTCATCGTCACCTGTCGCCGCCAAAAGGTCGGCCATCGAAAGATTGCCACCCCCGTCATCTCCGCATGACCCGCGCAGGCCCAGTGCGTCGATCAATCCATCATAAAAGGCCATTCATTCCCATCCCTGATTTTTGGTCTATTCATTGAAAAACACCCCGCCACTGGGACGGGGTGTTTTGAAAGTCGTTCCTGCTTAGTTCAGGATCGCTGCCAATTTGCCTTTGGCTTCGTCGTTCAACCAGCTGCCCCAGACATCTTTGTAGTTTGTCAGGAAGTATACAGCGGCTTCTTCATCAGACGCGTTGTTGTCCAGACGCCATGCCAGGATTTCACCCATTTGGGAGTTTGTGAACGCCAGGTTGCGCAGCAGTTCTGTGACTTCTGGTTCTTCTTCAGCGAATGTGCCGGATACGGCTGTCACAACTTTTGCAACTGGATAGGCAGAGAAGCCAGGTGTCGCACAATCGGAAGACCCGTTACATGTGTGCGCTTCGGCGTCATATGCTGGCACTTCAACTTGAACCATTGGGTATTTGCCCAACACAGCTGTTGGCGCCCAGTAGTAACCGAACCAAGGTGCCTCATCAGCGTAAGCAGCCGCGATGGATGTCTGCAGTGTTTCGCCTGAACCGTGCTGGAAGCGTTCCAAACCGCCTGCTTCTGCACCCGCAGCTTTCAGGTTGTTGTTGTTGATGATGTCACAGGCCCAACCCGATGGACAGTCGTGGAATTTGCCACCAACTGCTGCTGGGTTTGCCATGATGCCTTCCCATGTGGTCAGCTCTGGGTTGGATTCCGCCAGATACTGAGGGATCCACCAACCTTCGATGCCGCCGTCGGACAAAACGTGGGTCAGTTCAACCAATTTGCCGTCCGCCAACAGACCTTCGTATGCTGGGGTCGAGTTTGCCCAGACTTCTGTCAGGATGTCGGGTTCGCCTGTTTCCGCCAAAGATGTCAGCGCTGGAACTGTGGAAGATGGAACCACGTTCACATCACAGCCATACCCTTGGGCCATCAGGAATTCTGCAACAGCTGTCACAACACGTGCGGACGCCCAGTCCATTTGTGTGATCGATACTTCGCCGCAGTCAGCAGATGCAGATGTCGCACCCATGGTTGCTGCAACCGCACCTGCGGCCAACAAACGATATTTCATTAGTATTCTCCCTGTACATTTTTGAACACGCACTACCTGTGCGGATCATCGAAAGGATAGGCGTAAGCCGAAAGCGCAAACAACAAGAAAATTTCACCAGCGATGCTTTTGGCGCAATTTCGACGCCTTTGTGCGAATTGCCGACGTCTGGATAAACCTGCGCCTGTGCGGTATTGCGCTAACACTGAAACCGATGGGGGAATCTTGTGCGATTCATGAAGATGCATGGCTTGGGCAATGACTTTGTCGTTGTGGATGCGCGCGGGGCAGATGCGCAAATCACAGCCCCCTTGGCACGGGCCATCGGGGATCGGCATCGGGGCGTCGGTTTTGATCAACTGGCCGTCATCACCCAAAGCGCAGGCGCAGACATTGACCTGACATTCTGGAATGCCGATGGTTCGATTTCCGGCGCCTGTGGGAATGCCACGCGTTGCGTCGCGCGGTTCATCATGGATGAAACCCAGACCGATGCCCTTGACCTGCGAACCGAACGCGGTTTGTTGCGGGCACAGCGCATTGATGATGTGCGAACCGCCGTGAACATGGGACACCCCCTTCTGGAATGGCGCGACATTCCGTTGGCCCGCGATGTCGACACGCTTCACCTGCCGATCAAAGGTGACCCGGTTGCCACGGGCATGGGGAACCCACACTGTACATTTTTTGTAGATGATGCAGACCAGATTGATCTGACCGAACGTGGGCCAGTGATCGAAAACGATCCGCTTTATCCAGAACGCACGAATGTGCAGTTTGCTCATTTAATTGCCACCGACCACCTGCGGATGCGGGTCTGGGAACGCGGGGTGGGTTTGACGCTGGCATCAGGATCATCGTCGTGCGCCACCGCGGTGGCCGCCCATCGGCGGGGGCTGACCGGGCCAAACGTCAAGATTGATCTGGATGGGGGCCCGATTGAAATTGATTGGCGTGACGATGGGGTATGGATGACCGGCGCAACCGCACATGTGTTTGACGGCGAATTCACTGCCCAGTTTCTGGACAGTTTGACGTGACCAAAAACGCGCCAATCCTGTCAAATCATGGGTGTCGCCTGAATGCCTATGAAACGAAAGCCATGGAAGAACTTGCGCAACGCGCCGGCCTTGAAGGGGCAGTGATCATCAACACATGCGCCGTCACATCGGAAGCGGTGCGCAAGGCCAAACAAGATATTCGCAAACAACGCAGAACCCACCCGGATGCAAAAATCATCGTTACCGGATGCGCGGCACAGATAGACCCCGACAGCTTTGCCCAAATGGGCGAAGTCGACCACGTGATTGGCAATCAGGAAAAGATGGAACCGGGAACATGGGCCGGTCTTGCTGGTGATTTCGGAACAGAACCTATCCAAGTCGACGATATCATGTCGGTCACCGAAACGGCGGGGCATTTGATTGACGGGTTTGGAACCCGGTCGCGCGCCTATGTTCAGGTTCAAAACGGTTGCGACCATCGGTGTACATTTTGCATCATTCCCTTTGGCCGGGGGAATTCACGTTCCGTCCCCGCTGGTGTGGTGGTGGATCAGATCAAACGACTGGTGGATCGCGGGTTCAAGGAAATCGTTCTGACAGGCGTCGACATGACAAGCTGGGGCGCAGACCTGCCCATGCAACCGCAGTTGGGCGATCTGGTGCAGCGCATTCTGAAACTCATCCCGGATTTGCCACGGCTGCGGATCAGTTCAATCGACTCAATCGAAGTGGACCCGGCCCTGATGGACGCGCTGACAGAAAGCCGGTTCATGCCACATCTGCATCTGTCCCTTCAGCACGGCGACGACTTGATCCTGAAACGGATGAAGCGCCGGCATCTGCGCGATGACGCCATCGAATTTGCCCATGCAGCGCGACGCTTGCGCCCAGATATCACATTCGGCGCAGACATCATTGCGGGCTTCCCCACGGAAACCGACACCCATTTCGAAAATTCCATGCGGCTGGTGGACGATTGTGATTTGACGTGGTTGCATGTGTTTCCCTATTCCCCGCGCCCCGGCACACCGGCCGCGCGGATGCCACAGCTGTCTGGCCCGGTGATCAAGGAACGTGCCGCTGCACTTCGCAACAAAGGGGCTGCGGCGGTCCATAAGCATCTGGAAAAACAGGTGGGGCAATCGCATCAGGTGTTGATGGAAAATCAGACCATGGGGCGCACGGAACAATTCGCCGAAGTGATTTTCGGTTCGCCGCAATCAGAAGGATCGATTGTCCCCACCCTGATCACATCACAGGCCGGGACACAGCTGTTGGGCACGCCCGTATGACGCGCCCGATCCTGTATTCGTTTCGCCGCTGCCCCTATGCGATGCGCGCCCGGCTTGCGATCCAGGCAAGCGGCATAACCTGTACGTTGCGGGAAATTGTGTTGCGCGACAAAGCCGCAGAATTTCTGGAAGCATCGCCCAAAGGAACCGTTCCCGTGATCGTCGATGGACCAACCGTCATCGAAGAAAGCCTAGATATCATGAAGTGGGCGTTGGGCCAGAATGACCCGGAACACTGGCTTGATATGCCCGATAAGGGCTGGGATTGGATCACCGAATGGGACACCGTATTCAAACCCAACCTAGACCGAACCAAATACCCCAACCGTTATCCCGATGCAGACCCGGCGATGGCGCGCCGAAACGCGCACGAGATCCTGATGAAATTGGACAATGCGATTATCGGCCCGTTTCTGTTCGGCGACCAGCCAACGATTGCAGACTATGCAATGCTGCCCTTCGTCCGCCAGTTCGCAAACATTGATCGATCAATCTTCGATGCACAGGCTTGGCCGCAAGTGCACGGGTGGCTTCAGACGTTTCTGGCATCTGACCGCTTTGCGTCGATCATGCACAAATATCCAAAATGGTGCGCAGGCGATGCGGTGACCTTGTTTCCACCGGCATCACCGCAGATTTCAAAGGCGACGCTTAAGCGTATCACCAAATGAAATTTTCGGGCTTAACTCAATGACCCCGCCCGTGTCGGCCATGCCGTCCGGCATATCGCCCAGATCATTGCGGGCGGCCACGACTTGTGCCGCAATCTCCCCAATCTCGTACCGGCAGGCATCCATCGTGGCAGGCCTGCGCGGCAAACCTTCGATCAGCTCTACCTTGTTAAAGCCAGCCAGCCCCACCGTGTTGGGAACGGAAATTCCCTGATCCAGAAGATGCAACAAACCACCTGCCGCTATCATATCATTGGAATAATACAGGAAATCCAAATCCGGCGACCGATCCAGCATCGCAGCGGTCATTTCCCGCCCCTTTGCCAATGCAGACCCGCCTTCGTAAAATTCGCGGTCCGCAATTTCGATACCGGATTTCGCAAGACAGCCTGTAAAGCCTTCAAACCGTTTGCGCGCGCGATGGTCGCGCGGCATTTTGGTCCCCATAAATCCAATGTTTTGGTATCCAGCCTTCAGGATCGCTTCGGCCATAACGCGGCCCGCGCGGCGATGAGAAATGCCGACAGCACTGTCAATCACATCCCCATCAACATCCATAATCTGAACAACAGGCGTGCCCGCATTCGCAAGCATGGCTTTGCTGACATCAGATTGTTCCAACCCCGCAATGATCACCCCTGACGGCCGCCAGGACAACATTTCGTACAACACTTTTTCTTCGCGTTCGGGGATATAGTTTGTCACGCCCACGACAGGCTGCAAACCTGTCCCGTCAAGGGTCGCTGAAATGCCGCTCATGACTTCTGGAAAGACCATGTTTGACAAAGATGGAATGATAACAGCAACAAGGTTGACCCTTTGCGACGCCAAGGCGCCGGCAATCTTGTTGGGCACATAACCAAGCGTTTTTGCCGCTTCCAAAACTTTTTCACGGGTCGCTTGTGAAACATCGCCCCGATTGCGCAACACCCGGCTGACAGTCATTTCACTGACGCCCGAAGCTTCGGAAACGTCTCGCAAAGTTAGGGGGTGCTTGCGATCCAAAACAGTTGATCCATCGTTGTTGTGGCCCAACCTTACGCCGGGCGTGCGGGGATGTACAAGAGACGGTTTAAAATGCAAAAAGACACGGCGACGGCCCCGTGGCTCAACTGGATAGAGCAGCCCCCTCCTAAGGGGCAGGTTGCAGGTTCGAATCCTGCCGGGGTCGCCAAAACTGCCTGAAAAATATGGCTTATTTTCAGCCTGTTGTGCAGAAGCGTGCAGAAACGCCCGTTTCGTTTTCCGCCGATTTCTCCGAAACCGACCGAATTATCGTACAAAACCTGTACAAAATTCGCACGCCAGTGCGGCTTTTGGGGCCATCCAAAGAGCTGGCGGGTTGCGAATGCGTGCGCCGAG
>JAHDBC010000006.1:0-3179 GCA_020630595.1 Planktomarina sp.
GCCAGTGTCGTATAATACGGCACTTTGTCCATCAGGGCCTCTGTCCGCATGGAACGGCTGTCCTCTACCGCTTGCGCGCCTTCGGTGGTGTTCAGGACCATCGCGATGTCGCCGTCTTTGATTTGGTCGACGATGTTCGGGCGGCCTTCGTAGACTTTGTTCACCACGTCGGACGCGATGCCGTGGTCTGATAGCCATGCGGCGGTGCCGCGGGTGGCGGTCAGGGTAAACCCTTGGGTGATCAGGCTTTGGGCCAGTTCGCGCAGGGGTTCGCCCTTGTCGTCGTCTTTGATCGACAGGAACACTTTGCCCGTTTCGGGCAGCACCACGCCCGCGCCCATTTGCGCCTTTAGGAAGGCGGTGTGGAAATCTTTGTCGGACCCCATAACCTCCCCCGTGGATCGCATTTCCGGGCCCAGCAGAGTGTCAACGCCGGGGAAGCGGGCGAAGGGCAGCACGGCTTCTTTCACGGCGAAACTGTCAATGTTGGGATCGACCAGATCGAAATTGGACAGGGGTTCGCCCGCCATGACCCGCGCCGCGATCGATGCGATGGGCGAACCAACGGCCTTGGCCACGAATGGCACGGTGCGCGATGCGCGTGGGTTGACCTCGATCAGATACACGTTTCCGTCCTTGATCGCGAATTGCACGTTCATCAGCCCGCGCACCTTCAGCGCAAGGGCCAGCGCGTGGGTCTGGCGGCGGACTTCGGCAATCATGTCATCGGGCAGGGAATAGGGGGGCAGGGAACAGGCGCTGTCGCCGGAATGCACGCCTGCCTCTTCGATGTGTTGCATGATGCCGGATACGTGGACGTTTTCACCGTCGCACAGGGCATCGACGTCCAACTCCACCGCGCCGGACAGATAGCTGTCCAGCAACACGGGGCTGTCGCCCGATACCACCACGGCTTCGGCGATATAGCGTTCCAGTTGCGCCATATCGCGCACGATTTCCATCGCACGGCCGCCCAGAACGTAAGACGGGCGGATGACCAGCGGAAAGCCGATGTCGGCCGCAATTTCCAAGGCCTGCGCATCGGTCGATGCGATGCCGTTTTTGGGTTGCAACAGGCCCAGATCGTTGACCAGTGCCTGAAACCGTTCGCGGTCTTCGGCCCAGTCGATGCTGTCGGGGCTGGTGCCCAGGATCGGGATGCCTGCGTCTTCCAATGCGTTGGCCAGTTTCAGGGGGGTTTGGCCGCCGAACTGCACGATGACGCCGTGCAGGGTGCCATTGTCCTGTTCAACGCGCAGGATTTCCATGACGTGTTCGAAGGTCAGCGGTTCGAAATACAGCCGGTCCGATGTATCATAATCGGTCGACACGGTTTCCGGGTTGCAGTTGATCATGATCGTTTCATAGCCCTGATCGGTCAGGGCGTAACACGCGTGACAACAACAATAGTCGAATTCGATCCCTTGGCCGATGCGGTTCGGGCCACCGCCCAAAATCACGACCTTTTTGCGATCTGACGGGCGCGCTTCGCATTCCACATCGCCCATGGCGGGGGCTTCATAGGTGGAATACATATACGGGGTTTGGGCTTCGAATTCGGCGGCGCAGGTGTCGATGCGTTTGAACGATGCCACCACGCCCAGATTTTGGCGGGCCCGGCGCACCTGATCTTCGTCCCGGCCGGTCAGTTTGGCCAGACGGGCATCGGTAAAGCCCATCATCTTCAACTTGCGCAGCCCGTGATCAGTGACAGGCAGGCCGTCCCGGCGCACGTCATTTTCTGCGTCGATGATTTCGCGCAGACGTTGCAGGAACCATGGGTCAAAACTGTTGATCGCGTGGATTTCATCGTTGCTGAACCCGTACCGCATGGCGTGGGCAACAGTGCGCAGCCGGTCGGGGGTCGGGATCGCCAGTTCGCGCGTCAGGGTTTTGTTGATGGCGTCTTGGGCCAGGGCGGTTTTGCCCTTCAGGATGCCATCTTTCCATTCGACCTGATCCGCAGACGGCATGCCGACAATGTCAACCTCATCAAATCCGGTCAGGCCCGATTCCATGGACGCCAGCGCCTTTTGCACCGATTCATGGAACGTACGGCCAATGGCCATGGTTTCCCCAACCGATTTCATCGCCGTCCCCAACAGCGGTTCCGCACCGGGGAATTTTTCAAAGGCGAATTTCGGGATTTTCGTAACGACATAATCGATGGACGGCTCAAAACTCGCCGGCGTCACGCCCGTGATATCGTTGTCGAGTTCATCCAATGTGTACCCAACCGCCAGCTTGGCCGCGATTTTCGCGATCGGGAAGCCGGTCGCCTTGGACGCCAGGGCAGACGACCGCGACACCCGTGGGTTCATTTCGATCACGACCATGCGGCCATCGGCGGGGTTCACGGCCCATTGCACGTTGGACCCGCCGGTTTCCACGCCGATTTCGCGCAGCACGGCGATCGATGCGTTGCGCATGATCTGGTATTCTTTGTCGGTCAACGTCAGGGCAGGGGCGACGGTGATGGAATCGCCTGTGTGCACGCCCATCGGATCGACGTTTTCGATGGAACAGACAATGATGGCGTTGTCGGCTTTGTCGCGCACGACCTCCATCTCGTATTCTTTCCAACCGAGCAGGGATTCGTCGATCAGGATCTGGTTGACCGGTGATGCATCCAAGCCCGTTTTGCAGAAATATTCATAATCCGCGCGGTTATAGGCCACACCGCCCCCGGTGCCGCCCATGGTGAAAGCGGGGCGGATGATGGCGGGCAGACCGATGTCTTCCAATGCCGCCATGCATTCTTCCATATTGGTGGCAATTTCGGCCTTTGGGTTTTCCAGCCCCAGCCGGTCCATCGCTTCGCGGAACAATTTGCGGTCTTCGGCCATTTCGATGGCCGGGCGTTTTGCGCCGATCATTTCGACGCCGAATTTGTCCAGCACGCCCATTTCTTCGAGGGCCAGCGATGTGTTCAGGCCCGTTTGGCCGCCCATCGTGGGCAGCAACGCATCGGGGCGTTCTTTTTCGATGATCTTTGCGACAACTTCGGGCGTGATGGGTTCAATATAGGTCGCATCGGCCATGTTGGGGTCGGTCATGATCGTCGCGGGGTTCGAATTGACCAGAATGACCCGGTACCCTTCTTCGCGCAGCGCCTTGCAGGCTTGCGCCCCGGAATAGTCGAATTCGCAGGCCTGCCCAATCACGATGGGCCCCGCCCC
>JAHDBC010000006.1:3279-46533 GCA_020630595.1 Planktomarina sp.
CGCAAATTGTCGTGGGTTATAGATAGAACGCGGGGGGTTGCAACCGGATTGCACCGGATTTTCGCATTTCGTCACTGGACGATTGGAACCGCCGCGCCACGTTCGGGTTACTAGGTTAGGTCCGCCGCCTGCAACATCGATATTGGAGCCACGCCATGACCCCATCCGCCATCTTTTTCGGTGCCATCGGAACGATGATCGAAACATCAGACCTGCAACGGCAAGCCTTTAACAACGCGTTTGCGGGGGCCGGGTTAAGCTGGCACTGGACGATGGATGATTATATCCGGCTGTTGGAACGCCCCGGCGGGCACCGCCGGATCAAGGAATTTGCCGAACAGCGCGGCGAAGCGGTCGATGTGGATGCGATTTACGCTGACAAGCAAAAGCAATTCGCAATTCTGGTGCAATCTGCGCCCCTGTCCCCCCGCCCCGGCGTGGCAGAGGTTTTGGCCGATGCCCGTGCCCAAGGGATCAAAACGGCGTTTGTCACCACAACCACACAGGCACAGGTCGATCTGGTCTTGAACGCCGTGCGCCCAGTTGTGCCGGATGATGCGTTTGATCTGATCACGACGGGTGCCGATGTCACGCGCAGCAAACCCGCACCGGATATTTATGAACATGCGTTGAACCGGCTGGGCGTCGATGCACAACATTGCATCGCAATCGAAGACACACCCGAAAGCGCGCAGGCGGCGATGGCCGCCGGTGTTGCGACCTTTGCAACACCCGGGCGGGTGGCGCAGGGGCGCAGGTTCCCCGATGGGGTGGTTGAACTGGATCGGCTGAATCTGCAGGCGCTGGTCGTGCCCCATGTGACAGCGGCGCAATAGCGCACGGGTTCGCAGGCACCGCACCCATTGTGTTTTTTGGCGTGGATGGGGGCGTGGGGCCTGCCTTGGCTTGACTTTGGATCGGCTTCGGGGTCAACGGGGCGGGCTGTTGAAGGAGCCGCCCCATGCATGTTTATCGTAGCCACACCTGTGCTGATCTGACCGCCGCAAATGTGGGTGATACCGTGCGCCTGTCGGGCTGGGTGCATCGGCGGCGCGACCATGGCGGCGTGATCTTTATCGACCTGCGCGATCATTATGGCATCACACAGGTTTTGTGCGACCCCGACAGCCCGGTTTTCGCGGCTGTGGAAAAGGTGCGGTCGGAATGGTGCATCCGTATTGATGGCACGGTCAAAGCCCGTGACCCTGAATTGGTGAACCCGAAACTGCCCACCGGCGAGGTAGAGGTGTTCATCCGCGACATGGAAGTTCTGGGTGACGCGCCCGAACTGCCCCTGATGGTTTTTGGCGATCAGGAATACCCCGAAGAAACGCGCCTGAAATACCGTTATCTGGACCTGCGCCGGGAAACGATGCAGCGCAACATGACCATGCGGTCCGATGTTGTGGCGTCGATCCGCAAGCGCATGTGGGACAAGGGGTTCAAGGAATTTCAGACACCGATCATAACCGCAAGTTCGCCCGAAGGCGCGCGTGATTTTCTGGTGCCATCGCGCCTGCATCCGGGCAAATTCTATGCGCTGCCGCAGGCCCCACAACAGTTCAAGCAGCTGATCATGGTGTCGGGGTTTGACAAATATTTCCAGATTGCGCCGTGTTTCCGCGATGAAGATCCGCGGGCCGATCGCTCCCCCACGGATTTCTATCAGTTGGATATGGAAATGTCGTTCGTCACGCAGCAGGATGTGTTTGATACCATTTCCCCTGTGATTGCGGGTGTGTTCGAAGAATTCGGCGGCGGTCGCAAAGTGGACGCCCCGCAAGACTGGGCCCAGATTTCATACCGCGATGCGGCCTTGTGGTACGGCACCGACAAGCCGGATTTGCGCAACCCGATCAAGATGCAGGTGGTATCTGATCATTTTGCCGGGTCTGGCTTTGCGATCTTTGCCAAATTGTTGGAACAAGACGGCACGGAAATCCGCGCGATCCCGGCACCGGGCGGTGGGTCGCGCAAATTCTGTGACCGCATGAACGCCTTTGCCCAGAAAGAAGGTCTGCCCGGGATGGGCTATATCTTCTGGCGCGATCAGGGCGACGGGATGGAAGCCGCAGGCCCCTTGGCCAAAAACATCGGCCCCGAACGGACAGAGGCGATCCGCCAACAGCTGGGTCTGGGCGTGGGTGATGCGGCGTTCTTTTTGGGTGGCAAGCCCGCGTCGTTCGAACGTGTCGCTGGCAAGGCCCGCGATGTGTTGGGCGACGAATTGAACCTGACCGACAAGGACCGCTTTGCCTTTGCATGGATCGTGGATTTCCCGATTTACGAAAAAGACGAAGAAACCGGCAAGATCGATTTTGAACACAACCCGTTTTCCATGCCGCAAGGGGGCATGGACGCGCTGATGGGCGATCCGCTCAAGGTTTTGGGCAATCAATATGATCTGGCGTGCAACGGCTATGAACTGGTGTCGGGTGCGATCCGGAACCATAAACCCGAAATCATGTTCAAAGCGTTTGAAATCGCAGGTTACGGCAAGGAAGAGGTCGAAAAGCGGTTCGGCGGCATGGTCAACGCATTCCAATACGGCGCACCCCCCCATGGGGGCTGTGCGGCAGGGATCGACCGTATCGTGATGCTGTTGGCCGATCAGGACAACATCCGCGAAGTCATCATGTTCCCCATGAACCAACGCGCCGAAGATCTGATGATGAACGCGCCAAGCGATCCGATGAACGAACAGCTGCGGGAATTGAACCTGCGGGTGATCGACCCAGACGCCTAAGCCCCGCGCGATCGGCGACAAAAGGCCCGGTTCCATCTGCGAACCGGGCCTTTGTTGTTTTCGGGCAGCGGCATGCCCAAATATTGCCCCAGGGATGCGCTAGTGTTCCGTTAAGTGTTTGTTGATACGGACCGCACCCATGGCCTTTGACCCGATCATTGCACAAACCCGCTTTGGCACCGGCTTGCGGCGCGGGGTCCGCGGTCCGCGGTCCGTGGGCGCGATCATGGACATCGCAGAGGCGGACGCGATCGCGCAAACCTTCCCGCTGCATCTGTTTGGCGGTGAAAATCAGGATTTGCAGGATCAGCGCCGCCTGACCCAGGACCACCGCCGCAACACACGCGACAAAATCAAAACCGACGCGGCCCAGGAAACCACCCGCCAGTTGCAGGCGCTGAACCGGGATCTGCGGGTCAAACGCATCGAAAACCTGCGCAACACCGTGGCGCGGGGCGTGCACACCGACCATGGGCTGCGCGACCGGCTGGTGTGGTTCTGGGCTGATCATTTCACGGCCCAAGGCAAATCGGCCATGCATGAAACGCTGTATGGCGATTATCTGGATGTGGCGATCCGGCCCAATGTTCTGGGGCGGTTCGAAATCCTGCTGGCGGATGCGATCACCCATCCGTTGATGCTGCACTATCTGGATCAAAGTGCGTCGGTCGGGCCAAACAGCCCGCTGGGCCAACGCCGCCCCGAACGCGGGATAAATGAAAACCTCGCGCGCGAGGTGTTGGAGCTGCACACCCTTGGCGTGGGCGGGCCCTACACACAGGCCGATGTGCAGGCCCTGTCCGGGGCTTTGACGGGTTTCACAGAACGGTTGGGCCACGGCACCACATTCGATCTGCGGCAGGCGGAACCGGGCCCCTTCACGATTCTGGGTGAACGCTATGCCGGGCCAGACCGGGCGGCAGGTGATCTGCGCCCACTGGCCCGGGCGTTGGCCCGCCACCCGGTCACGGCGCGGCATCTGTGTACGAAACTGGCGCGGCATTTCGTGGCCGATGTGCCACCCGCCGCCTTGGTCGATGATCTGACGGCTGTGTATCAGGAAACCGGTGGCCATCTGGGCCGGGTGACCCGGGCCATGCTGGACCATCCGCTGTCTTGGGACACCGAAGTGACCAATGTGAAATGGCCGCTGGAATATATTGCCAGTGGTTTGCGGGCCATGGCCTTGCCCGAACGGCTGATGCAGCGGATGAAACCGCGCCGGGTGCGCGATTTGATGGATGAACCGCTGGCCAAGATGGGCCAGCGTTGGCAGGGCGCCGCTGGCCCCGATGGCATTGCCGAAGCCGACGACCGCTGGATCACGCCGCAGGGTCTGGCCGCGCGGTTGGAATGGGCGCTGTCTGCGCCGGATCAATTGCTGGTGCGTTTCCCGGACCCGCGTCAGGTGCTGGACGATGCATTGGGCAACACCGCGCCTGAATCGCTGCGCTTTGCGGTCGAAAGCGCGTCATTGCGGATCGAAGGCATCGCGCTGATTTTCGCCAGCCCCGCCTTTCAACGGAGGTAACAGATGGACCGTCGTGCATTTTTGAAAGCCTCTATCGGGTGTTCGTTGGCTGCCAGCCCGTTGGTGACCCCCGTCACCTTTGCCGCGTCTGATACGGGGGCGTTGGGCGACCATCGGCTTGTTGTGATCATCCTGCGCGGGGCGATGGATGGGCTGGATGTGGTGCAGCCCTATGGTGACCCGGCGTTGCCCGCGCTGCGTCAACGCCTGCGCTATGGCGAAGGGGCAGGGGCCACGGATCTGGATGGGTTCTTTGCGCTGCACCCCAAACTGTCGCCGCTGATGCCCCTGTGGAACGCAGGTGAATTGGGGTTTGCCCATGCGGTCTCAACGCCCTATCGCGACAAACGCAGCCATTTTGACGGCCAGGATTTGTTAGAGGCGGGCGTGAATTCCCTGAACGGGCGGCCCCGCGATGGGTGGTTGAACCGGATGCTGTCGACCATGCCCGGTGTGCAGTCGGACATGGCCTATTCCATCGGACAGGATCGGATGTACATGATGACGGGCGATGCGCCGGTCAGCGACTGGTCGCCCGATATCGGTCTGCATATGACGCCCCATGGTCAGAAACTTTTGGATCTGGTCATGCACGAAGACCCCCTGTTTCAAGAAGCCACGGCAGAGGCGATGGATATCCTTGCGTCGCTCGCGGCCCCTGCGACCCCGGTCGAAGATGACGAAGGCATGGAAATGGCGGGGATGGAAATGATGCAAATGATGGAACCCGCCGCCGAAGGATCGGTGGGGCGGGTTGCGGATTTTGCCGCGTCACGCCTGCGCGGATCCACCCGGATCGCATCGTTTTCCATCGGCGGCTGGGACACCCATTCGAACCAACCGCGCAACATTGGCCGTGCGCTGACGCAGTTTTCTGAAACCATTGTGCGCTTGCGTCAGGGGTTGGGTGGGGTCTGGCGCAAAACGGCTGTGGTGGCGATGACCGAATTTGGCCGCACGGCGCGGGAAAATGGCACAGCGGGCACGGATCACGGCACGGGCGGCCTTGCGCTGTTTGCCGGTGGGGCCATTCGTGGCGGGCGCGTGTACGGTGATTGGCCCGGCTTGGCAGACAGCGATTTGTACCATCAACGCGATTTGATGCCGACGCGCGATGTTCGCGCCTATGCCGCATGGGCGCTGGCCGGGTTATACGGCGTGGATCGTGCGACGTTGGAAACTGTCGTCTTTCCGGGGTTGGATCTGGGTCCGAACCCGGGGTTGATTGCTTAAATCGCGATTTTCTGGGCCAGACGGTCGATCAACACCGCAGACAATTTCGCCTTTTCGGGGGATGGCGTTCCGGCGTCTGATCGGGCGGTGGCGTAGGCGCGGGTCACGGCCTCCAGATCGGCGTCGGATGCGGTTTGGGCCACGCCCGACAGAAATGTCGCCAGATACGTGTGCGTGGCCGGTGTATCATCGCCATCATTCAACAGGTTCAGCGCATGGGCCAAATCTTCTTGCAGGGCGACCGTGTCCGCGGCAATCGGTGCATCATTGACGCGCCGCGGTCCGTTGGGGCGGCGGGATGCCGGCAAATGGGCCAAAACGGCGGCCTGAAACTGGGCGATGGACGCGATCGGTTTTTCGATGAACCCATGGGCGCCGGCCTGTTCGGCAATGATTTGTTGTTCGGGATCGGCTGACAGGCCCAACACAAGATCGATCCCCTGATCTGACAGCGTGGCTTCGGAAATCAGATCTGCCCCGGACCCATCGGGCAAGCTCATGTCGGTGATCATCATCGACGGGCGATAGGTGGCCAGATGGCGGCGTGCGCTTTCCAGACAATCGGCGCGTCTGATCCGCGCCCCGGACCGCAGACACATCAGGCGGATCGCTTCACACGCGGTCAGGCTGTCTTCGACCAACAGGATGGTCAGCCCCAAAAGTGGCCGCAGCGCGGTGGGCGATTGGGTCGTCAGGAATGTATCCAGATCTTCCATGGGTCGGGTCCTTTCAGAATCGGGTCCCCATCAGTAAGCGCCCATCACCCCTAATGCGGCGTTAACGGCACTTGCGCAGCGGCCTGATGTCGCGCAACAGGGGGCAAACAGTGGAAAGGGCAATCAAATGATCGGACGTCTGAACCATGTGGCCATTGCGGTCCCGGATTTGGAAGCAGCGGCCAACCAGTACCGCAACACGCTGGGCGCGAATGTGGGACCAGCGCAGGATGAACCGGACCATGGCGTGACGGTCATTTTCATCGAACTGCCCAACACCAAGATCGAACTGTTGTACCCACTGGGCGACGGTTCCCCCATCCAAGGGTTCCTGGACAAAAACCCGTCTGGCGGCATTCACCATATGTGTTACGAAGTCGACGACATCATCGCATCGCGCGACAAGCTGAAAGCCGAAGGCGCGCGGGTCTTGGGCACGGGCGAACCGAAAATCGGCGCCCATGGCAAGCCGGTCTTGTTCCTGCATCCGAAAGATTTCAACGGCTGTCTGATTGAACTGGAACAGGTCTGATGGGTGTCGTTTCCGCCATCGTCCTATATGCGGTGATCTGGTTCATGACGCTGCTGATCATCATCCCGATCCGGCTTGAAACCCAAGGCGACCGGGGCGAAGTCGTGCATGGCACCCACGCGGGCAGCCCGGAAAATCCACAGATGAAAAAGCGATTCCTGTGGACGACCGGGGTGGCCTTTGTTCTGTGGGTGATCATCGCGGGGGTCATCATTTTTGGCGATATTTCGGTCCGCGATTTTGATTTCTTCAACCGGATGGGGCCTGCCGCAACCGATGGAACTGGTGGGTAAAGGTCGCGGCCCCCAATGTGGGGATCAGCAGGTTCACCAAGGGGATCGTCAGCGGGATCGCCATCAGCGTTCCGCCCAACCAGACCCGCATCATATGCTTTGAAAACAGGGCCTTGGCTGATCCGGTGCCGATATGGCGCTGGGCGGCCATGATGAAATATTCCCGGCCCAAAAGGTATCCGTTGGTGGCCCAGAACGGCAGCGGGCCCAGGAACGGCACGACCAGAAACACGATCAGTGCCAAAATATTCGCGCCCACGATAACACCCAGAAATTTCAGACTTTCCGTGATGTTGTCAGACAGCGACAGGGGCGTCGTGGGCGGAAGGCCGGGATAATGCTGTGCTTCGACGGCATCGGCGACCTCTTCCAGAAACAGGCCGGTGATGGCCGATGCGACGGGCACCATCAGGATGATGGACAACCCCATGAACAGCAACAGCCCGCCAATGCCCAGCCCGGTGCCGATCCATGTTTCGGGCAGGCCAATCAGGCCCGCAATCCACGCCGCCGCCCCGATCTGGTTCAGGATGAACAGAAACAGCACATAAAACGCGACCAAAAGACCAATGGTCAGACCCACGCCCTTGCCCAAAACACGCAAAAACCGCGGATCCCCGATTTGCGACAGGGCTTTCAGAAAATCAAAGACAATCATGTGCTGATCCATTGGGTTAGTGCGCCTGTGTCCGGGCGGGGGCGGTCGGGCAGTGTGCCGGGGCCTGTGCCCAGATGAACAATGCCTGCAACCCGTTCATGGGCGGCCAGTCCCAGACCCTGTGATATGAACCCACGGTCGTGCGACGCCCAGCCTGACAGCCAATTCGCCCCCCAGCCCGACGCAAGCGCCGCGTTCAACAGCGACAGGCACACGGCCCCGGCGGAATAGGTTTGTTCGATTGCCGGAATCTTGTCGCTGGGTTTTGGGCTTTCCACCACGACAACGGCGCATCCGCTGCGGTCAAATTGCCCGGCGGCTTTGTCGGTATCGGCCCCTGCGGCGGCGGCCAGATCGCGGGCCAAAACCGCCAACCGATCCAGCGCGGGTTTTTCCAGAACGATAAACCGCCACGGTTCCAGCTTGCCGTGATCGGGGGTGCGGGCGGCAACTGTGATCAGCGCAGCAAGCGTTTCGCGGTCTGGATAGGGTGCAGTCAGGATTTTGGCGGGGCGGGACCTGCGGGTGCGCAGGAACGTCAAAGCATCAGTCGTCATGGCACAGATGTGGGGCAGGGACCGCCACCGCGCAAGCCCCCCAGATCACGCCGGCGTGAAAAACGCCGTCAGATCATCCACCCAATTGTCCAGAAACGCCTGAAATTTTTCCGTGGGCTGGCGCAGGGGAAATGTCCCGGCAAAGGGGTCTTCGGCCACAATCCCAGACCCTGACAGCCGCTGGATCGTGGCATGGCCACAAAACGGGACATAGACTTCGGAATAGCCGCCTTCGTGCACCAGAACCAGCCGACCCCCGCACAACCGCGTTGCCGCATCCTTGATCCGGTCGGTCAACAGGGCAAAGGTTTCCGCCGTTGCCAGGGTCCGCGACAGCGGGTCAATCGCCGCCGCGTCGAACCCGCAGGCCACAACGATCAGGTCGGGCTGGAACCGATCCAACGCAGGCAGCACGATCTGATCCATTGCCCGCAGAAAGGTCAGGTGACCGGATCCGGGGGGCAGGGGAATGTTGATGTTCGATCCATCCGCGCCGCGCACGTCGGCGGCCCCTGTATCCATGGGATAGTTGTTTTCCTGATGCATCGAAATGGTCAGCGTATCGGGGCGGTTGATAAAGATCGCCTCTGTCCCGTTGCCATGGTGGATGTCCCAATCCAGCACGGCGACTTTCAAATCCGGCTGTGCAACCCGCGCGGTTTCCACGGCAATGGCGATGTTGGCCAGCAGGCAAAATCCATTGGGATAATCCGGCAAACAGTGATGCCCCGGCGGGCGCGACAGGGCATAGGCGTTGGTCACACGCCCGGCCATCACATCGGCCACGGCGCGCTGGGCCAACCCCGCAGACACCGCCGCCTGTTCGTAGCCCCCGGGACCAAAGGGCGTGCGACGGCCCAGTTCGCCACCGCCTGCATCCGATGTTTCTTTGAATGTGGTCAGATAGTCTGCCGTATGCACCCGCGCCATGGCCGCATGGCTGACGGGATCCGCCGCTGAATGGACCAGATCAGCACTTAAGCCCGTCACATCCATCAGGTTCTTCAACCGGCGTTTGGTTTCGGGGTTTTCGGGCAATCCGCCCGACGCCATGGGCTGCACCAATCCGCCCACGGGCAACATGCCTGCGTAATAGCCGCCGCCAAACCAGAAACAGCGTTCGTCCCAGTAAAACCCGGTGGTCATGGCTTTTCCCGGATTTGGTAAACGCCTTCGGGCAGATCAAGGGCGGCGAACAGGTCCTGCACCTGCCCCATGCTTAGCGTGATCTTGTGCACCGTATCGGTCCGCGCATCCCACTGTTCGATGGTCACGCAATCATCAAAGTTGTGAATGATCACATCTTCTTTCAGGGGGGCCTCTGGCCCGTCGTCGATCAGGGTGACGGTCGTGGCATCAAAGCCGTGTTCGATGGTAAACATATCCTGACCCTACGCCGTTGGGCGCAGTGATCAAGCCTGCTGTTTGGTCTGCCTGCGTTTGTGCAGCGCATAAAGCGCAGGGGCCAGCACGTGATCATACAGTTTGGCCGCCACCCATGACACCACGGGCAAGCGCACCACCCGGGCCAGCCATCGAAACCGGGGCATATCATCCCACACCAGCGCGAACGCCGGAATACCATCATAAAGCTGGCCGTCTTTCAGCACATGAATGCGCCGGGCGGCCTGATCCGACGTCACACCCCAGTCGCGCAAGTCTTCAAAGTTCAAATCCTTGAATTCCACAGGCAGATCGTGGCGCTGGCTGTAGCGTTCATAGGCACTGATTTCGCGGCTACAGATGGGGCAGGACCCGTTATAAAGCACTTTGGTCGACATGCCGCACACGTAGGATTGATTGCACGGCAGGCCAAGTGGCCCGTTGTCGCAGGCCAAAAGTTTGCTAGGATCAGCGTCAAAGACAAAGGAACACCTATGCGCATTTTGATTGCTTTTTTGGCCCTTGGGGCGATGGGCTGCACATTGCAGACGCCAACATCATCGGGATCTTCTTCGGTGGAACCGACCCCTGCATCCGCCCCGGCACAGGTCAACGCCCCGGGCCCGCGGTTGTCGGCCCGTCAAGCTGCGAACAACTTTGTCGAAGTGGCCGAAACCATGGAACCTGTGGTTGAAAAGGCCTGTAGGGATCTGACGGAAAATCTGAACTGTGATTTCCGCATTGTGGTGGATGATCGTCCCAACCAGCCCCCGAATGCGTTTCAGACCCTGGAACGCAGCGGTCGTCCCGTGCTGGGTTTCACGCTGGCGCTGTTGCGGGATGTGCGCAACAAGGATGAAATCGCCTTTGTGTTCGGTCACGAAGCCGCCCACCACATTCGGGGCCATCTGGCGCGCCAGCAGCAAAACGCCACCGCCGGGGCCGCGATTGCCGGTATTCTGGCCGCTGGGTTGGGAATTGATCCGGGGTCATCGGGTGTGATGGACATTGGCGCGGCCGTGGGCGCGCGCAGCTATTCCAAGAATTTCGAACTGGAAGCCGATCAGCTGGGCGCGATTTTGACCCAGCGTGCGGGGTATGATCCGGTGCGCGGGGCGGAATATTTCACCCGCATTCCTGATCCGGGCAACAAGTTTCTGGGCACCCACCCGCCGAACGCCGCACGCATCGAAACCGTGCGCCGCGCTGTGGGGCGCTGATGAAACAGGCCGTCCGGCTGGAATGGGACCGTTTTGTCGGGCGGTGTGTCTATTCCACCCAAGGCCTGCTGTTGGCATGGCGTGAAGAACATTCGTTCCGGTTTTGGGTCGTGATCAATGCCGTGTCCGCGGGTCTTGCGTTAATGCTGCCGCTGTCGGCCACGTTTACCGCGCTGATCATCGCCTTTGGCGTGCTGATCCTTGCGGCGGAATGTTTCAACACGGCGATTGAACGTGTGGTGAACCATCTGTCCCCTGATCCGCATCCCCTTGCCAAGGCGGCAAAGGATGCAGGCAGTGCCGGCGTGGCGGTGACGGGGATCGCTGCGGGGATCATCTGGGTTGGCGCGGTCTGGAGCCTTTTTTGAAAAAGCTGGGCGTGATTTTGACGGACCGCGGATCAAAATACGCGGTGTCTGGATGTGGCGTGACGTGCCGGGCGGATATAGATGCCGCGTTGAAAACCCTGAAACGGGACAAATCCTATGCCAAGGCAACGCACAACACATGGGGCGCGATTGTGGGTGGCACGCCCTTGAAATCCGATGATGGCGAAAGCGGTGCGGGCATGGTGATCCTGCGGATGCTGGAACGCGAAAAGCTGACCGACCACCTGATCGTCGTGACCCGCTGGTATGGGGGCAAGCATCTGGGCGGTGATCGGTTCCGCCATGTGCAAACAGCGGTGTCCGAATATCTGGGCGACCTTTAGCGGGCCAAAAACACGCGCAACGTGGCTTCGAAACCGCGCGGGTCTTCGGCATGCAGCCAGTGGCCTGCATTGGGCAATTTGGCGAACCGGGCTTTGGGAAACAGGGATTTGATCTGCGGGCGATGGTCCGGCAACACGTAGTCGGACTGCGCCCCAGACAAAAACAGGGTCGGATGATCGAAGGATCCGCTGATATCTGGAAAGCCGATGATGGCATCCATGTTGTCTGACAGCGCGGTCAGGTTCAAATCCCACGTCTTGCTGCGCACGTCCAAAGATTGCAGCAAAAACGCCCGTACGGACCGATCGTTCACCGTTTGCGCCAGTGCCGCGTCAGCATCTGCGCGGGTGGTTATCCCGGTCAGGTCGATGCCCCGCATCGCGTCGATCAGATGTTGCTGCGTGTGGCTGTATCCAACCGGGGCAATATCGGCGATCACCAGACGGTCGATGCCGCCGTGGGTCAGGGCACACACCATTGCGGCCTTGCCGCCCATGGAATGGCCCACCAGATCGACCGTGCCGCCATGGGCCGCGATCACATCCGCCAGATCCTGCGCCATGGCCGGGTAATCATGGGTGGCGCTGTGCGGGCTTTGCCCGTGGTTGCGCATGTCCACTGTGATCACGTGGCGGCTGTCTGCCATGCGTTTTGCAATCACGCCCCAGTTCCGGGCGGACCCGAACAAGCCATGGGCGATCAACACAGGCGGCAGGGTGCTGTCGGGCGCACCATATGAAACGGTATTCAACATGGGTGCCGTTATGACGTGGGTTTTCGAAAACTGCCAGACAGCCTATAGGCTTGATCCATGATCGATCCATCCATCCCACCGCTTGTTGAAGATACCATCGACCGTCTGGAAACGGCCTTTGGGGTGCGGGGTGATACCTTGGCCCAAACGCTGCACAAAGTCGGGCGCCGATTGCCGCCCCGCGAATTGGCCCGTGCGAACGTGTTAAGGGACGCAGAACAGATGATGGGCCACCCGAAACTGTCACGGCAGGTTGACGCACAGTCGGTGACCCGTGCCCATCAGGATCTGATCCCGTTTTTGGACAAACAGAACCTGAATGACGCGCGTAAGGGCCGCGTCATCGGCGTGATTGCCACCATGATGGTGAACCTTTTGATCTTGGCGATTGTGATTGCAGTCGTGCTGGCTGTGGTCGAACGCTAAGCCACCCCCACAAAGCACAAAAAAGGCCCCCACCGATCTGGGTGAGGGCCCGTGGGGCGGGTGAAACCCGCCGCGGTTCAAGACCGATCAATACATCGGGAAACGGGCGCACATGGCTTCGACTTCGGCCTTTACCTTGGCTTCGACCGCACCATTGCCATCTTCGCCATTGGCAGCCAGACCATCGACCACTTCGATGATCCAATCACCGATCTGACGGAATTCGGCTTCGCCGAAGCCGCGTGTCGTACCCGCAGGGGACCCCAGACGAATGCCGGATGTGACCATTGGCTTTTCGGGGTCAAACGGAACGCCGTTCTTGTTGCAGGTGATGTGGGCCCGGCCCAGTGCCTTTTCGGTGGCGTTGCCCTTTACGCCTTTGGGGCGCAGGTCCACCAGCATCACGTGGGTGTCGGTCCCATCCGTCACAGTCGCCAGACCACCCTTGTGCAGCTGATCGGCCAACGCTTGCGCGTTCTTGATCACTTGCTGGATGTAGCCTTTGAATTCCGGCTGCAGTGCTTCGCCAAAGGCCACGGCCTTGGCCGCGATCACGTGCATCAGGGGGCCGCCCTGAATGCCGGGGAAAATGGCGGAGTTGAATTTCTTGGCCAACGCTTCGTCATTGGTCAGGATCATACCACCGCGTGGGCCGCGCAGGGTTTTGTGCGTGGTCGTTGTGGCGGCGTGCACATGCGGCATCGGGTTTGGATATTCCCCCGCTGCGATCAGACCGGCAAAGTGCGCCACGTCAGCCAACAGATAGGCCCCACAGGAATCGGCGATTTCACGGAACCGCTTGAAATCCAAAGTGCGCGGAATGGCGGACCCGCCTGCGATGATCAGCTGGGGTTTGTGTTCGTCGGCCAGACGCTGAACTTCATCATAATCGATCAGGTTGTCTTCTTTGGACACGCCATAATGCACGGCGTTGAACCATTTGCCGGATTGGTTCGGGGCCGCACCATGGGTCAGGTGACCGCCTGCATCCAGCGACATGCCCAGAATCGTATCGCCGGGTTTCAACAGCGCCTGAAACACGCCTTGGTTCGCCTGCGACCCAGAGTTCGGCTGGACGTTGGCAAAGCCGCAATCAAACAGCTTGCACGCGCGTTCAATCGCCAGGTTTTCGGCGATGTCCACATATTGGCACCCGCCGTAATAGCGCCGCCCGGCATACCCTTCGGCGTATTTGTTGGTCATCACGGACCCTTGCGCGTCCAGCACCGCTTTCGACACGATGTTTTCAGACGCGATCAATTCGATTTCGTCGCGCTGGCGGCCCAGTTCCAATTCAATGGCCTTGGCCAGTTCCGGGTCTGTGGTTTCAACAGAGGCGGTGAAAAAACCGCTTTCACGATGGGGGGCGTTCATGGGCCTTACTCCTAAGATTCTAACCGCTTTTAGCAGGCTTGTTTCCGAAAGGAAACTTCTGCATCCGACATCACATTGACCGTTTCCGGCCAGCCTTGCCTTGCAACTTGCCTGAATTGGGCGCAACCATAATCCCCGGGCAGGGGGACATTCCATGGCACCACGCAAGAAAATTGCTTTTTTGGCGAGTAACGCAGACTTGGCGATGCAGGCAAGGAATACATTTGTGCACAAATACGGCGATGTTGCCGTTGATCAGGCCGATGTGATTGTGGCCTTGGGCGGGGATGGTTTCATGCTGCAAACGCTGCACACCACGCAGGACCTGCCGACGCCAGTGTATGGCATGAACCGGGGCACGGTCGGATTTCTGATGAACGAATTTTCCGAAGATGATCTTTTGTACCGGCTGGAAGCGGCCGAAGAAACGATCATTGCCCCTTTGTTCATGCGTGCAGAACAACGCGATGGCACTGTGAAAACGGGGATTGCCATCAACGAAGTCAGTCTTTTGCGGCAGGGGCCACAGGCGGCAAAGCTGCGGATTTATGTGGATGGAAAATTGCGCATGGCGGAACTGGCCTGTGACGGGGCCCTTGTGGCCACCCCTGCGGGATCCACGGCCTATAACTATTCGGCCCATGGTCCAATCTTGCCCATTGATTCTGATGTGCTGGCGCTGACGGCCATGGCTGCGTTCCGCCCGCGCCGCTGGCGGGGGGCGCTATTGCCCCATGGGGCCAAGGTCCGTTTCGAAGTGATCGACCCGGATAAGCGCCCGGTCATGGCTGACGCCGATTCGCGGTCTGTGCGGGATGTCGTGGCGGTTGATATCGAAAAGCATCGCACAGTGCAGCATCGGTTGCTGTTTGATCCCGGTCATGGACTGGAAGAACGGTTGATTCAGGAACAATTCGCCTAGTCGTCCGAATCTGCAAAAGTGCCGACATTGGCAATCCACAGATCCGCTTCGAAATCCGCGCCATAGGCGACCAAACCAATGGACACCACGCGCGTCGGATCAAACGGGGTCATCCCCGTCTGTGATGGTGAAAACGCATCCCACGGCAATCGGATATCGGTCCAGTCGGCTGGGGCCGTGAAGGCAGCCCGGTGGTATTGCCATGGCCTGCGCGAATCCCGCGTGCGCAGATGGACGAAATAGGTTTCACCGTTGCCTTTAACAGTCAGGCCAATCCCCGCCCCGGTCAAACCGCCTGCGGGGGCGGTGGTGCGCACCTGAATAAACCCACCATTGTTTGCCGTGCTGACCGTGCCCGAAAGATGCAAACCCCCGTCCACCATCCGCGCCGTCCCGTCCGAAACGCCGCCCATCACCCGGTCTGAAACATACGCCCATTGATGTTGCGCCACCGGGGTCGCATCGGCACCACTGGCAAGACAAAGGGGCAAAAGCAAAATCCATCTCATCCCCCAGACCTAGGCCGGTTCATGCCTTCGGCCATCTTTTGCAAACGCAATCACAGGGTGTTTTGCATCCGGCAATGGCTTGCTAGACAGTTCCTACAGGAGGCACGAATGGCCATGAAAATCCTTGCAACTCTGATCAGTGTGCTGGCTTTGACGGCCTGCAGCAGCGTTGGCCCCGTGGCCCCGACCAATGCCCGGACATCCGCGGCCGCAACCCAGAATGTGGCCGTGATCGACGGCACGGCACGCCACTATTACCAACCCCCCGGCGCAGCTTCTGTGGCCGGGCGCCGGGCCTTCGAAAGTCTGGCGTGTGATCTGGGGGCGGGGCCTTTGTCGCAGCCGTGGTTGAATGGCGGCTACCCCGCGCGTGGACAGGAACTGTTCATCCCCGATGCCATCGGAACCCGGCTTCCAGATGGATCCCGGCATGACGGGTTTTTTCGCTGCGTCGAAAGTGCGCCAGACCTGTCAGGGGCTGAAATCGCCGTTTTTGTCGGCCCCGCCGGATCAGACGCGGCGGCAGCCCGGGCCACCCCGTTCCGGTTTGCAAAATCCATGGCCGGGCGGTCCGTTCAGATATTGGTGCTGCCCTAAAAAAAGGGCGCCGTGCCCATGCGCAGCGCCCCCCTTTTTCCTGATGCCCGTGGCAGATCAGACGATCGCAGCTTCCGTCGCGGCACGCAGATCAGCCTCTGATACGCCATCGGCCAGCTCAACGATTTGCAAACCGCCCGCGACCACGTCCAAAACGCCCAGATTGGTGATGATGCGGTCCACAACACCCGCACCGGTCAGCGGCAGGGTGCAGGCCTTCAACAGCTTTGATTCACCCTTCTTGTTGGTGTGGTCCATGACCACCACAACCCGGCCCACGCCAGCCACCAGATCCATCGCACCACCCATGCCCTTGACCAGCTTGCCCGGGATCATCCAATTGGCCAGATCGCCGTTTTCGGCAACTTCCATCGCGCCAAGGATGGCCATGGCAATCTTGCCACCCCGGATCATGCCAAAGCTGGTCGCAGAATCAAAATACGCGGTCTGCGGCAGTTCTGTGATCGTCTGCTTGCCCGCGTTGATCAGATCGGGGTCGATCGTGTCTTCGGTTGGAAACGGTCCCATCCCCAGCATGCCATTTTCCGATTGCAGCGTCACAGACACGCCTTCGGGAATGTAGTTGGCAACCAGCGTGGGAATGCCGATGCCCAGGTTCACATAGGTGCCGTCTTCCAGTTCCTGTGCCGCCCGTGCGGCCATTTGATTGCGATCCCACATGGCTTAGCCCCCCTGAACTGTGCGCTGTTCGATGCGCTTTTCATGATCACCCTGAATGATCCGGTGCACGTAAATCCCGGGCAGATGAACAGCATCCGGGTCCAGTGATCCCACAGGCACAATCTCTTCGACTTCCAAAACACAGGTCTTGCCACACATGGCCGCCGGTGGGTTGAAATTGCGCGCGGTCTTGCGGAAAATCGCGTTGCCGGTTTCGTCGGCTTTCCACGCCTTCACGATCGACAGGTCCGCGAAAATTCCGTTTTCCATGATATAGGTTTCATCGGCCCCATCTGGCCCGGTCGGGAATGTCTTGTGATCCTTGCCTTCTGCAATCACGGTGCCCACACCGGTCTTGGTGTAAAACCCCGGAATGCCGTGCCCACCGGCCCGCATCCGTTCGGCCAACGTCCCTTGGGGATTGAATTCCAGCTCCAATTCCCCCGAAAGGTACTGGCGCATGAATTCCGCGTTTTCGCCCACATATGACGACAGCATCTTTTTCACCTGCCGGGTCTGCAACAAAATGCCGATCCCAAAATCATCGACGCCTGCGTTGTTGGAGGCAAAGGTCAAATCCTTGGTCCCCGCATCCTTGATCGCAGCCAGACACAGTTCTGGAATCCCACACAGGCCGAACCCACCGGCGGCAATGAACATGCCATCGTGCAAAAGCCCATCCAACGCCTCAGCGGCTGATCCATATATCTTGTTCATGATATCTCCCCACCCGGAATGTACGCCGCACCCTAGTGCTGCACTGCAGAAAGGAAAACCCCTTTCATTTTGCGAAAAATACTCTTGGGGGTGAATGCCCTGTAAGGGCAGAGGGGGCGAACAGCCCCCTGCGGTTTCAGACCATCTGCGGGGCGTGCCCCCGCGCCAGTGGGTCAGGGGCCGGTGTCGGACAGGGTGCAAAACCCAAGCCCATGCGCCCGCGCAAGATCCAACAGATGTCCCAGATCATCCAATGTCATGTGAAACCCGGGCGGGTGTGACTGTGCGACAATATCGTGACCCGCAAACACGCTGACCCCGCCCGCGGCGGCCGTTTGCTGCAAGATGTGATTGATGTGCCGCCAGCCCGGGAATTTGGGGTGGCACGTGTCCAGCCAGCCCGCACAATGCACGATGTCGCGCGGGGTCTTATAGATCCGGCGGGTGATATCCACGTCGGTACGGCCCCATGGCCCCGACGACCGCCCGACGCGAAACCTGTGCTTCACTGCTTTTGCAGCAGGTGGGGGCAGCACGTGGAATGCGGCAGCAAAGCTGGTGGCGGGAAACCCGGCGGCGCGGTGTTCTGCGATCCCATGGTCCAGTTCTTGGGCCGCCCAGGCGTCAATACCGTGTTGTTCGATAAATGTTGCGGCGTTGTGATGGTTTCGGGTGTGAAAG
Organism: Planktomarina sp.; assembly: GCA_020630595.1. GTDB lineage: Bacteria > Pseudomonadota > Alphaproteobacteria > Rhodobacterales > Rhodobacteraceae > Planktomarina. The sequence continues at coordinate 21,523 of JAHDBC010000006.1, forward strand.
GCGATTTCGTGCCCGGCATCCTGCAATTGGTGCAGGCCGGCAATCGCATCGGCATCCAAAGTGTGCAGCTTGCACACACAGAAAGTCACCGATGCTTCAAAATCCTGAAGCAGCGGCAGGGCCGCAACCCAATGGTCGACGAACATGTCGTCAAATGTCAGGCAAATGCGTCCGGATGACTGCGCCATGGGGTTTGCGATCCTGTTTTGGCCCTAATGGTTCCTTGCAGGCTGCGCTGCAAAGATCAAACCCCCCTTAACGCAGTTCACACCCTTCAGCGTGTCACCCCTTTTTCTTCGGCGCTGGTTTTTTCTTTGCCGCTGGCTTCTTCGCGGGCGCTTTGCGTTTTTTGCCGGATTTCGCTTCCCGTTCGGCAATCAACTCGACCGCCATTTCCATGGTGACCTGATCCATCGCGACATCTTTGGGGATGGTCGCGTTGACCTTTTCCCATTTCACATAGGGCCCGTATTTGCCGTCATAGATGCCGACGGGGCCGCCTGCCTCTGGATGTTCGCCCAGCTCCTTGACGGGTTTGGCCGCTTTGCCACGCCCGCCGCGCGACGCGACCTTTTCTGCGATCAGCTGCACCGCGCGGTTCATGCCGACGGTGAACACTTCGTCCAGCGATTCCAGGTTGGCGTTCACGCCGCCCCGGTCCGATGTAGATTCCGCGTATTTAATATAGGGTCCATAGCGCCCGATGTTGGCCCAGACATTCACGCCATCTTCGGGGTGTGGCCCGATCAGGCGGGGCAGGGACAACAGTTTCAGGGCCTGTTCCAGATCAATTTCATGGGGTGGCCATTCTTTCGGGATCGACTGACGCGGCGGTTTCTTGTTGTCATCGCTGACTTCACCGCGCTGCACATACGGCCCAAAGCGGCCCTTCATGGCATAGATCTTGTCGCCTGCATCTTCGCCCAACACCTTGCCCTCTGGCGGGATGCCCGCTGCATCGGGTTCCATGCCGGGTGGGCCGAAGGGGCGCGTGTAACGGCATTCGGGGTAGTTCGAACAGCCGATGAATGCACCACCAGACCGTGCGGTGCGCACTGACAGCCGCCCGTTGCCGCAGTTCGTGCATTGGCGTGGGTCCACCCCCGGTTCTTCCTGCGGGAAGATATGCGGTTCGAGGACTTCGTTGATTTTTTCCAAAACCTCGGTGATGGATTTGTCCATCGCGTCGTCAATGGCGACTTTGAAATCCTGCCAGAAGCCTTCCAGCACGTCCTTATATTCGCGGTCGCCAGCCGATACATCGTCCAGCTGGTTTTCCAGTTTCGCCGTGAATTCATATTCCACATAGCGGCTGAAGAAATTCGACAGGAACGCGGTCACCAGCCGCCCTTTGTCTTCGGGCAGCAGGCGGTTTTTGTCTTTCAAAACATAGCCGCGATCCTGAATGGTCGTGACAATCGACGCATAGGTCGACGGGCGGCCAATCCCCAGTTCTTCCATCCGTTTGACAAGACTGGCTTCTGTATAGCGGGGGGGCGGTTGGGTAAAATGCTGTTCCGGCGTGACCGAAGATTTGCGGGTCGCTTCGCCTTGGGTGATTTGCGGCAGGCGCTTGTCGTCATCGTCGACGACCGCGTCATCGCGGCCTTCTTCGTAGACGCGCAAGAACCCGTCAAACAACATCACCTGCCCACTGGCGCGCAGGCCGACCTGACCGTCCGCACTGCCGATTTCAACCGTGGTGCGTTCCAGCCGCGCCCCTTCCATCTGTGACGCAAGGGTCCGTTTCCAGATCAGATCATACAGTTTGCGCTGGTCTGCATCGGTCACTTTCAAATCATCTGCGGCGCGCGACATATCTGTCGGGCGGATGCATTCGTGGGCTTCCTGTGCGTTCTTGGCCTTGTTTTTGTACATGCGTGGGGATGATGGAACGTATTTGTCCCCATACCGATCCTTGATCGCATCGCGTGCGGCATGGACCGCTTCGGGCGCCATGTCGATGCCGTCGGTCCGCATGTAAGTAATATAGCCCGCCTCATAAAGCCGCTGGGCCGACGCCATGGTTTGCCGCGCACCAAAGCCAAATTTGCGGCTGGCTTCTTGTTGCAGGGTGGATGTCATGAATGGGGGCGACGGGTTGCGGGATGCCGGTTTCGCCTCAACCGATGTGACGGTCAGATCGCGTGAATTGATCGCGGCAACGGCAAGTTCGGCTTCTGTCGCGTTGGACAAATCGAACTTATCCAGCTTTTTGCCACCCAGAACGGTCAGTTTTGCTTCAAAATCGTGACCGCGGGGCGTGGCCAGCATCGCTTTGACAGACCAGTATTCGCGGGCGTTGAAGGCTTCGATCTCCATCTCGCGTTCGACGATGATGCGCAGACACACAGACTGCACGCGCCCTGCCGATTTGGCCCCCGGCAAACGCCGCCACAAAACGGGCGACAGCTTGAACCCCACCAGATAATCCAATGCCCGGCGCGCCAGATAGGCGTCGACCAATTCCTGATCCACCTGACGGGGATTTTTCATCGCTTCGGTCACGGCGGATTTGGTGATCGCGTTGAACACGACCCGGCTGACAGGGGTGTCTTTCTTGATCGCCTTGCGTTTGCGCAGCGCTTCTTCCAGATGCCAACTGATCGCTTCGCCTTCGCGGTCAGGGTCCGTGGCAAGGATCAATTCGTTGTCGTCTTTCAACGCATCGGCAATCGCCTTGACGTGCTTTTTGCTGTCAGCTGCAACTTCCCACAGCATGTCAAAATCGTTTTCAGGATCAACAGAACCATCCTTGGGCGGCAGGTCACGCACATGGCCATAGGACGCCAGGACAGTGAAGTCCTTGCCCAAATATCCGTTGATTGTCTTGGCCTTAGCCGGGGATTCTACAACAACAACAGCCATGGGAACCCTTCAGGAATGCTGGTAAATGAACCCTTTACTTGGCCGGGATCATTCCTTTGTCAATCACTTGTGTAAAATCAAACAGGCGAAGTCTAAGGGGAATTCCGGGAAATCAAACCCCCCGGATGGCGCAGAATTTTGCCGTCCAGTTCCAATTCAACCAACACCGGCGCCACGGCAGAGCAGGGTTTTTTCAGGTCCCGGCTTAGCTGATCTTCGGCGATGGGGGCGGGGCCAAGCCGATCCAGAATTTGACCATGAAGGGCTGCCGTTTCCCCCAGCGACCGTTGCACGGGTTGTTGATGGTCAAACCGCGCGGGGGCTTCTGCAAAGCCGACGATATTATGGGTGGCCACGGGCGCAAGTGGCGCAGGCGCGGGTTCGGATGATGCATCCAGAATATCCAGCACATCATCCACGCTGCGCACCAATGTGGCCCCGTCGCGGATCAGCATATTGCATCCGTCTGCGCGCGCGTCGATTGGGTGCCCGGGCACCGCGCAAACCTCGCGCCCTTGGTCAAGGGCCTGCGACGCGGTGATAAGTGTGCCGGATTTTGCGGCCGCTTCGACCACCACGACGGCCTGCGACAGGCCTGAAATGATCCGGTTGCGTCTGGGAAAATGCCGGGCCTGTGGCTGTAAACCCATCGGTTGTTCCGAAATCCGCAAACCTTTTTGCAGGATATCTTTGGCAAGGGCTGCATTTTCCTGCGGATAAATGACATCCACACCACCGGCCTGCACCGCCAGCGTTCCCAATTCCAATGCGCCGGCGTGGGCGGCGGCATCAATGCCGCGTGCAAGGCCGGACACGACGACGTATCCTGCATCGGCCAATCCCAAGGCCAGCCTGCGGGCCATGCGTGTGCCCAGCGATGATGCATTTCGTGCGCCGACCAGTGACACCATGGGTTTGGTCAGAAATTTCATGCGCCCGGCAGCCCAGAAAAAGGGGGGTGCATCGGCAATGGCCGCCAGTCGTTCGGGATATCCCGGATCACCCAGAAAAACCTGCGTGGCCCCAAAACGCCTTGCCGCTTTCATTTCGGCAGCGGCGGTTGTTTCGGAACAAACGGCATAGTCGGATACGCCACGGGATTTTGCGATGTCGGGCAGGGCGTCCAGCGCGTTTCGCGCGCTTCCGTGTTCGGCCATCAGGCGATTATAGGTGGCGATGCCAACGCGGTGGGACCGTAAGAGGCGAAGTCGGTTCAGCCGGTCGTCTTCCGTGGTGGGTGGGAGTGGGGGGTGAGTGGAAGAAAATAGATCACCTGCCATCCGAAACCTCGACCTCTTACTACAGTTACCGTAGCGCGCGATTGGTTAACGGAAGCTGAAGAATTTAAAACGAATCTCAAATTCTTTTTGGATGGCAAACGTGAACGACTGGCGGATCGGGTCTGATCTGCCCCAAATTCTGCGTACGCCCTTGGTATGGTTCGCCTGTTTGGGCATCAGACCTCGGTCTAATGGGGGCCATATATGCTTTCATTTCAGCCCTATTCCCCTGAACCGGCACATATTTCTGCCTCATTTCCTGTGTCAGTCGCCCCATAGCCAATGTCTTTGGCGCAGTAGTTAACGAGTAATGAATGTAACGCGCACCTCGCGCAACTTGCGACTTGGCGGTCTGTGTTTGCGGATACAGACCGCCCTTTTGGGGCCAAACCTGAAAGTGTCGGGGCCGTTACGTTCCTGATGGTAGAAAGTGAAATCGATGCCGAGTTATACGATACCGGTCATATTGTATGAAAATACAACAGCAAGCAGCCCATCAACGTTCATAAACGGCACTTGGGTGTTCAATGGTCCCGTTTCAAACATCACCTTCAGTGATGATGATGCCTTGGGTCTGGGCGACGATGCGCCCAATACGGAATCCGGCACGCCCGCGGTGATCACGGCGGTCGATGGCGATACGACCCATCCGTTGGTCGGGCAGCCGATCTACATGGCCTATGTTCGGTCCGATCACGGTGATGGCGACACAGACAGCAATGCCGATGTCGTGTTTTTGAATTCCGGCAACACCGCGACCACGTTTGGGGCGGTTGCCTATCCCGGTTCCGGGTGGACGATGTCGCCGGGTCAGACCTATGTGAACGGCGGCTTTCCCACCGACCACGCATTCGGCGGATCCTGGAGCACGGAAGGGTTTCCGGATTCCCTTGGCACCCCGCCCCCTGATCCGTGTGTGTTGTATGATTTCATTCAAACCAACGTCACGTTGCCAGATATCGGTGATAATCTGACATCCAGCGGCGGCGAACTGGAAGAAGTGGATGAACCCATTTCCTTTGGTGGTGGTGATCCGACTGAAATCAATGTGGGTGACACCATGTTCGTGGGGTCAGACACCTATACCGTCACCCAGATGGAAACGCAGGGCGTGAACATCACATACGACGGTGGGGCAAGTTCTGAACTGACAAAGATGTTGGCCATCGAAGTGACCGATGGAACCAATACATTCACATACTACGCGCCGATTGATGGGTCAGATTATCCTGACATCACCGAAATCGAAGTGCTTGAAGTTGGCGGACCACAGACAGATTTTGACAAAAGCTATTTCGATGAAGACGACAATGTCACCATCATCTGCTTTGCAGAAGGCACTGACCTTGCCTGTTTGGGCGGGCCTTGCGCTGTCGAAAACCTGTCTGTCGGTGACCGCGTTCTGACAATGGACAACGGGTATCAGACCGTGCGTTGGATCGGATCAAGAACCGTTCCGGCCAGTGATCAGTTTGCACCGATTGTCATTGCCAAGGGCGCGTTGGGCGCGGACCGGGATCTGGTCGTTTCGCCGCAACACCGGGTGTTGGTCAGCGATTGGCGCGCGCAGCTGATGTTTGGCGAAACCGAACATCTGGTGGCGGCCAAACATCTGATCAACGGCGATACGGTTTACCGAAAGCCCGGGGGAACCGTCACCTATTTCCACATCCTGTTTGATCAGCATGAAATCGTGTTTTCCAACGGCGTGCCGACGGAAAGTTTTCATCCTGCCAAACCGTCAATCGACGGTCTGGAAGATGACGCCCGCACGGAATTGCTGTCTTTGTTCCCGGAATTGGCAACCGCCGCCACCTTTGGCGATGCGGCGCGGCCAACCCTGCGGCGCTTTGAGGTTGAGGCTTTGATGCGTTAGCCCGCTGCCTGCGCGCCGCCGACGGTCAACCCGCCGATCAACAAGGAGGGTTGACCGACCCCAACGGGCACCCACTGCCCCTGTTTGCCGCAATTCCCCATGCCGGGGTCCAGCGCCATATCATTTCCGATCGCGCGGATCTGTTTTAGGGCCGTCGCGCCATCCCCGATCAGCGTGGCCCCTTTGACGGGGGCGCCGACCTTGCCGTTTTCAACACGGTACGCTTCGGTGCAGCTGAACACGAATTTCCCATTCGTAATGTCGACCTGACCGCCGCCAAAGCCCACAGCATAGATGCCGTCTTTCACATCTGCCACGATATCGCCGGGGGCAACGTCGCCGCCCAGCATATAGGTGTTGGTCATCCGTGGCATGGGCGCATGGCCATAGGACTGTCGTCGCCCGTTGCCTGTGGGGGGCACGCCCATCAACCGGGCATTCTGGCGGTCTTGCATGTATCCCACCAAAATCCCGTCTTCGATCAGTGTGTTTTTGGCTGATGGGGTGCCTTCGTCATCGATGGTGATCGACCCGCGCCGGTCAGGGATCGTTCCGTCATCCAGAACAGTCACCCCTTTGGCGGCCACACGCTGGCCCATCAGACCGGCAAAGGCGGAACTGCCCTTGCGGTTGAAATCGCCTTCCAACCCGTGACCGACCGCTTCGTGCAAAAGGATGCCGGGCCAACCGGGGCCAAGTGCCACATCCATCACACCCGCCGGGGCAGGAACGGCAGACAGGTTCACGACAGCCACGCGCAGCGCTTCTTGCACCAATGGCTTCCAGTGATCAGCCGCTAACATGAACGTCAGCCCATGGCGGCCACCACCGCCCGCAGATCCAGATTCGCGGCGTCCATCCTGATCGACGATCACAGATACATTCATCCGCACCATGGGACGGGTGTCTGTCATGGCGGGCCCTTCTGCCCTTAGAATGACCACATCCTGATGCGATGCCGCAAGCGATGCGGACACCTGAACCACCCGTTTGTCCAACCCGCGGGCATAGGCATCGATGTCTTTCAGAACATCGATCTTGGCGGGAAAGCTGGCCCCATCCATGGGGTTTTCGTCTGTGTAAAGTTTGCGGTTCGTGGCCATAGGCGCAGGCGCCATAGCGCCGCCGCCATCGCCCACAGCCAATCGCACGGTGCCCATCGCCCGCCTGATGGCAGATTCGGAAATTTCGGTCCCGTGGGCATACCCCGTCATTTCGCCGTGTACGGCGCGCAGGCCGAATCCCTCTGACGCGTCAAAACTGGCATTTCGCACCCGCCCGTCATCAAATGACAGCATTTCTGACTTGCGGCGTTCGATGAACAATTCGCCATCATCTGCGCCCAACGTGGCCTCTTGCACCAGTTTTTGGGCCTGATCCTGATCCAAATAGGTGTCGAACGGGCGAAAAGGGGTGTCAGACATGGAACCATCCTTTGGTCAGATTGATTTTTCGGTGATTGGCGTCCCTTTGACGCGGTTCACACGATTGCGGTCGAAGAAAGGATATGGTTCATGGGGCCAGAAATGCAAATTGGCATTCCACGGCATACGAGCGTCGGAATGGGATGCCACGAAGGGAACATTGGAAAGACTATGCGCTATCTGACCTCTGCTTGGGCTGCGGGCCTGACATTCATGGGCACGGCCGCACTGGCCCAGGAAAACTTTGAAGGTTTGGAAACCATCGGCAAACCCGTTGAACGGGGAACAGGGTTCCAACCCGCCGTGACCGAACTGGCACGCGACATTCAGTGGTTGGACACGTTCCTGTTGGTGATCATCACGATCATTTCGCTGTTTGTGACGGCGTTGTTGGCTTATGCCTGCTGGAAGTTCTACGAAAAGCGCAATCCGAACCCATCATCGTTCACCCACAACACCGCAATCGAAGTGACGTGGACCGTTGTTCCCATCGCCATTCTGGTGGTGATCGGCGTGTTTTCCCTGCCCGTGCTGTTCAAACAGCAGATCATCCCCGAAGGCGACGTGACCATCAAAGTCACCGGCTATCAGTGGTATTGGGGTTATGAATACGTGGATCACGGGTTCGGTTACGAAAGTTTCATGCTGGAACGCGATCAGCTGGCGGAATACGGCTATGCGGACGATGAATACCTGTTGGCCACAGACACGGCTGTTGTTGTGCCTGTGAACGCGACCGTCGTGATGCAAGTCACCGCCGCCGACGTCATCCATTCGTGGACCATCCCATCCTTTGGCGTAAAGCAGGATGGTGTACCGGGGCGTTTGGCAGAACTGTGGTTCAAGGCCGAACAGGAAGGCGTGTATTTTGGCCAGTGTTCCGAACTGTGCGGCCAAGCCCACGCGTATATGCCAATCACCGTGAAAGTCGTCAGCCAAGAAGTTTATGACGCGTGGCTTGCAGGTGCGATTGACCAATACGCCGGCATTCCATTGGAAGATGACGTTCTGAAACTGGCATCGAACTAAGGACGCGCACGTGACCGAAACGTCCCTGCATATCCAGACCGAAGCGTACGAGCCGACATTCGGCGACTATTTCGCGCTGTTGAAGCCACGGGTGATGTCACTTGTGGTTTTCACGGCGTTGGTCGGCGTTCTGGCGGCACCCGGCAGCCTGCATTGGGTCGAAGCGGCCTGTGCGATCCTGTTCATTGCGATCGGGGCAGGGGCATCAGGTGCGTTGAACATGTGGTGGGATGCCGACATCGACATGGTGATGAAACGGACCGCCAAACGCCCGATCCCATCGGGGCGCGTATCGTCAGAGGCGGCATTGCAAATCGGCGTCGGTCTGTCCGCATTTTCGGTGATCATGCTGGCATTGGCCACCAACCTTGCAGCGGGGCTGTGGCTGGCGTTCACGATCTTTTTCTATGTGGTCGTGTATTCCATGTGGCTGAAACGGTCGACACCGCAAAACATCGTGATCGGCGGGGCCGCAGGTGCATTCCCACCCCTGATCGGGTGGGTCGCTGTGACCGGGTCCGTGTCGATCGAAGCTGTGCTGATGTTCGCGCTGATCTTTGTTTGGACACCGCCGCACTTTTGGGCGCTGGCCCTGTTCATGCGGTCAGATTATGACGACGCGAATGTGCCGATGCTGACGGTCACCCATGGCCGCCCGGCCACCCGCCGCCACATCATCGCATACACTGTGATCATGGCATTGGTCGCTGTTGGGGCCGGCTTCACATCCATCGGTGGGCCGATTTATCTGGCCGTTGCAGTCATTTTGAATGCAATCGCACTTCGCGATGCTGCCAAGATATGGAACCGCGACGAAACCATGTCAGAGGCTGACAATTTCGCCGTGGAAAAGCGGTTCTTCCGGTTTTCGCTTTTGTATCTTTTCCTGCATTTCGTCGCCATTTTTGCAGAGGCAGCCCTTGCACCCTTTGGGCTGGGGGGCTGGTAAGATGAGCTTTCAACCCGAATCCGATCTGCACGCCAAACGCAAAGGCCGCAATATCGCCACGGCGATCTGTCTTGTGGTTTTGATGGTCGTTCTTGTGTCGCTTAGCCTTGTGAAACTGACCAATTCCGGTCCGTCCGAAGGGTGGGACCACGTCGTTCAACCCCAACGCATGGTGACCGAATGAAACTGACCGGCCCACAGAAAACAGTGTTGCAAACCGCAAGTCTGGTCGTGTTTATGGGCGGCTTGGCATGGGCATCTGTGCCGTTTTATGACTGGTTCTGCCGGGTCACCGGATTTGGTGGTGCACCGCTTGTGGCCGAAGAAGGTGCCGATCATATTCTGGATCAGACGATCAAGGTGCGCTTTGATGCATCACTGGAACGCGGCATGCCGTGGGAATTCAAACCCGTTGATCGCGTGGTTGAATTGCAAATCGGTGAAACGGGTTTGGCGTTCTACGAAGCCTATAACCCCACCGATCAGGTGGTGGCCGGGTCTGCCAGCTATAACGTCGCCCCGTACGAGGCGGGTGGATTTTTCACCAAGATCGACTGCTTTTGCTTTCAAGAACAGGTCTTGCAGCCCGGCGAACGGGTTCTGATGCCCGTGACCTATTTTGTGGATCCCGAAATCGTCACGGACCGCGACGCAAAATTCGTGCATACGATCACGCTGTCTTATACATTCCACACCATCGACCTGCCCGATGAATACGCGGGCCTGATGGACACTGAAACACCAACCGATACGACCTTGAACTAAGAGGCCCGCAGCCATGGCACACGTCAAAAACCACGATTATCACATCCTTCCACCGTCCATTTATCCGTTCATCGGTGGCATGGGCGGTTTGACCATGCTGGTCGGTGCCGTGCTTTGGATGCACGGAATTACGCCATTTCTGTTTTTCGGCGGTCTGATTGCCGTTTTGTACACCATGTATGCGTGGTGGGCGGAAACTGTTGCTGAAAACCATGCGGGCGATCACACCCCTGTGGTTCTGATCGGTCTGCGGTACGGGTTCATCCTGTTCATCATGTCGGAAATCATGTTCTTTGCAGCATGGTTCTGGTCATTTTTCAAACACGCCCTGTATCCGATGGAAGCGATTGGCGGCGTTTGGCCCCCCGTTGGCATCGAAACCTTTGACCCATGGCACCTGCCCCTGATCAACACGTTGATCCTGTTGTTGTCGGGGTGTGCGGCCACTTGGGCGCACCATGCGCTGGTGCATGAAAACAACCGCGAAGACATCAAATGGGGTCTGGCCGCCGCGATCGCGTTGGGTGTGATTTTCACGTTCTTCCAAGCCTATGAATACAGCCATGCGGCGTTTGGGTTTGCGGGCAACATCTATGGCGCGAACTTCTTCATGGCGACCGGCTTTCACGGGTTCCACGTGATCGTTGGAACGATCTTTCTGGCCATCTGTCTGATCCGCGTTCTGAAGGGGCATTTCACACCGGAAAGCCACATGGGGTTCGAAGCGGCCGCATGGTACTGGCACTTTGTGGATGTGGTTTGGCTGTTCCTGTTCGCCGCAGTTTACATCTGGGGCGGCTGACGCCGCATCGACCGGGGGCGCCCCTGCGGGGCGGTTGGGGACGCTGTCCCCTTGCCCCCTGGAGTGTATTTGACAAAATGAAGATATGGGGCGGTGTTTGGCTGCCCCTTTTTGTTTCAAGAGGGTTCGATGCGATTTTGGGGCATTTTGATATTCGGTCTGATCGGCGTCGGCATTCTGGTCAGCCTTGGCGTCTGGCAAGTGCAGCGCCTTGCGTGGAAACAAGATGTATTGGCAGACATCGAAGCGCAGATTGGTGGGCAACCACAGCCCTTGGCGACTGTCGTGTCCGAACAGGCTGACGAATTCCGCCCCGTACAGGTCGCAGGCCAGTTTTCGGGCCAAACGATCCGTGTTCTGGTGTCGCAAAAGATTTATGGGGCGGGCTATCGCCTGATCAGTGCCTTTGACATGGGCGACCGCCGCATCTTGGTGGATCGGGGATTTGTGTCCGTGAATGATCCCGTGCCGGATCTGCCCGCGGGGCAGGGCACGATCATCGGCAACTTGCACTGGCCCAATGAAGTGGACAGCTTTACCCCTGATAATGATCTGGCCGCCAATATCTGGTTTGCGCGGACCGTTCCCGCATTGGCGGCCCATCTGGACACGGAACCGGTTTTGATCATTCGCCGGGGTGGGTCGCTGGCAGACCCGGGCGTGACGCCTTTGCCTGTGACGACGGATGCGATTCCAAACGATCACCTGAATTATGCGATCACATGGTTTTCGCTGGCGCTGATCTGGCTTGGAATGACTGGGTATTTCCTATACCGCACGCGCCAAACGGCTTGAAGAAAAGGGGTTGCCCCCAATGCACTATGTTTCCACCCGCGGGTCCGCACCCGTTCTGACATTCGAAGATGCGATGCTGACCGGGCTGGCCCGCGATGGGGGCCTGTATGTGCCCGAAACGATTCCGCAACTGTCTGCTGGTGACATCAAAGCCATGGCTGGCCTGCGCTACGAAGAAATTGCGTTTCGGGTGATGAAGCCGTTCATTGGCGATACCTTCACCGACACGGAATTTATGGAATGTATCGAACGCGCCTATGCCGGGTTCGGCCATGATGCCCGTGCGCCCTTGGTGCAATTGGGCCCAAACCACCATTTGTTAGAACTGTTTCACGGGCCGACCTTGGCGTTCAAGGATTTCGCCATGCAGTTGATCGGGCAGATGTTTCAGGTCGCCCTGTCCCGCCGCGGCGATCGGGTGACCATTGTGGGCGCGACGTCGGGTGACACGGGATCCGCCGCGATGGAGGCGTTCAAGGGTCTGGATGCCGTTGATCTGTTCATCATGTACCCCAATGGCCGTGTGTCCGAAGTACAGCGCCGCCAGATGACCACCCCATCCGAATCCAATGTGCATGCGCTGGCGGTCACGGGTGATTTCGATACGTGCCAAGGCGCGTTGAAAGACATGTTCAACGACCACACGTTCCGGGATGAGGTCAAATTGGCCGGGGTCAATTCCATCAACTGGGCGCGGGTTCTGGCGCAAGTGGTCTATTATTTTTCGTCCGCCGTATCTTTGGGTGCGCCCGATCGGGCCGTGTCTTTCACCATTCCCACGGGCAACTTTGGCGATATTTTTGCAGGTTATATCGCCAAACGCATGGGGCTGCCGATTGACCGATTGGTCATCGCAACCAACCAGAATGATATTTTGCACCGTGCCATGGAATCGTCTGCCTATACCACCAACGGCGTGAAACCGTCGATCAGCCCGTCAATGGATATTCAGGTGTCGTCGAATTTCGAACGGGCCTTGTTCGATGCCTATGGCCGCGATGGCAATGCCGTTTCCCAACTGATGGATGAATTGAAACAGGGCGGTGGGTTCAAGATTTCCCAAGGCGCAATGCAGGCCCTGCGCGATCATTTCGACAGTGGGCGCTGCGACGAAGATGAAACGACTGCAGCGATCCGGTGGGGGCTGACACATACCGGCGAAATCCTGTGCCCGCATTCGGCCATTGGGGTGCATGTGGCCAATCAACATCTGGCCGGCAGCCCGATGATTACGCTGGCGACCGCGCATCCGGCCAAATTTCCTGACGCAGTGGAAAATGCCATCGGGGTGCGCCCACCCCTTCCCACACGCATGGCAGACCTGTATGACCGATCCGAGCGCCTGACAGAGGTGCCGGGGGAATTGGCTGCATTGCAAGCCATCGTGAGGGATCGGATCAACCGTTGACAGTCAGAACGCACCGCCTGCCCAATGGGTTTCGTATTGTCACCGAACACATGCCGGGTTTGAAATCGGCATCGATTGGGATTTGGGTCAATGCAGGCGGGCGGCACGAACGGCTTGAACAAAACGGCATTGCGCATTTTCTGGAACACATGGCCTTTAAGGGCACGAAAAAACGCACACCGTTGCAAATCGCCGAAGCGATCGAAGATGTGGGTGGCTACATCAATGCCTATACCAGCCGGGAAATGACGGCGTATTACGCGCGGGTTCTGGAAGATGACGTTCCACTGGCTCAGGATGTGATCAGTGACATTGTGTTGAACCCGGTTTTCGATCCCAACGAGATTGAAATTGAACGGGGCGTAATCCTGCAGGAAATTGGTCAGGCGATGGATACGCCCGACGACATCGTGTTCGATTGGTTGCAGGAAGTGTCGTACCCGGATCAGCCATTGGGCCGTTCCATTCTGGGCCCCGCCGAACGTGTGGCTTCATTCCAGCGCGAAGATTTCGCCGGGTTCGTCGAAGAAAACTATGGCCCGGATCAAATGGTTTTATCGGCTGCGGGGGCTGTCGATCATGATCAGATCGTGGCGCTGGCCGAAGAACAGTTTGGTGATCTGACAGCCCGACCGCAGGCGAATTTCACACTTGGCACCTTTGCCGGTGGCGAACGCCGAATGGTCAAGGATCTGGAACAGGCGCATTTCACCCTTGCCATGGAAGCGCCGAATTACCGCGATCCATCGATCTATACGGCGCAGATCTTTGCGACATCGATGGGCGGGGGCATGTCGTCCCGGCTGTTTCAGGAAGTCCGCGAAAAGCGGGGGCTGTGCTATTCGATCTTTTGTTCTGCGGGGGCCTATTCCGACACGGGCACCCTGACACTCTATGCGGGTACATCCGGGGATCAGGTCAGCGATTTGGCGGCAATCACCATCGATGAAATGAAGCGGGCAGCCGATGATATGTCAGCGGCCGAAGTGGCACGCGCGCGGGCGCAGATGAAGGCGGGCCTGTTGATGGGATTGGAAAGCCCGTCATCGCGCGCCGAACGGTTGGCCCGCATGATTGCAATTTGGGATCGCATCCCCGAACTGGACGAAGTCATTCAGAAAGTGGACGCAGTCACAACCGGCGACGTGCGCGACTTTGCGGCCAGCCTGTGTGAAAACCAACCGCTTGCGCTGGCGATGTATGGCCCTGTGTCGGCTGCGCCCAGCGTTGATCAACTGCAGGCACGATTGGCGGCCTGATGTTAAAGCGGTGGCGGGCGTTCAAGATCGAAACCGATCGCCTGACCCTGCGTGCGCCAGCCCATGCGGATTTCCATGCGTGGGTCGCGCTGCGACAGGACAACCGTGATTTTCTGGAACGCTGGGACCCAATTTGGGCCGCAGATCACCTGACACGGAAAAGTTTCACCAACAGGGTTTATTGGGCGCAACGGTCTGTGACCAGTGAAACCGCGTATCCGTTGTTTCTGGTCCGCCGGTCTGACCATGTGTTGTTGGGCGCCATTACGCTGGACAACATTCGCCGTGGCCCCGCACAGGCCGGAACCATTGGATATTGGATGGGGCAGGCCCACACCCGACAAGGTTATATGGCAGAGGCGATCCGGGGCGTCGTGCACCATGCGTTTAGCAAACTGGAATTGTCGCGGATCGAAGCGGCCTGTTTGCCCGAAAACGAAGCATCGCGGGGTTTGTTGGAACATTGCGGCTTCAAATACGAAGGCGTGGCGCAATCCTATCTGCAAATTGCGGGGCGTTGGCGAACGCATGTGTTGTATGCGGCCTTGCGCAATGACCGGCGCGGCAAAACCGATGCAGGGGTGGGCTAAAGGGCATTCTGCCCTATGATTTGGTCATGCTACGCCTGATCCTGCTGATTGCCCCGTTGTTCGTGCCAACCCTGACCCTTGCCCAATCCATGGCAAGCCATTGCCTTGCAGTGGCCGGGCGCACGGCGCCGCTGGTCCATCTGGCGAATTTTCAGACCCCGGTGACCGAAGATCAGGTGCGTATCACCTATGTCGATCATGCGATGTTTCTGATCCAGGGGGGCGGCGCGTCGGCGGCCACGGATTACACAGGCTTTTTGGGAATGGTTGATTTCGTGCCGGATGTGGTCACGATGAACAACGCCCATGAAACCCATTTCACCCGGTTTCCCGATCCCGATATTGCGCATATTTTGAATGGATGGCCCACAGGTGGGCAACCGGCGGATCATTGGATCAAGGTTGCCGATATGGTCGTGCGAAATGTGACCAGCGACATCCGTGGTCGTCTGGGCGAAGTGCGCGAAGATGGAAATTCCATCTTTGTCTTCGAAGCGGGGGGCTTGTGCATTGCCCACGTGGGGCATCTGCATCAGGAATTGTCGCCCAACCAGATCGCACAATTGGGCCGGATGGATGTGATCATGGTGCCGGTGGATGGGGGAACGACCATGTCACACGATGCGATGGTGCGGGTTATTCAGGCCAGTCAGGCCCGGGTGGTGATCCCCATGCATTGGTTCACGATCAGCGGGCGCGACGCATTCATCGACCGGATGCGCCAGACCGGTTTCGCCATTGATCGCCGCGACAGCAATAGCTTTGAACTGGGGCTTTTGGATTTGCCGCGCACACCGACGCTTGTGGTGTTGACCCCGGATTATCTTCGCAATCCGTAGCGGGGGCATCCAGTCGCGTTACAACCCTTCGAAATCACACAGCGCCGTTACTTCAACGCCCATGGATTCCAGCTTTGCGCGGCCGCCCAGTTCCGGCAAATCGATAACAAAGGCGCAGCCCACGATATCTGCGCCCAGCTGTTCCAAAAGTTTCAGCCCGGCTTCTGCCGTGCCGCCCGTGGCCAGCAGATCATCAACGATCAAAACTTTTTCACCCGGTTCAATCGCGTCATCGTGGATTTCCATGACCGCTTCGCCGTATTCCAGCGTATAGGCCTGTTCCAGTGTCTTGCCGGGCAGTTTGCCCTTTTTGCGGATCGGGACAAACCCTTTGGTCAGTTGGTGCGCGATGGCCCCGCCCAGAATGAACCCACGCGCTTCCAGCCCCACGACCTTATCAATCTCGCGATCCGCATAGGGGTGCAGCAGTTGGTCGATGGCCATGCGAAACCCGCGCGGATCTGCAAACAGGGTCGTCACATCGCGAAACATGATCCCTTCGTGGGGGAAATCTGGGATGGTCCGAATATAATCTTTGACGGTTTTCATTATGTGGCCTTTTCAGGTGGCAGGACGGCGTAGCAGGGCCGTAAAGATGCCCATGGTGATCAATGTAGCCCCGCCCGTCCGGGTGATCCATGTCAGGATCGCAGGGCGGCGGATGTAGTGGCGCATGTGCCCTGCGGCCAATGCAAACAAAAGGGCGTTCAAGCCAGCGAAACCCACGAATGTGGCAATCAGAATGGCCGCCTGCGGGGCGAAAGGCGCGGCGGGTTGAATAAACTGGGGCACAAACGCCACGAAAAACCCAATCGATTTTGGGTTCAACGCCGTCACAATGGCCGCGTGGGAAAATACACCCCTGGCTGTCGCTGCTGTCGCCTGATCGGTCAGATCCAACCCGGCGCCCCGGGTCGACAGGATCATCCGGACACCCATGTAAATCAGATATACTGCGCCAATCCATTTGACGATCGTGAACGCAAGGGCAGACGTCAGCATGATCGCCCCCAGTCCCAGAATGGATACCGTCATCGCAATCAGATCACCCGCTGCCACGCCAAGCGCGGATGCAACCGCCACACGTTTGCCCTGTGACAACGCGTACGACAGGACCAACAACACGGTCGGTCCGGGAATGATCAAAAGGGCGATGGATGCGGCAGTGAACGCCAGCCAGATATCAAAACTCATGCAGGGGGCCTTTCGACTGTTTGTGCAACACAAGCCCTATTCAGGGTAAATCCGCAAGATCGCGCCCCACAACAAACCGGCTTCGCGGGTATATCGTGTCGTGCGCACGCGGAGTTTGGTCAAAAGATCGGCATCAGACGGCGCGCTGGCGGTGATCAACTGCCCGTCCATGCCGTGTTGGCGGCACTGGTAGGCAAGCCGGGGCAGGTGGAACGTTTGGCTGACAAAGGCGACCGTCCGGTCCCGGCCCAATTCGTTGCGGCAGGTATCAGGCGTGTGTTCAGCCCGACCATCCAATTCGATAACCGCCGGATCGATGCCCTGGTCCAGCAGATAGTCCCGCATGGTCTGTGCGGCCAGCATGGCGTTGGAAACGACGATTGTTTCTGCTTTCCCCGCTTTGTGCAGGCGCATGGCCGTATCCAGCCGTTGGGCATGCAAAGGGCTGATGGTTTCGTTGCGCACCAATGCGCCGAAGACAAGAACGGCGTCCACGGGTGTCGCAGTTTCAGAAGTGCGGATATCGCTGCGCAAGAACTGCCATGCCAGCGGCAGGTAAAACACCACGCCAGCCAGCAAGATCCATTTCATGATCCGCACGATGATCGTCATGACCTATACCTTTGACAGGCCAAGCTGCACGCCCAACCCAATCAAAAGCCCACCGCCCAGCCGGTTCAGCCACGTGCCGACGCCCGGGCGTTTCAGCACACCGTTTCGCACCCAATCGACGGCCAGAATATAGAAAACATCGGCCAGCGAAAAAACGATATTGGCCAAAACCCCCAGCCACAGCATCTGCCAAGCGATCGATAACGCCGCATCTGCGACAGTGAACTGGGGCAAGAGGGCCAGAAAAAACAGGGCGGCCTTGGGGTTTGTTGCTTCCACCAGGAAACTTTGTCGAAAGGTCGCGGGTCCATTGATCTGTGGCAGCTTTGCGGTGGCCGGATCAAACCGTGACCGGATCATCCCGATGCCCAGCCAAACAAGGTACGCGGCCCCAACAAATTTCAAAGCGACATAAGCCACCGGAACCGCCTGCAGCAACACGGCCAGCCCCGCAGTAGCAGAAATCACGTGAACATATCCGCCCAAATGCATCCCAAACATTGAGGCAAAGCCCGCGGTCCGTCCCCCAGCCATCGTCCGGGCCACCACGTATAAAATTGCCGGACCCGGTACAAAGGCAAAGGTCAGCACCGTGATGGTAAAGGCTGTGATCAATTCAACGCTCACTCTTGCGCCCCTTGTCGTGAAATGGCACCCTATTCGGTTGATGCATTCAGTCCATCACCCAATCATCCGTCCCGCGACCGCATCCAGCTTTGCCATCAGCGCGGGGTCGCGTTTGTCGGGTTGGGTCAGGATTGCGAATTCCAGTGCCTTGTCACAGCCATGGGGGCAATCTTCGCGGTCAGTGCCCAACAGTGCGGGCAATTTTGCAACCATGCCGCGTGCGTTGTCGGCATTGCCCATCAGCGTTTTGATAATTTCGGTCACATCGACTTCGCCGTGGTCGGGGTGCCAGCTGTCATAATCGGTGATCATGGCCACGGACGCATAGCAAAGTTCGGCTTCACGGGCCAACTTTGCCTCTGGCATGTTGGTCATGCCGATCACGTCACAGCCCCACACGTTCTTGTACAGTTTGGATTCCGCAAGTGTGCTGAATTGCGGGCCTTCCATGGCAAGGTACGTGCCCCCCCGGTGGACGGTAATCCCCTGATCCTTTGCGGCCGTTTCGCAGGCGTCTGACAGGCGCGGGCAGGTGGGGTGTGCCACAGATACATGGGCCACACAGCCATCCCCAAAAAACGATTTTTCCCTGGCGAAAGTGCGGTCAATGAATTGATCCACGATCACAAAATGGCCCGGTGCCATTGCTTCTTGAAATGATCCACAGGCGGATACGGAAATCACATCTGTGACACCCAGCCGTTTCAGGGCATCGATGTTGGCGCGATAGGGAACGGTGGTGGGCGAATGCACGTGACCGCGCCCGTGACGGGGCAAAAAGGCCATCTTTACGCCGTCCAAAGTGCCGGTCAGAATATCGTCAGATGGGGCGCCCCATGGGCTGTCAACGGATTGCCACGTCGCGTCTTGCAGCCCATCGATTTCATACAAGCCCGATCCGCCGATCACCCCAATCATCGTTTCCGCCATATTGCGCCCCGTTTGCTGCATAAATTCCAATCACTTGCATCTATCGCATAGCGGAATGCGCCCTGCTAGGGTTGTGTTCACCCCGCATACGTAAGAATACCGTGACTGAACCGTGCATGTGGCCTATGCCGCGCACCCAAGACATCCAAAGACTGCGAAGGTCCGTTCTATGACCAAATCACTTATGGCCGCGATTGCGGGCCGATCCTTTGGCGATTTTGATATTGCCGCTGGCGAAAAACTGACCGCTGGCCGGTTGCGCATTGAACTGTTGGCCGGGTTGACCGTCGCCCTTGCGCTGGTGCCAGAGGCCGTCGCCTTTGCCTTTGTTGCGGGGGTGCATCCGCTGGTGGGGCTGTATGCTGCGTTTCTGGTTGGGTTGATCACGGCTGTTCTGGGTGGGCGGCCCGGTATGATTTCGGGTGCCACGGGCGCGCTGGCTGTTGTGATGGTGTCTTTGGTTGCGACCCATGGGGTCGAATATCTGTTCGCAACAGTTGTGCTGATGGGGTTGATCCAGATTTTTGTGGGGGTCATGCGGTGGGCCAAATTCATCCGCCTTGTGCCCCATCCTGTAATGCTGGGCTTTGTGAATGGTCTGGCGATTGTGATCTTTCTGGCACAATTGACCCAGTTCAAGGTTCCGGGAACTGTGGTGAACACGGGCCACGGCATGTCTGGCGGCGAATGGCTTTCTGGAACACCGCTGATGATCATGTTGGCCCTTGTCGCGCTGACGATGTTCATCATTTGGGCCATGCCCAAGCTGACCAACCTGATCCCCGCACCCCTTGCAGGAATTGGGATTGTGGCGATCATCGTGATTGCCTTCGGCATTGATGTGCCGCGTGTGGGGGATTTGGCATCCATCGAAGGCGGGTTGCCGACGTTCCATATTCCAATGGTGCCGCTGAACTTTGAAACCCTGCAAATCATTCTGCCCTATGCGCTGATCCTTGCGGCGATTGGGTTGATCGAAAGCCTTTTGACCCTGAACCTTGTTGGGGAAATTGTGAACAAACGGGGCGGCGCGTCACAGGAATCGATTGCACAGGGAATTGCCAACTTGGTCACCGGGTTCTTTTCGGGCATGGGCGGCTGTGCGATGATTGGTCAGTCGATGATCAACGTGAAATCCGGCGGCCGAACCCGGATTGCCGGAATTGCGGCGGCGCTTTTCTTGTTGCTGTTTATCGTCGTGGCATCGCCTTTGATCGAACAGATTCCGTTGGCTGCGCTTGTGGGTGTGATGTTCATGGTGGTGATCGGAACCTTTGCGTGGAACAGTCTGAAAATCATGACAAAGGTGCCGCTGACCGATGCATTCGTCATCGTTCTGGTCACCGTTGTAACAGTCCTGACCGACCTTGCCATCGCGGTGGTTGTTGGCGTGATTGTGTCTGCACTGGCCTATGCGTGGCAGAACGCGACGCGGATCCACGCCATCGAACGCCCGTCCGAAACGGAGGCGGGCGCGAAGGTCTATGAAATTCAAGGCCCGTTGTTCTTTGGATCAACGGACGGGTTTTCAGAAATCTTTCACCCCGAAGATGATCCTGACACTGTGATCGTGGACTTCAAGGCCAGTCGGGTGGTCGATCAATCGGCATTGACCGCCATCGAAGCCTTGGCCGAAAAATACGAGGCCGCGGGCAAACGCATCATGCTGCGCCATCTGTCCCGTGATTGTCACCAGCTGCTGACCAAAGCCGGGCAGTTGATGGTCGACAGCGACGACGACCCTGATTACCGCATCGCAGTGGATTACAGCGTGCGCACCGGAATCCTGTCTGGCGGCCATTAAACTGCGGCAGCGCGGGCGCTAACATCGCCGCCCGCGCTTGCACTGCGTTCCGTATTGGGTCAAGCATTTCGGCAAGACTAACGGGGGGACGCATACCATGGCATACAAAGACATCTACGACGCTTCGCTGGCTGATCCGGAAGGGTTCTGGATGGATGCGGCACAAGCGATTGATTGGGTCACCCCCCCATCCAAAGCCTTGTTTGCTGACAACGCGCCCCTGTACGAATGGTACAAGGACGCACAGGTCAACGCCTGCTATAACGCCGTGGATCGCCATGTGGAAAACGGCCGCGGTGACCAAGTGGCGATCATCTATGACAGCCCGGTCACAGAGACCAAATCCAAAATCACCTTTGCTGAATTGCAAGATCAGGTCGCCCGCTTTGCTGGCGGTCTGGTGGCCCGTGGTGTTGATGCCGGGGACCGGGTGATCATCTATATGCCCATGGTGACAGAGGCATTGGTGGCCATGCTGGCCTGCGCCCGGATTGGCGCAGTTCATTCGGTGGTGTTTGGCGGGTTTGCCGCCAACGAATTGGCCGTTCGGATTGATGACGCCACCCCCAAGGCCATCATTGCGGGGTCGTGTGGCATCGAACCGGGGCGGGTTGTGGAATACAAACCGCTTTTGGATGGGGCCATCGAACTTGCAGATCACAAGCCAGATTTTTGCGTTATCCTTCAGCGTCCACAGGCTGTCGCTGAAATGGGGCCACGCGATGTGGATTGGGCAGACCTCGCTGCCGCTGACCCTGTGGGCTGTACGCCCGTATCTGGGGATCACCCGGCCTATATCCTTTATACCTCTGGCACGACGGGCCAGCCCAAGGGGGTTGTGCGCCCGACTGCGGGGCATTTGGTGGCCCTGAACTGGACGATGAAGAACGTCTATGATGTGGACCCGGGCGATGTATTTTGGGCCGCATCTGACGTGGGTTGGGTCGTGGGCCACAGCTATATCTGCTATGGCCCTTTGATCGCGGGCAACACCACCATCGTCTTCGAAGGCAAACCGGTGGGCACCCCGGATGCGGGCACATTCTGGCGGGTGATTTCAGAAAACAACGTGAAGTCCTTTTTCACCGCGCCCACAGCGTTCCGGGCCATCAAACGGCAGGACCCAAAGGGCGAATTCGTCAAGAAATATGATCTGTCGTGCCTGAACTGCCTGTATCTGGCGGGCGAACGCGCTGATCCGGACACGATTATCTGGGCGCAGGATCAGCTGGGCGTCCCAGTGATTGACCATTGGTGGCAGACAGAAATCGGTTATCCGGCGGCCTGCAATCCGATGGGAATCGAAAAACTGCCAGTGAAAATCGGATCGCCCGCAGTGGCGATGCCAGGGTTCGACATGAAGGTTTTGACCGACGAAGGCGAAGAAATGGCCGCCGGTGAACTGGGGGCCATCGCCGTCAAACTGCCCCTGCCGCCCGGCACGTTGCCCACGCTTTGGAATGCCGAAGATCGGTTCAAGTCATCCTATCTGACGACGTTCCCCGGGTATTACGAAACCGGTGACGCAGGCATGATTGATGACGACGGGTATCTGTACATCATGGCGCGCACCGATGATGTGATCAATGTCGCAGGCCACCGCCTGTCGACCGGCGGCATGGAAGAGGTGCTGGCGTCCCACCCCGACGTGGCCGAATGCGCTGTGATCGGCGTGACGGATCAGCTAAAGGGGCAACTGCCCTTGGGGTTCTTGTGCGTGAACGCCGACTGCGACCGTTCGGCAGACGACATCGTGGCCGAAACCGTGGCATTGGTGCGGGAAAAGATCGGGCCAGTGGCCGCGTTCAAACTGGCCTGCGTGGTGGACCGACTGCCCAAAACGCGGTCGGGCAAAATCCTGCGGGGCACCATGGTGAACATCGCAGACAGCAAGCCGTATAAGATGCCTGCGACAATCGATGATCCTGCGATTTTGGGTGAAATCGAAACGGCCCTTAAGGGGCTGGGTTACGCGCAATAGTCTGCAGCTTTGGTGGGTTTCACCCACCCTACAAGGCTTGAGTTTCGTTACAAATCGGTTCTAGGATAAATGAGACGTAGGGTGGGTGAACCCACCGCCCCGCATAAGGATCACCGCCATGAAAGACCTGTCCCCCAATTCTTGGGAAGCCCGTGCCGATGCGCATTCATTTTACGGCTTTACAGACCTGCCCACGATCGAAGATCGGGGTGCAGTGGTTCTGACGCATGGCGAAGGACCGTATGTGTTCGACGTGCATGGGCGCAAGTATTTCGATGGCAATTCCGGCCTGTGGAATATGGTCGCCGGATTTGATCACCCCGGCATGGCCGAAGCGGCCAAAGCGCAATATGATCGTTTCCCCGGGTACCACGCATTCTTTGGGCGGATGGCAGACCAGACGGTCATGTTGTCTGAAAAACTGATCGAGGTGTCACCGTTTGACGATGGCAAGGTGTTCTACACAAACTCAGGGTCAGAAGCGAACGACACGATGGTCAAAATGCTGTGGTTTTTGGGTGGGGCCGAAGGGCACCCCAACAAGCGCAAGATCATCACCCGCAAAAATGCCTATCACGGGGTGACGGCTGTGTCGGCCTCCATGACAGGCAAACCCTATAACAGCGTTTTTGGCCTGCCACTGCCGGAATTTTTGCACCTGACCTGCCCGCATTACTGGCGCGAAGGCCACGAAGGTGAAACCGAAGCGCAATTCACCCAGCGCATGGCCGACGAATTGGAAGACATGATCACCCGCGAAGGCGCAGACACCATCGCAGGCTTCTTTGCCGAACCTGTCATGGGGGCCGGGGGCGTGATCCCCCCATCCGAAGGGTATTTTCAGGCGATCCAGCCCATTTTGAAAAAACATGGCATCCCACTGATCAGCGATGAAGTGATCTGCGGCTTTGGCCGGACAGGCGCAGTTTGGGGCTGTCAGGCCTATGGTTTCATGCCGGATGCGATCATTTCGTCGAAATGCCTGACTGCGGGTTATTTCCCCATGGGGGCCGTGATTTTGGGGCCAGACCTGACAGACCGGTTGCAGGCCGCTTCGGACGCAATCGAAGAATTTCCCCATGGGTTCACGGCGTCGGGGCATCCCGTGGGCTGCGCCATTGCGCTTAAAGCCATCGATGTGATCTTGAACGAAGGTCTGTTGGAAAACTGTCAGAAGATGATCCCGGCTTTCGAAGCGGGCCTTCAGGCGCTGGCCGATAAACATCACAATATTGGTGAGGTGCGTGGCAAGGGGCTGATGGGCGCGTTGGAAGCGGTGAAAGACCCCGCCACCAAAGAACCCTTTGGCCCTGATGTTTCCGTATCAGAACGTATCGCAAATGCCTGCACAGACGAAGGTTTGATCTGTCGTCCCTTGGGGCAGTCCATTGTGCTGTGCCCGCCCTTCATCGTGACACAGGATCATCTGGACGAAATGTTCAGCAAACTGGACGCGGCGCTGACCAAGGTTTTTGCCGAAGTTGGCTGAAACGCGCCCGGATCCCAAATCCATCGCCACCGGGGCTGAACTGCGCCGGTGGTATTGGCAAAAAGATGAACTGATCAATCTCGCCCGTCATCACGATCTAAAGCGCGCCGGCGGCAAGTTTCAGATTCTGGATCGGATCGCCTATTTTCTGGATACGGGGTCGCGTAAATTTCCGGGGGATGTGACCCCTAAAACCACATCACAGTTCGACTGGCATAAGGCCGATCTTACTGAAGACACGATAATCACCGACAATTACAAAAACACCCAAAACGTGCGCCGGTTTTTGGAAGCGCAGGTTGGGCGCAAGATTACGTTCAAGACCGATTTTATGGCGTGGATGAAAGCAAACGTGGGCAAAACCATGGGCGACGCGGTTCAGGCTTACCTGCGCATCATGGATGAAATGCGTGCACCGGGTTACGAAAGCCGGATCGCAGACCACAACCAATTCAATCAATACACGCGGGATTTTCTGGCGGACAACCCG
>JAHDBC010000006.1:46633-96297 GCA_020630595.1 Planktomarina sp.
TTTTCCTGAAGTTCCGCCATCTGGCGTTTCAGTTCGGCCAGATCTTCTGCCTCTGCGCTGCGGTCTTTCGGGGGTTCGGCGGCGGCAGTTGGCGGGGTAAACGCGGCGATCCCACCGGTCATGGCCTTCATGAACGCCTCTTGCTGGGCTTTCATCGCTTCGAAACCGGGCATCGCGGCCATCGGGTTCATTGCGCCCATGTTTTCCATAACCTTGGATTGCCCATCGCGCAGCATTTCGAAACTGGCTTGCAGGAATTGGGGCACAACCGATGACGCCTGCGTCGTATAGCTGCGCACCAGATCGGTCAGCACATCCACGGGAAGAACGTTTTCGCCCCGGCTTTCGTGTTCGGCAATGATCTGCAACAGGTACTGCCGGGTCAGGTCATCGCCTGATTTCAGATCAACAATCTGGACGGAACGCCCATCGCGGATAAACCCGGCAATGTCGTCCAAGGTCACATAGTCGCTGGTTTCGGTGTTGTACAAACGGCGGCTGGCATAGCGTTTGATCAGCAGTGGCGCGGCTGCATCGGTCATTCTTGAAATCTCCCCTCTGCCGATCGTTGCGGCAGTGCAGAAACGCTAGCATGTGCATCTGCAAAAAGAAAGGGCGGGTCCGAAGACCCGCCAGGATGCTTACGCCCTAGGGAGGAGGTGGGCGCAAGAAACCAAATTCTTTCGTGAACCCTTAGGCTTTTGCTGTTGCTTTCTTGGCAGCAGCAGTCGCTTCGGATGTCATTTTCTTTGCAGCGGCAGTTGCGTCGTCAGTTGCTTTTTTGACGGCAGCAGTTGTTTCGTCTGCCATATCTTTGCCAGCGGCCAGCATCAGTTCGACTGTGTCCAGTTGAACTTTTTTCGCGATTTCAGCGAATGCCGCCATGTGTTCTGCAGCCATTTCAGCAGTTTCAGATGCAAAATCTGTCATTGCTTTGGTGACGTCGGCTGGGTCTTCTTTGACTTTGGACAGGTCTGTCATTTTTGCCAAAGTTGCTTTTGTCCACTTGGAAGAAACTTCTGTGGATTTTGCAGCAGCGTCGATTGCAACAGCAGACATCTTTTCAGACATCGCGGAAGAATTTTTGTACGCATCTGTCATTGCAGCTGTGTCGATTGGGAATGCGCCCATCATGTCTTTGAAGATCGCTGTGAAGTCTTGTGTCTTAGCCATTGTATCGGTCCTTTCGTTCGCAGGTTGTTTCTGCGTCTGCAAGGAAGATAGATGCTGCAGTGCGGCATTTCAAGGGATTTTCTGCGCTGCAGCATAAATCCGCAACATAGCCGCTATGCAGCCACGACATAGGTCCCCGGGGCGTCAATCACATCATCCCCATCGCGCGGCGTGCGTGCCGCAACCTGGGGGCCAGCCTTATCCGCCAGCCATGTGCCCCAGCGCGGCCACCACGATCCTTCGTTGAATGTGGCTTCGGCCTGCCATGTATCAGCGTCTAGCCGCAAATCGGGGTTGGTGTAGTGCCCGTATTTCTTTTTGGACGGGGGATTGATGATTCCGGCGATGTGACCAGATTGGGACAGAATGAACGTGCGGTCGGCTGATCCCATCTTGCGAATCCCGTTGTAGCTGGCTTTCCACGCGGCGATATGGTCCGTTTCACAGGCAATCGCACAAATCGGCAGGTTTACATCTTTCAAGTGCAATGTGTGCCCGCAAACGTTGAACCCTTCGCCATTTGCAAACTGATTGTTCTGACACAGGCCCCGCAGATATTCCACAACCATGCGCGCGGGCAGGTTGGTGGCATCGCCATTCCAGTACAACAGATCAAATGCCGGCGGTGCTTCGCCCATCATATAGCTTTTGATCGCAGGACCATAGATCAGGTCATTGGACCGCAGGAACGAAAATGTCCGCGACATATAGAAACTGTCCAAATAGCCGTTTTCCTGCACCTCTTCTTCGATGCCATCAACGAAATCATCGTTCAGGAACACGCCCACTTCGCCCTGATCGGAAAAATCGGTCAACGTCGTGAACAAAGTTGCCGATTTGACAGATGTGTCGCCGCGTTGTTCCAGCATCGACAAGACAAGCGATAAGGTGGTGCCCGCAATGCAATAGCCCGTCACGTTAACCTGTGGCACGTCGCAGATAGATTTCACCTGTTCAATGGCCGCCAGATATCCGTCGTTGATATAATCATCCATGCCCACATCGCGGTAGCTGTGATCTGGATTGACCCAGCTGACCACAAACAGCGTGAACCCTTGATCCACGATCCATTTGATCAGGCTGTTCTGGGGTTTCAGGTCCATGATGTAGAATTTGTTGATCCAGGGCGGAAAGATCAGCAATGGCGTTTCGTGCACGGTTTCGGTTGTCGGGCTGTATTGGATCAGTTCCAACATCTGATTGCGAAACACCACTTTGCCCGGCGTGGTCGCCAGATTATCGCCGACCCTGAACGCATTCTTGTCGGCCAGGGTCACCAGCAAATCACCATCGTTCGCTTCCAAATCCGCGACCAGATTTTCCAACCCGTGAACAAGGCTTTCGCCATCGGTGGCAACCGCCTTTGCCAGGGCTTCGGGATTGGTGCCCAGAAAATTGGACGGGCTGAACATATCGACAATCTGCCGGCTGAAATAATCAAGCCGTTGGCGTTCACGGTCCGACAGATGGTCCATGCCGTTTACGGCATCCCCGACGGCCTGCGCATTCAGTTCGTATTGTTGGCGGATAAAGTTGAAATAGGGGTGCGTGTTCCACAATTCCCCGGCAAATCGGCGGTCAGCGGGCGTGGGATGCGATGGTGCGGGCGTCCCCTTTGCCAATGCTTCTTGCGCTTCGACATAATGGCGCAGGGATTGGCCCCAGTATGAAATTTGCTGTTCCATCAGTTTTGCCGGGTTGGACATCATTTCCGCCACATAGGCGGTCGCGGCTTTCACGAACAAATCCTGACCCGGGCCCTGCAGGGAAGGGCGCACGGGTTTCTTGTGCGAAATGGCTGCAATCATACGTTGAGTCAGCGCTTCAACCTTGCTCAGGTTTTCCTGAAGTGTGTCGACATCTTTAGCAGTATCGCGATTTTCGGTTGTCATATGGGGCGACCCTAACGTAGTTTGCACCTGCAGCATCAACGTATTGCATTAAACGGCAAAGTGCCACCTTGTGATCCATTCCATGAAAGGGAACCGGATATGCGCTACATGGCGACCTATGACTGGATGGAATCTGTTCGGAATACAAACGAATGGCTGGGCGCATCTGCGCGGGCCTTTGCATCCTACCCTGCAATGCACATGACGGCCAATCCCATGTTCCAGTGGATGGAAGCGTGGGGCACGGTGACGGAACGCACATTTCAACGAATGGTGGTCAAACCCGGCTGGCGGTTGGAATATGTATCGGCCGAAGATGACGGGCGCGATCACCCGGTGGAAATCGAAACCATTGTGGAACGTCCGTTTGGTGATTTGATCCATTTCAACGTGCAGGACCGGAAAACGAAACCGCGCAAGGTGTTGTTGGTGGCCCCGATGTCGGGGCACTATTCCACATTGCTGCGCCGCACTGTTCGAAGCCTGCTGCCTGATTGTGAAGTCTATATCACAGATTGGCACAATGCGCGGGATATCCCGGTCAGCGCAGGTAAGTTCGATGTTGAAGATTACACCATGTATCTGGTTGATTTCATGAAAGAAATGGGGCCAGACACGCATGTGATTGCGGTCTGCCAGCCCGTGCCGTTGGCCCTTGCCGCGACTGCCTATCTGGCGGAAGAGGATCCAACCGCCCAACCGGCATCCCTGACATTGATTGGCGGCCCGGTGGACCCTGACGCCGCCGCAACGGATGTGACGGATTTCGGACGTCGGGTCACCATGGGGCAATTGCAGGAAACCATGATCCAGCGCGTCGGGTTCAAATACCCAGGCGTGGGTCGCAAGGTGTATCCCGGATTGCTGCAGCTGGCATCATTCATGTCCATGAACGCGGAAATGCACAGCGGGGCTTTCATGCGCCAAATCGGGCGCGTGGCGCGCGGCGAAGCGGAAGACAACGACAAACACAACAAGTTCTACGATGAATATCTTGCCGTGATGGATATGACCGCTGAATTCTATCTGTCGACGGTCGAACGGGTCTTCAAGAACCGCGATATTGCCCGCAACGCCTTTACGGTGAATGGCAAATTGGTCGATATCGGCAAAATCACCGACGTGGCCGTAAAGATCGTCGAAGGTGAAAAAGATGATATTTCCGCGCCCGGGCAATGCCTTGCCGCGCTGGATTTGCTGACAGGCGTGTCCGAAGACCGCAAAGCCGCGCACCTGGAACCCGGTGCGGGTCACTACGGGATTTTCGCGGGCAAAAGTTGGCGCAACAACATTCGCCCGTTGGTTCTGAACTTTATCGATGCCAACCAACGCAAAAAAGGCCGCAAGGCCGCGAATACAAACGCGGCCTGATCCGGGTGCGCGGTGTTTTCCGTCTGGCCGACCCTGTGCCGGGCTGATTAGATGCGCGCATCGTGACAAGGAGCGGGCGAAATGCAGAACATTCGCGCGGAAGTCGAACTTCCCACGGCTGATCTTCAGGGCGACATCGGGTTTTTCACAAAAACCCTTGGCTTTCGCATGGAACAGATTTTCCCCGCAGATGACCCGGCCGTTGTGACGCTGCAGGGCTATGGGCTGCGCTTGCGATTGAACCGGGGCCCGTTGGGCGGGGCTGGGACCGTGCGCCTTTTGTGTGATGACCCCGTTCTGATCGCGGGCGGTGACACATCGCTGACATCGCCCGGCGGAATTGCCGTTGAAATTGCGCCGCTTGATCCCCCGGTGGTGATGCCCCCTGTGACGCAGGAATTCGTGGTCCGGCGGTTGGCGGATCAGGCCCCGTGGGTCGTTGGCCGGGCAGGTATGCAGTACCGCGATCTGATCCCGTCGCGTTTGGGCGGATCCATCATCGCGTCCCACATCCGCATTCCCGATGGTGGGCCAGTGCCTGACATGGTGCATTATCATTCCATCGGATTTCAGCTGATCTATTGTTATCAGGGGTGGGTCGATCTGGTGTACGAAGATCAGGGCCCACCGTTCCGGCTGCATGCGGGATGCTGTGTAATTCAACCGCCCGAAATACGACACAGGGTCCTCTATGCCTCCTCTGATCTGGAGGTGATCGAAATCGGGGTTCCGGCAGATCACATCACGACAATTGATCATACGTTGGAATTGCCCACGGATCACCACCGCCCCGACCGCCGCTGGGACGGTCAGCGCTTTGTGCATTTTCAGAATGATCAGGCGGATTGGGCCGCCGGGCGGATTGATGGGTTCACGGTTCAGGATACAACGATTGCGGAAAATACCGGGGGCGTGGCCGATGTGTTGGTTGTGCGCCCCAATGCCGCCACCGATGCGCGAATTCTGCATGATGAACCGATACATTTCAGTTTTGTTTTGTCGGGGTCCATGACCCTGCAGGCCCCCCAGCAGGATGCTGTGGCGCTGTCGCCGGGTGATGCGTTTGTCATCCCACCCGGTCTTGCGGTGGTTTATGGCGCGATGTCCGATGATCTGACACTTTTGCAGGTGACATTGCCCGCCGCATGATCAGGGCAAGGGTTGCGGCCCTTGCGCCCTGATCGTTGGATGGGCAAGATATGCGTATGACTGACGATCTGATCCTTGCTGCAAAAGCGGTGCGCGAAAACGCCCATGCCCCCTATTCGCGTTTCAAGGTGGGGGCCGCCGTTCGCACCGGATCGGGCAAAATCTTTGCCGGTTGCAATGTGGAAAACGTCGCCTATCCCGAAGGCACCTGTGCCGAAGCCGGGGCGATTGCGGCAATGTGCGCCCATGGCGAATATGACATTGTCGAAGTCGCGGTGATCGCCGGTTCCCCTGATCCGGTGCCACCTTGCGGGGGATGCCGCCAAAAGCTGGCTGAATTTGCCGCATCTTCCACACCGGTCACCATGGCAACGGTAGATGGCGGGCAGATGACCACCACTGTCGGTGAATTGTTGCCCGGTGCCTTTACCACAGATCATTTGAATTCCGGCGCGCAATGACGCCGCGCGCCTTATTGTCTGCCTTGCGCGATGGGCACGACGTGCCGCCCGACGCGGTGCGCGCGTTTGCCCTTGCGTTGGGGGATGGGTCTGCCACGGATGCGCAGGCGGGGGCCTTTGCGATGGCGGTGTGTCATCGTGGGTTGTCTGAACCTGCCCGTGTCGCGCTGACAGAAGGCATGCGCGACAGCGGCGCGGTCCTGTCATGGGACACGGACCGCAAAGTCATCGACAAACATTCCACCGGCGGGGTCGGGGATGCCGTTTCCCTGATGCTGGCGCCCATGCTGGCCAGTGTTGGGGGGCTTGTTCCCATGATTTCGGGCCGCGGTCTGGGGCACACGGGGGGCACGCTTGATAAGTTAGAGGCGATCCCGGGCGTGCGCACAGATCTGTCTGCGCCCACGTTTCGGTTGGTGGCCGAACGGGTTGGGTGCGCGATCGTTGCCCCGACCCCGGATCTGGCCCCCGCTGACCGCAGGCTTTATGCCGTGCGCGATGTGACAGGAACCGTGCGAAGCATTGATCTGATCACAGCGTCGATCCTTGCCAAAAAGCTGGCTGCAGGGCTGGATGCGCTGGTTTTGGACGTCAAAACAGGCGCGGGCGCGGTTATGCAAGATCCGCAGGATGCGCGCAGGCTGGCGCAGTCTTTGGTGCAGGTTGCCAATGGGGCCGGTTGCCCCACAACGGCCCTGATCACGGATATGGATCAACCCGTTTTGCCCGCAATCGGAAACGCCGTCGAAGTGGCCGCTGTCATGCAGGCTTTTGCCCGCAAATCGGGTCGGCTGGTGGATTTGTGCATGGAACTGGGCACAGTATTGTTGAAGGCCGCCGGGATTTTCTACACCGAAAAAGGCGCACGCGACGCGCTGGTCGGTGTTTTGAACGATGGCACCGCATTACAAGCGTTTGGCCATATGGTGGCGGAACAAGGGGGACCTGAAAATTTTTCAGATCGGTGGGCCGATTATCTGGATATTGCGCCCGGGCACACCGTGACCGCCCCAAGATCGGGTTATGTGTCAGGGATTGATGGCACGGCCTTGGGCCACTTGGTTGTTGGTCTGGGCGGTGGCCGCCAGCGCGAAACAGATCGCATCGACCATGCCGTTGGCCTGTCTGATCTTGTTGAACTGGGGCATTGGGTCAACGCCGGTGCGCCGCTTGCGGTGCTGCATGCCCCCGACGATGCCGCGTGCGATGCCGTTGCGGCGGCCTTTGCGATTACAGAAAATCCGCCGAACCAAAACCCGTTGATTCATGAACGGATCGTGCCATGACCCGTGCCTTTCTGGTGGTCCTTGATTCAGTGGGGTGTGGTGGCGCACCGGATGCCGCTGCGTTCGGCGATGAAGGGGCGAATACGCTGGGTCATATCCACCGCGACACAGGGGTGATGTTGCCCACACTGAATGCACTGGGACTGGGCGCGGCCATGGCCCATGCGACCGGTTACCAAACCGGTTGGGACGCGCCTACCCATGGCGGATGGGCTGTTGCCACCGAAGTGTCAAACGGCAAGGATACGCCATCGGGCCATTGGGAACTGGCCGGGGTGCCTGTGCCGTGGGATTGGCACTATTTTCCCACTCAAGTCCCCGCGTTTCCTGCCCCTGTCATGGACCAGCTGATTGCGTTGACGGGTGGAAGCCTTGCCAATTGCCATGCCAGCGGCATCCCTGTGATCGAAGATTTTGGTGCTGAGCATCTGAACACGGGCCTGCCGATCTGTTACACATCGGTCGATAGCGTTTTTCAGATCGCAGCCCACGAAAAGCATTTCGGGTTGGACCGATTGTATCAGTTGTGCCGTGATCTATGTCCGCTGTTGCACGGGATGAATGTTGGCCGCGTGATTGCCCGCCCGTTTGTGGGTGAAATCGGGGCCTTTCAGCGCACCGCCAACCGCAAGGATTTCGCCATCGCGCCCCCGGCGCCCACGCTGTGCGATTGGGTGTCGGACGCCGGGCGGCACGTGCAGGCCATAGGCAAAATCGGTGATATTTTTTCCATGCAAGGTATTTCAGACGTCAAAAAGGGGCCTGATGCTAATCTGATGCAACATCTGGCACAGGCCGTGGCAACCGCCCCGGATGGCAGTCTGACATTCGCAAACTTCGTGGAATTTGATACGCTTTATGGCCATCAACGCGACCCACAAGGGTATGCCAACCATTTGGCGTGGTTTGATCACCAGATATCGCAGGTGCTGACCCATGCGCGTTCTGATGATCTGTTCATTTTTACGGCTGATCATGGAAATGACCCCACATGGACGGGCACGGACCACACGCGCGAACGGGTTCCCGTATTGGTGCATGGCCGTGATCTGGGGCCCTTGGGCGACATCGGGTTTGTTGATGTGGCAGCATCGGTTGCAGATCATCTGGGTGTCCCGCAACAAGGCAAAGGAAAATCGTTTTTATGATGTGGCAATCCCATCCCAAAGTTGAACTGCACCTGCATCTGGAAGGCGCCGCTGATCCTGCGTTCATCCGCGATCTTGCGGCCCGCAAATCTGTTGATATCAGCGGCGTGTTCGATGACGCGGGCCATTACCGATACAAGGATTTCGCGGAATTCCTGAAAATCTACGAAGCCGCGACACAGGCCCTGAAAACGCCAGATGATTTCAAGGCGCTGACCCAATCGGTCTTGGAAAATCTGGCGGAACACAATGTCATTTACGCAGAAACATTTCTATCCCCCGATTTTTGTGGTGGGCGCGATGTCGCTGCGTGGAAAGATTATCTGGCTGCGATGCAGGAAGCGCATGTCGATGGCGTTACGTTGAAAGGGATCATCACTTGCATCCGTCATTTTGGCCCCGATCTGGCCAAGGAGACGGCACTGTGTGCGGCGGAAACAGCCGGTGATTTCATCGTTGGCTTTGGCATGGCGGGTGCAGAACAGGTCGGTCGCCCGCGTGACTATGCCTACAGTTTTGATCTGGCCCGCGAAGCAGGTCTGCACCTGACATCCCATGCGGGTGAATGGAATGGCCCGGCAGAGGTTTGGGACACCTTGAACGATCTGAAGGTCGAACGCATCGGCCACGGTGTCCGGTCGATCGAGGATCCTAAGCTGGTTCAGCATTTGGCCGACACCGGCGTGGTGCTTGAAGTGAACCCGGGGTCCAATGTGGCGCTGGGGGTTTATCCATCGTGGTCGCACCATCCCATCGCACGACTGCGCGACGCCGGGGTCAAGGTCACGGTCAGCACAGACGATCCACCCTTTTTTCACACGACAATGACCCGTGAATTTCAGGAACTGGAACGGGCCTTTGGCTGGGGCGAAGATGATTTCGCACAGCTGAATGCCACGGCTGTGGATGCCGCGTTTTGCGACCCAGCCACCAAAGAAACTTTGCGCAAAAGGCTAACTGAATGACCGTTACCGTAGTTGATCACCCGCTGGTTCAGCACAAACTGACGCTGATGCGCGATAAGACCACGCCGACCAACCAATTCCGAAAACTGCTGCACGAAATCAGTCAGTTGCTGGCGTACGAGGTGACACGCGGTTTGGAAACTGAACTTCGTGCCGTGGAAACGCCCTTGGTAACGACCCACGCCCCTGTTCTTGCTGGCAAAAAACTGGCTTTGGTGTCTATCTTGCGTGCGGGCAACGGGATGCTGGATGGGGTTTTGGACCTGATCCCGTCCGCGCGGGTGGGATTTGTGGGGCTGTATCGCAACGAAGAAACGCTGGAACCGGTGCAATACTATTTCAAGGTCCCGGATGATCTGCCAAACCGGCGTGTGATTGCTGTTGATCCGATGCTTGCCACTGGAAATTCCAGCGTCGCTGCGATTGATATGCTAAAGCAGGCAGGCGCCGACAAGATCGACTTTCTGTGCCTTTTGGCGGCCCCCGAAGGCGTCGAACGCATGCAGTCAGCGCACCCGGATGTGAACATCGTCACCGCCGCAATAGATGCCCGATTGAACGATGTGGGATATATCCTGCCCGGACTAGGGGATGCGGGGGATCGCATGTTTGGCACAAAATAGCAGCATAAGGCCGACATAAGGGGTTTTTCTTTACTCCCATCGCAATATGCGCCATAGTTTTAGCTAATTATCAATGAGGGCGGATATGCGGCGTGTAACTGTATTCGGGGCGGCCTTTGCAGCGGCCATAGTGTTGGTCGGGTCATCGGCATCAGCTCAGGCTTTGCGAAACAACACGGGACCTGCGGAAATTCCGCCAGCATCCTACAGCGGCAGTCAATATGTCGATAGTAAGGGCTGCGTTTTCATTCGGGCAGGCGTTGGCGGCGGCACACAATGGGTGCCACGCGTGCGACGTGACCGGACGGTGATCTGTGGTCAACGACCAACCGGCGGTGCAAGTGCGCCGGCTGCGGTTGCTGCGGCCCCCGCGCCAGCACCTGCCCCCGCACCACGTGTTGTTGCACAGGCCGCGCGCCCTGCGGCTGTTGCTGCGGCACCGCGCGTTGTGCGCACACAGCCCGTTCAACAACAGGTCGTCGTGCGCGCGCAACCCGCGCCAAGGGCCGTTGTACAGGCCGCCCCGGCCGCGACAGCAACCCAACGCTGCGCCTTTTTGTCTGCCAACGGCGGGTGCGCCCAGACAACATGGAACAATCGGTTCGCGGGTGGCCAATCTGGCCCCGTTACGGCCAATCCAACGGTCGCTGGGTCCTATGTCGGGACCACAACACAGCGTGTGGTCGTATCGCGTGATGTAACCCACGGCACAAATTCCGCGACCGCGTACCGTTCGACATGGGATGATGGTCGTCTGAACCCCACCCGCGGCTTGAAGGGCACAGTCGCCGGGCGCACAGGCGCCGTTTCATCGGCAACCGGGCAAACATGGTATCCGCCGCGCCCATCCGTTTCGACCCGGTCGACCCCATCGTATGCAGCGGCTGCGCCTGTTCAGCGTGCAACACCCGTTCGGTCTTCTGCCGGGTCTGGCCATCGATTTGTGCAAGTCGGCACGTTTGGCGTCGCATCGAACGCGCAGCGCGCGGCACGCCGTTTGCAGGGCATGGGCCTTCCGGTTCGGGTGCAGGCATCTGGGCGTTATCAGGTTGTTCTGGTCGGCCCCTACAGCGGACGCGGCAATCTGCAGACTGCATTGAATTCTGCCCGTCGCGCAGGGTTTGGTGACGCGTTCACCCGCCGCTGATTTGATTTATCCGTCACAGGCCGCTTTCAGGCCCAACCACGCCCCATCCGCAAGGATGGGGTTTGGCGTTCCAGCGGGATAGGGATCGCGATTGCGCAGGTCCTGTGCCCAACCATTTGATTGGGCATAATCCGTTTGCGAAAATGGTGATGCGCTGACCTCTGCGGCATCAAACCCTTGCAAAATTGCGGGTATGGACGCGACAGGCGGGTTTTGGGACAGCAAGCGTTCTGTCGCGGAACGGATGGTTTGATCATCGATCTTGTTTTGCAAAAGATACGTCAGCGTCGGCCAGAGCCCCGCATTGCGAAACAGATCTTCGACCGGATCGACAGACAACGTTGCGCTATACGCCACCAGAATGTGCCCGGCCAGTGCATCGGGGCTGGACGCGCCATCCAACACACCTTGTGGCAAACCAATGGTTTCCGCTGGCAAGGCAATTGCGTGGTTCTGCCCGGTCGGCAAAATAACCAGACGCAAATCCCCCAACCCATTCAAACGATTGCTGATCGCCGCAAGCGCCGCGGCGCTTTCGGGTGTTTCACACACTGGCCCCGCCAGCCGATCAACCTGCGCAATCAACCGATCTGACAAATCCAGGGCACGCGTTTCCGGCAAGACCTGTGCGGCATAGCCGGGCAGGGTCCGCGCCGCATAGCCGGCGACTGCGATCACCGCCACAACGGTCAATCCCAATGCGGCCCAACGCCCCCATTTGCGCGGTGGCCGGGTCCGATCGATGACGGCGGCATGGATCTGGTCAAGGGCTGCGATCATGGCCGGATCGTCCAGTTCCAGCGTATCGCTTGCGTCGGGATGGGGGCGGTAGATCACTGAACCTGCATCAGACAGGCCAACCCGTTCCACGGCTGCAAGCGACCAATGCGCCACGGGGCGACCGGCCTTGTCCAACAGCGTAAGGGACGACGTGCCCAGTTGCACAACGAGTTCACGCCTTTGGTCGGACGGGGTCGCGCGCCAAAGCCCCAAAGCCTCTAGCCGTTGATAGGTGTGTAATGCGGTCATCTGCTCAATATATTTTTGAGCAGACTACCTGTTTTCTTGGCGCCGGACAATGCGGGCTATTCAGCCTTGGCCAATACGCGCAGTTCGAATTTCTGGATCTTGCCGGTCGATGTTTTTGGCAATTCCTGAAAGCGGACCATTTTCGGGGTTTTGAACCCAGCCAGACGTTCCCGAACAAATGCGATGATGTCTGCTTCTGTTGCTGTGGCCCCATCTTTAAGTTCGATAAAGGCCGCTGGCACTTCGCCCCATTTGTCGTCGGGTTTAGCCACAACAGCGCACAGGCTGACAGCCGGGTGGGACATCAAAACGCCTTCCACTTCGACGGATGAAATATTTTCACCCCCTGAAATGATGATATCTTTCATCCGATCCGCGATTTGCATCATGCCACCGGGATGCTGGATCGCAATATCTTCGGAATGGAAATACCCGCCCTTGAACGCCTTTTGCGTGGCTTCTGGATTTTTCAGATAGCCTTTCATGACAGAATTGCCGCGCATGACGATTTCGCCCTGTGTTTCGCCATCCATCGGGATCTGCTTCATGTGTTCGTCCACAACGGTCACGTCTTCCATCATCGGGAACGCATGGCCCTGGCGGGCCTTGATGCCGGCCTGTTCATCCGCTGGCAGGGCGTCCCACGCGTTGTCCCATGTGCATTCTGTCACATGGCCATAGGTTTCGGTCAGCCCGTAGACCTGCGTGACATTAAAGCCCAATTCACCAACGGCAGCGAGGGTTGCCGGGGCAGGGGGGGCACCCGCAGTAAAGACTTCGACGGTGTGATCAAACGTGCGCCGGTCCGCTTCTGCGGCATTCACGATCAGGTTCAATACGATGGGCGCGCCCCCAAAATGGGTTACGCCGTGATCCGCTATCCCGTCATAGACATTCTTGGCCGTGATATCGCGACAGCCAACGACCGTTCCGCCCAAGACGGGCATCATCCACGTGTGGTTCCACCCGTTGCAATGAAACAGCGGCACAATCGCCATAAACACCGGATGCAGCACCATGCGCCATGAAATGACGGTGCCCATGGTCATCATATAGGCGCCACGGTGATGATAGACGACGCCCTTTGGCCGCCCCGTGGTTCCGGATGTGTAATTCAGCGCAAGGCTTTCCCATTCATCCTGTGGCAGCACCCATTCGAAATCAGCAGACCCTTCAGCCAGCAGGTCATCATAGGTTTTGTAGCGGCCCGTCGCCGGAAATCCGGCACCGGCATCGGGGCATTCGATGATCGTTGGTGCTGGTCCTTCCATCGCGTCCACTGCGGCTTCTGCGACAGGGATGAACTGCGTGTCGACCAGTGCAACTTTCGCTTCGCCGTGGTCAAAAATGTATCCGATAGTATCGACATCCAGACGGGTGTTGATGGTGTTCAAAACGGCGCCGCAAGCCGGAACGCCGAATGATGCTTCGATTTGGGCTGTCACGTTGGGGATGATTGTTGCGACGACATCCCCCGGGGTTACGCCCAAACCAGCCAGGGCCGACGCAAGTTTTGTGACCCGGGTGTGATATTCGCCATAGGTCGCGCGGTGATCGCCGTAAATGACGGCTGGTTTGTCCGCAAAGATTTTGGCGGCCCTGTTCAGATGGGACAGGGGCGTCAGCGGCACAAAGTTTGCGGCGCATTTGTCCAGCCCAGTTTCGTCGTTCATCCAACCCATGTCGCAATCCTCCCGTTTTTGGGTGACTATGATGGTTGCGCTTTCATTTGCAACGGGTCACTGGTTTGACATGACGTCAAAATCTTCCAATGCGACCCTTGCGATTGTCATGGTTCTGACTGGGATGTTCATTCTGGGGGCCATAGACAACACCGTGCGGCTGTTGGCCGATACGATCAGCCTGTGGCAGTTTCATTTTCTGCGATCCAGTCTGGCGCTGCTGGTCCTGTTTGGATTCATGGCGATGCGTGGTCATAAATTATACGCGCATCGCTGGTGGGCCGTCATCGTCCGGTCCGGGTTTCTGTCGCTTGCGATGGTGGTTTATTTTGGGTGTCTGGGCTTTTTGCCAATCGCCGATACGGCGGCCGGATTGTTTTCTGCCCCCATTCTGGTGGTGGTGATCACCGCATTTTTTCTGAAGGAAAAAATCGGCTGGGTGCGTTGGGTCGCCGCGATCTTGGGGTTTGCGGGAACGTTGATCGTGATCAAGGGTGCGGATTTCCCGATCCAGACGGTCAATCCGATCATCATTCTTCAAAGCCTTCCCGTGGTATTTCGGGAACTGGGTTGGTTGAATCTGATCCCGGTTTTGGGCGGGTTGTTTTATGCGCTGGGCGGAATTGCGACCCGGGAACTGTGCGAAGAGGAAACGACCCTGTCGATGTTGTTTACCTATGTTGCGATGATGGGTGTGATTGGCGGCATCGGCGTGGTTGCCGTGACCGTTTTTCCGGTGGCGGACCCAGATTTTTTGACCCGCCCGTGGTCCATGCCTGATCGCGCGACATGGATGATCCTGATTATTCAGGCTGTTGGCAGCCTTGCCGGGGTGGCCTGTTTGATCAAGGCGTATCAGGTTTGGCTTGCGTCCTATGTGGCGGTGTTCGAATACAGCATGCTGATCTTCGCATCCGCTTTTGCATGGTTGGCCTTTGGCGAAGCGTTAAGCCGCCCGGGCATCGCGGGCATCGCCCTGATCATCTTGGCGGGGGCCGTGATTGCGCTGCGGACGCGGGACAAACCTGCGCCTGCGCCCGCCCCCCGCAAATCGATTTGACGTGCAAACACTGGCCGATCATTAACAACCATTCGGAATTTGCCATATTTTCGTCGAAGAACCTGATATAATCGGCCTTGAAACAGAAATCGGTCCAGTGGCCGTATCCTGTTTCGCAGGCTAAAGGGACACGGCATGGCAGCGACGCTTTCGATGACATTCGACGATCATTTTGTCGATAATTGGACCGCGGCACGATCTGTATTTGATGCTTATAATGCCCGTGTGACCTTTTGCATTTGCAGGTTGCATCGGCTGAACGAAGACCAAATCCGCAAACTGCACCAGCTGCAGGATGAAGGCCACGAAATCGGCTACCATACCCGGTCGCATCCGTTGCTGACCACCTATCTTGAAACCCATGGGTTGCAGTCATGGTGCAAACAGGAACTGGATCGCGGCATTGCAGAACACCATGCCGCCGGATTTCCGGCGCGGTCCTTTGCCAGCCCGCATCACCTGACCACGCCCCAAACACGGTCTGAAACGATCAAACGGTTTGCGGTGACCCGTGGCAGCGGGCCGTTCAATCAACCGCGCCCGGATGTCAGCCGCCGAATCTATACAGAACCCCGATCAATTGTACATAATTTGGGGTCGCTGGATTTTCAGCGAAAGAACCATCTGGGATGGGACTGGACGCATTATATGTTGGATCAGGTGAAACAACATCAGGGAACGGCCGTATTTGTCGGGCACGACATCCGGGCGAAAGTGGATGGTCAGGCGCTGTATTGCACGCTGGATGATCTGGACCGATTTCTGGATGCGGCGGCGGTGCGGGGGATCGGATTTTCCCGGCTGTCAGACATGAACCCGAATTTCGCGGTAGAAGCAGCATAGAAACACCCATCGGGTTGCAATGAAAAAGGGCGCCCAAAAGGACGCCCCTTTATTTTATGCCAAGGGGATGGTTCGCCCCGGATCAGGCCGCTTTGCCAAACCGCCCGTAGAACTCTTCCGACTTGGCTGCCATGTCACGCAACAAGGCCGGTGTTGTGAACCGTTCGCCGAATTTCGCAGTCAGTTCATCACAGCGTTCTGCGGCATAGGGTGTGCCGATCATATCCAGCCACGACAGCGGACCGCCGGACCATGGCGCAAAGCCCCAGCCCAGAATTGCGCCCACGTCGCCTTCGCGAATGTCGAGCAGCACGTCTTCTTCCAACGCACGGACAGCTTCCAGCACTTGTGCAAACAACAGGCGGTGCTGCACTTCTGTCAGATCAGGCTGTTCGTCTGCAACGGTGTAACGGTCGGCCAACCCGGCCCACAGGCCGGTGCGTTTGCCGCGTTCGTCGTAATCATAGAAACCTGCGTTGGATTTGCGGCCCAGCCGGCCCTGATCGGCCATAAAGAACATGAAGTCATCGGTGGTGTCGTCATAATCCGACCCCATCGCGGCCTTCGTCGCCTTGGCGATTTTGACCCCCAAATCGATGGACACTTCGTCGATCAGCTGCAGTGGTCCCAGTGGCATGCCAACCAGTTTGGCTGCGTTTTCGATCAAGGCCGGTTCGACGCCTTCCTGAACCATGCGCACGCCTTCGTTGATGTAAGGCAAGATGCAGCGGTTGGCGTAGAAGAAGCGTGCATCGTTCACAACAATCGGCGTTTTGCGGATCTGGCGCACATAATCCAGCGCCTTGGCAACCGCGCGATCACCGGTTTCTTTGCCTTTGATGATTTCCACCAGCGCCATTTTTTCAACAGGGCTGAAGAAGTGGATGCCGATGTATTGATCTGGGCGGGTCGATGCCTTGGCCAGTTCTGTGATCGGCAAGGTCGATGTGTTGGTCGCAAAAATGCAGTCGTCAGTGATAACAGCTTCGACCTTTTTGGTCATTTCTGCTTTCACGCCCACATCTTCGAACACCGCTTCGATGATCAGATCGCAGTCTTTCAGATGATTCAGATCAGGCGTCGCTGTGATTTTGGACAACAGCGCGTCGCGCTTTTCTTCCGTGATCTTTTTGCGCTTTACACCTTTGGCCCAGAAATCGCCTGCGTAGTCCTTGCCTTTGTCGGCGCGGTCTTGGTCCGTATCAACCAGCACAACGTCGATGCCAGCCTGTGCAGATACAAGCGCGATCCCCGCGCCCATCATGCCAGCCCCCAAAACGCCGACCTTCGAAACCTTTTGATCTGGCACGTCTTTCGGACGCACAGCGCCTTTTTCCAATGCTTCCTTGTTGATAAACAAGGATCGGATCATGTTTGCTGACGACGGGTTCATCAAGACATTGGTGAACCATTTCGCTTCAATTTTCAGGGCCGTGTCAAACGGAACCATTGCCCCTTCGTAAACGGCAGACAGCAAAGCTTTGGCGGCTGGGTACACGCCTTGCGTGTTGCCATTTACCATCGCAGACGCACCGACATAGGTCATGAAGCCGGCGGGGTGGTATGGCGCGCCACCGGGAATCTTTTCGCCTTTGGCGTCCCATGGCTTCACGATGTTTGGCTCTGACAGAACCCATTCCTTCGCAGCGGCCAGCGGATCGTCGACCACTTCGTCAATCAGGCCTACGGCTTTGGCTTTCTTGGGATCATACATCTTGCCCTGAAGCAGCGGTTCCGATGCGCCCATCGCGCCCAGTTTGCGCGACAGCCGCGTGGTGCCGCCCATACCGGGGAAAATGCCAACCATGATTTCCGGTAGGCCAATCTTGGCTTTTGGGTTGTCCGCACAGAAAATACGGTGGCAGGCCAGCGGGATTTCCAGACCGATGCCCAATGCCGTGCCGGGCAGGGCCGCGGCCACAGGCTTGCCGCCCTTGTTGGTTTTCGGGTCCATGCCGGCGCGTTCGATCCGGCGCAGTTGCCCATGCGTGCGCATCAGGCCATCCATCAGCCCTTTGGCCGGGTTGTCGCCTGCGGATTCTTTCATTTGCGCGATAATGTTCAGGTCCATGCCGCCGGCGAACGATCCGGGCTTGCCAGACGTGATCACGATGCCTTTGACCGCGTCGTCGGCCAAGGCATCTTCGAAATGGGCCATCATATCTTCGTAGCCCTGCATGTTCATCACGTTCATGGACTTGCCTTGGGTGTCCCAAGTGATGACAGCGACGCCGTCGGCGCCTTTTTCCAGTGTGAAATCAGTCATATCTTTGTTCCTAATCCCTTGGCTTACACACGTTCGATGATGGTCGCGGCACCCATGCCGGATGCGACGCACAATGTGGCCATGCCGATTTCTTTGTCTTGGCGTTCCAGCTCATCCAGCAAGGTGCCGATGATGATCGCACCCGTGGCCCCCAGCGGGTGACCCAATGCGATGGAACCCCCATTCACGTTGACCAGTTCTGGGTCCACATCGAAGGCCTGTTGGAAGCGCAGCACCACCGATGCAAAGGCTTCGTTCACTTCGAACAGGTCCATGTCTTTGGTGGACAGCCCACTTTCGCGCATGATCTTTTCCGTCACGGGCACTGGCCCGGTCAGCATGATCGTTGGGTCCAAGCCAATCTTTGCATTCGCACGGATGCGGGCGCGGGGTTTCAGGCCGAACTGTTCGCCGAATTCTTTGTTGCCAATCAAAACACCTGCAGACCCGTCTACGATACCGGAAGAATTCCCTGCGGTGTGAACGTGGTTGATGCGTTCCAGATGTGGGTATTTCATCAGGGCAACTTTATCAAAGCCCGGCATGACTTCGCCTTGGTCCTTAAACGCAGCCTTCAACCCGCCAAGCGATTGCATGTCT
This sequence comes from Planktomarina sp., assembly GCA_020630595.1. Lineage (GTDB taxonomy): Bacteria > Pseudomonadota > Alphaproteobacteria > Rhodobacterales > Rhodobacteraceae > Planktomarina. The sequence continues at coordinate 65,329 of JAHDBC010000006.1, forward strand.
GTACCGGGGCGGAAGTATTCGTCTTTGGTCAATACGGGCAGCCCATTGATGTCGGTCACGGGCACAACGGATTTGTCAAACCGACCTTCTTCCCATGATTTTGCGGCCAGCGTCTGCGACCGTACGGCCAGCGCGTCGGCATCATCACGGGTGAACCCGTATTCGGTTGCGATGATATCTGCGGAAATCCCCTGCGGGACGAAATGGTGTTCCATCGCCAGCGATGGGTCCACGGCAATGGATGCCCCATCGGACCCCATAGGCACGCGCGACATCATTTCCACGCCACCTGCGATATAGGCATTGCCCGCACCGCCCTTGACCTGGTTTGCGGCCAGATTCACGGCTTCCATCCCGGATGCACAGAACCGGTTGATCGACAGGCCCGGAATGCTTTCCGCCAGATTCGACTGCAGCACTGCGGTACGGGCCAGACACCCGCCTTGTTCCATCACTTGGGTCGCGTTGCCCCAGATCACGTCTTCGACCGCGTGGCCTTCCAGACCATTGCGGTCTTTCAATGCGTTCAGCACAGTGGCGGACAGATAAGACGCTGTCACTTCGTGCAAGCTGCCGTCTTTGCGGCCTTTGCCACGCGGCGTGCGCACGGCGTCATAGATATAGGCTTCGGTCATTTGATCCTCCGAAAGTTAAGCGCGGTCTGACGGGTTGCCCGGCATCAGATCATAGGGGTGTTTCCAGCCGGGCGTCGCGGCGATGCGGTCCAGCCAGGCGTTAATGTGGGGCCAATCGGCCCGGTCAAACCCAAAGGGTTCGGGGTAATACAGATACGCACAATTCGCGATGTCAGCGATGGTCAGGCCGTCGCCCACCAGCCAATCGCGTCCGTCCAGATGTGTGTTCAACGTGGTCAATGCAGCCATCAACCGACCTTGCATAAATGCGATGACATCCGGGTTGCGCTTGTCTGCAGGCAGAAAATTCATCAAGAACCGCGTGACGCCCGCTTGGGACGACATTTTGTGATTGTCGAACAAGACCCAACGCAACACTTCGTATTTGTCGTCTGGCAATCCGCCCAGTTTGCCCGTCTGATCGACCACCCATTGCTGGATTGCACCGGATTGGGACAGGCGGAAATCGCCATCCACCAGAACGGGGGCTTCGGCCATCACGTTGAATTCACGGAATTCGGGCTTGCGGGCCGCACCGCCGAAGAAATCGACAAATACAGGTTCCCATTCGGCACCGGCCAGTTCCAGCGTCAGCGCCGCCTTATAGGCGTTTCCGCTTTCCCCAAAGCAATGCAATTTGATCATCGTGGGTCCCCCAGTTTGGTTTTGCGTTTCTCATGGGCCGGATAGAACCGTTTTTGGATAAGTGCGGCCGCCACATAGATGGCCAGCGCAAGTCCCGCGAACGATGCGCTGCGCCAAACGTCAGCGCGATCAGCCGCGGACATGGCCCCGACGGCAGTCTGATCTTTTGAAATGATCAAAAAGATCAAGTAGATGACGGTCCCAATTAAGGTCACGCCAGCAAGGCTTTCGATCAGTTTCAAAACGTTACGCATCAGGATCCCGAATGGTTTGGGTGACCGGGTGGGTCACCCAAGTTTGCTTAGAAATTGGCGGCGTCCAAAGCCATGACCGTATCGCCACCCGATTGAATGCGGGACAGGTGCATGGACGTGGCAGGCAAATGACGCGCCATGTAATAGCGCCCGGTGGCCAGCTTGGTTTCATAGAATTCAGTGTCCGACGCACCGTTTTCCAGCGCGGCATAAGCGGCTTTTGCCATCTTTGCCCACATCAGACCGACGGCCACATGACCAAACAGGTGCATGAAATCATAGGACCCCGCCAGCGCGTTGTTTGGATTTTTCATGCCTTCGGCCATGAAATACATGCCCGCCGCCTGCAAATCTTTGGAGGCTTGCTTCAACGGATCCAGATAGCCAGATTTCAGGTCTGCATGGTCTTCGTTTTCTTTGATGAACGTCTTCACCAGATCAAAGAACCCCATGATGGTCTTGCCACCGTTCATGGGCAGCTTGCGGCCCACAAGATCAAGTGACTGCACCCCATTGGTGCCTTCGTAAATCATGGTGATCCGCGCATCGCGCACGAATTGTTCCAGACCCCATTCCCGGGTAAACCCGGACCCGCCCAGCGTCTGTTGCGCCAAGACGGTGGTTTCAAATCCCATGTCCGTCAGGAAGCCTTTGATGACGGGTGTCATCAGTGAAATCAGATCATCCGCTTCCTTGTCTTGATTGCGGTGCGCGCGGTCGATCATCATCGCGCCCCAATATGTCAGCATCCGGGCCCCTTCGGTGAAGGATTTCTGGTGCATCAGGTTCCGGCGCACATCGGGGTGGACCATGATGGTATCTGCCGCCTTTTCGGGTTCTTCCACCCCGGTGACAGCGCGCCCCTGAATGCGGTCTTTGGCCCACGCCAAGGCGTTTTGGTAGGCCACTTCCCCTTGGGCATACCCTTGCAAGCCCACACCCAGACGCGCTTCGTTCATCATCACGAACATGCCACGCATGCCCTTGTGCAATTCGCCGACCAGATAGCCGGTCGATTCATCATGGTTGATCACACAGGTCGCGTTGCCGTGGATGCCCATCTTCTTTTCCAGACCGCCGCACGATACGCCGTTGCGCGCGCCCAGCGATCCATCGTCATTGACCAGGAATTTCGGCACGATGAACAATGAAATGCCTTTGACGCCATCTGGTCCGCCCGGAACCTTTGCCAACACCAGATGGATGATGTTGTCTGTCATTTCGTGTTCACCGGCAGAAATCCAGATTTTCTGGCCACTGATTTTGTAGGTGCCATCGTCCTGCGGCACGGCTTTGGTCCGGATCAAACCCAGATCAGTGCCGCAATGGGGTTCTGTCAGGTTCATTGTGCCCGACCATTCGCCGGTGACCATTTTAGGAATGTATTTTTGCTTTTGGTCTTCGGACCCGGCCGCCAGAATTGCGTTCATCGCCCCATGGGACAGACCGGGGTACATGTTGAACGCCATGTTTGCAGACACCATCGGTTCCATCGCAGACGTATGGATGATCTGCGGCATGTTCTGCCCGCCGTATTCTTCTGGCGCATCCATGGCGACCCAGCCGCCTTCGCAGATCGTGTCATAGGCGTCTTTGAACCCTGTGGGCACACGCACAACACCGTTTTCAAGGGTGCAGCCTTCTTCGTCACCCACCTTGTTCAAGGGGGCAAGCACTTCTTCCGCGATGCGGCCTGCTTCCCCCAGAATGGCGGCGGTGAAATCACGGTCCAAATCGGAATAGCCCGGAATGTCGGTGGACGAGATATCCAGAACATCGTGCAGAATGAATTGTTGATCTTTGGTCGGTGCGGTGAATACGGGCATCGCTTGGTGCTCCTATTGTGCGGCTTCAGCTTGGTCCATGGAACGCAAAACTTCTTCGCCCCATTTCAATTGGTCTTTCAGGTCTTCAATCGCTTCGGTCAGTTCGTCGCGCTGGCGGATCATGGCGGCCAGACGGTCTTGGGCTACGACATAGGTTTCGCGCAGCTGCGTGGCTTGCGCATCGCCGATGTCATACAGGTTCAGCAGCTGGCGAATATCTTCCAGACTGAACCCAAACCGCTTTCCTTGCAGGATCAGCTTCAGGCGGGCCTGATCACGACGTGTGAACAGGCGTTTGGTGCCATCGCGATGGGGAAACAGCAGTTCTTTGGCTTCGTAAAAGCGCAAAGTCCGCGGTGTGACTTCAAATTCATCACACATTTCCCGAATGCTGAGCAGGTCTTCCGTCATGGGAAACCCTCCACAATTGATTGACGTTGACGTCAACGTAAGGTGACGTGCACGTCAAGTTCAACCCGGATTCGGTAAAGAAACGATGAAGTGACGCTAGGGCGCTGACAGATTTTTATGGGTGACGGTCCGTCACCTTGTTGGATGGATCGCGGGCAGGGCCGTCATGACCCGGCACGTTGGTCCAGATCATCCTGCACAGACCGCATCATCCGGTCCAATTCGTCGATGGTCTGGTCGATCTCAACTTTTTGTTGGCGCAGGGATGCCATCTTTTCTTCGGCCAATGGCACCCATGCCTTTAGCTGGGCTTCGTCGCCTTCGTGATCGTAGATCAGCAACCATTGGCGCAGTTCTTCCAGGCTGAAGCCCCAGCGACGGCCACGCATGATCAATGTCATCCGTGCCACTTCCCGTGGGCCATACAGGCGTGAACGCCCTTCGCGCTTTGGCTGCAAAAGTTCGATATACTCGTAATACCGCAGCGTGCGCGGTGTCACATCGAACCGCGCGCACATTTCCTTAAAGCTGATCAAGTCTTCGGACATTGGTCGGCCTCCCTTACCGTTAGGATAGCCAAAACAGGGGGTGGCAATCAACATCCGACGCTGCGTTTTGCGCTTGGCAAATGCCAGCAGGGGGGAAATAACAGACCCATGGCAGACATATTGGAAAAAATGGCGCAGCAGTTCATCGCTGCGCTGCCCCATGCCGGACGGTTGGGAATGGTCCTGGACAAGGTTTCACCGGGTCGCGCCGTGGTGTCCATGCCCTATGATCCGATGCTGATTGGTGATCCTTCGACCCGTGTGATCCACGGCGGTGCCGTATCCGCACTGATGGATACGGCGGGTGGGGCGGCGGTCATGTCGCACCCGGGGGGGGGCATTGGGACAGCCACGCTTGATCTGCGCATTGATTACATGCGCCCGGCGACGCCGGATCAGACCATCACCGCCGTGGCAGAGGTGTACCACGTCACCCGCACAATCGCCTTTGTCCGTGCCGAAGCGTTTGACCATGACACCGACCGCCCCGTTGCCGCCGCGACCGGTGCCTTTACCGTTCCCGAACGCAAGGATGGCACCCGATGAAACGGCCAGACCCCGTGACCACTGTCAAAAAACGCAGGGATGCAGCGCTGGCCGCGATTACAGGGCAAATCCCGTACATCCAGTTTCTGGGCGTGTCATTCGACCGTCATGGTGACGCGCTGACCGGTGTCATGGAATATTCTGATGATTTGATTGGAAACCCGGTTTTGCCTGCCTTGCACGGCGGGGCCATCGCAGCCTTTCTGGAAATCACGGCCATTGTGGGTCTTACCTTTGCCACGCAGTGGGATCGGATCGAAGCGGGGGCATTGGACGTGGAAAGCCTGACCCCCGGTCAGTTGCACCTGCCAAAGACAATTGATTTCAGTGTCGATTATTTGCGATCCGGCCTGCCACGGGATGCCTATGCGCAGGCCCGGGTGACACGGTCCGGGCGGCGTTACGCATCCGTGCATGTCGAAGGCTGGCAAGACAACCGGGATCGGTTGTTTGCGCAGGCCACAGGGCATTTCCTGATGGCCGCCCCCCATGGCTGATGCGCTGACCCATCGTCGTATTCTGGGAATCGCGCTGCCCTTGGTGGCGTCGAACATTACAGTGCCCTTGGTGGGATTGGCGGACGCGGGTGTCGTGGGTCAATTGCCCAATTCTGCTGCTTTGACGGGGGCAGTGGGGCTGGGTGCGGCGATCCTGTCGATGCTGTATTGGTTTTTCGGTTTCTTGCGCATGGGCACCGTTGGCATGACCAGTCAGGCTGCCGGGGCGGATGACGCAGGCGAAGTGTCTGCGCTGTTTTTCCGTGCGACGGGGTTGGGTGTGGTGTTTGGGCTGTTGGTGGTCGCGTTGCAAATTCCGGCCTTTTGGGCGGCATTCCAAATCGCCCCCGCATCGTCAGAGGTGGAAGGTCTCACCCGGGAATATCTGAACATCCGCATCTGGTCGGCCCCGGCGGCGATTGCGATCTATGGGCTGACGGGTTGGTTGATCGGGCAGGAACGCACCCGTGCTGTGCTGATCCTTTTGACATGGATCAACGGGCTGAACATTCTGCTGGATGTTGTTTTCGTGCTGGGCTTGGGGTGGGGTGTACCCGGCGTTGCCTTTGCGACCTTTGTGGCAGAATGGACCGGTCTGGCGCTGGGTTTGTGGCTGTGCCGTGATGCCTTTGCCGATGGTGCCTTGCGCCGCGTCGATGCGATCTTGAATGGCGCGCGGCTGAAAGCCATGGCGATTTTGAACACCGACATCATGATCCGGTCGGTTCTTTTGATGATTGGCTTCACATCTTTTACCCTTATCGGGTCGGATTTTGGCGATGTGACGCTGGCGGCAAACACCGTATTGCAGCAATTCGTGTTTATCACGGCCTATGCGATGGACGGGTTCGCCTTTGCGGCAGAGGCGTTGGTGGGCCGGTTTTTCGGTGCAAGGAACCGATCCAAAGTGCGCGAAGCAGCCATCAAAACCAGCCTGTGGGGCGCAGGGATCTGCACCGCGATGGCCGTGGTGTTTTATGCCTTTGGGCCTAGCATCATCGATTTGTTGACCAAGGATGTATTGGTCCGGGAAGAGGCGCGAATTTATCTGTGGTGGATGGTGTTGACGCCGTTGATTGGTTGGCCTGCTTGGATGCTGGATGGCATTTTTATCGGGGCGACGCGTTCGCGCGACATGCGCAACATGATGATCGTATCGTTTGCTGCATATGTCGCAGTGTTGTTCGTGACCGTTCCAGCGTTGGGTAACACAGGGCTGTGGTTGTCGATCACATTGTTCTATGTGATCCGGGGCATCACGCTTGCGGTGCGGTTCCCGGCACTGGTCCGGGCAGCCGCCTAGCCCAGGTCGTGGTCTGATCGTCCCTTGTATGTATCCATGCGCCGCGACGCGCGCGATCCGGGGACAAGCAATTCTTCCTTTCGGAAATAGGCACGCAGTTCTTCTTTCACGATCCCCAGATCCTTGCGCAATTGCGCCACGGTTTGTGACTGATACGGATCGTTTTCAAAGGGCGTCAGATGCAGGTCAGCCCCTTTCAGGTTGTCCATCCCGAACCCCACGCCCAAGCGGTAGCTGGCGATATGATCGGGTTCGAATTGCCATGCCTTGGGATACAGGGTTGTTGAAATTTCAATGAAGCGTTCCGTGATGTCACAGGTCATCGTTGCATCCGCGCCCATGGTGACACCAATGATGAATGCTTCGTCCTGCACATGCAGGCCCCGACCCAGAATAACGTGCAGGCAATCATGCCGTTCCAGACTGATTGCGCCGGGCAGGGCATCGGGGCTTTCGGGGTTTTCATATTTGCGCACGATGTCTGGCACATCGTCGGCATCGGATTTGGGCATCGTGTCCAAAACTTGCGCCAGCGTCATCGCGTCTGTGTCCAAACCCGGTTGCCATTCATTCCATTTCAGCAGTTTGCGGCCCATCAATTGGTTCCTTCGAAATCTGTGATCGGCGCAAAGGCCGTTTGTTCGGCCACAGCATCGGTCAGGGCACTGGCCAGACCGTCAACACTGTTGACCGTGATGTAATTGACGAACCCCGGCATGTTCAAAACGTGCCCTTCGCCAATTCCGATGCCGATGGTCACCAATTCCACTGGTGTTTCCGCAACAACACGTTTGACCTGTTGTTCCAACACCGTGTCATCCGTTGCTTGCCCATCTGTGGTCAGAATGATGCGGTACGTGCCAAAGCCCCGTTGGGTCGCTGCTTCTTGGATCAAGATATCATGGGCCTTGCCCAGGGCCTGACCCAAGGGCGTTCCCCCATCCGCGCGGACTGGTTCCAAGACGGATGCAACGACACTGCGGGCTTGGGCCACTGGGGTCGGGGGCAACAAAACACCGCTGTTTAACGCAGTCAAAGACACGCGGCCAGTGTCCGGCAATTGGTTCACGGCCTCTGCCACCGCAATTTTCGCGGCGCGTATGTCATTTTCCATCGATCCGCTGTCATCCAGCACGATCACTGTGGTCAGCCGGTTCGGGTCGGGCTGGGCGGCACCGGTTCCTTCTATCCCGGGCCACACCGAAATGGCGGCCCAATTGGGTTGGAACAGCGTTGGATCAACGTCCTGTCTGGCCTGATCATCGTTTTCACCAAAAAACAGGGTCAGTCCCACGACCACCACAATGGCGACCGTGACCAAATTGCTGATAAGTTTTTTCATATCCGCCCCCTTACAACGGAGAGAACGTGGTGGCTTCGGCTTGGGTCGTCAGAATGCGGAAAACCACCCGCATGTTCTGGCGCCATTCTTCGGCAGACCGCGGCGGGCTGAATTCGGGCTTGTCGATCCCCACGCCATCCAGCGTAAACTGATCCACATTGACCCGAACGCCCTGATCGGCCGCATAGGATTTCAGCGCATCAATTACAGCCACGGATCGCCCGAACGACAGGTTTTTGGCGGATGTTCGAATGGCACGCAGTTCCTGACTGTCGGCCCCGTCTTTTTCGCGGCGCAGATAATGCAGTGGGTCGGCGTGGCCTTCCACAGTGATGATCGCGCCCGAATAGGTTGCCGCCAAACGCAGGATTTCGTCAAAATCCTGCGCATAAAGGTTGATGGGGAAATCTGTTGTGTCTGGTTCGAAGAACACTTTGAAATCCAGCCGCGTGTTCGCATCCAATTGCCCGGTCCGGCGCAATTGTTGCACAGCCGCCGCGGCGGCATCTGGATCAAATGCGGCGATATCGCGATCGGACAAATCGTTCAGCCCATCTGTCAATGCGCGGTAATCCCAACCGGCCACGGCCAATTCATAGGGCCGTTCAATCTGGCCGACACCGCGCAGCGCAGTGCTGACCTCTGCGGACAGAACTCCAAACCGGCGCGGGTCATTGGGATCACCAAAGTGGCGGGCGTTGCCCTGCCAGCCATCTGTCACGGCGTCTTGCCAAAGAAAAACACCTTCTTCCGCAGGCAAACCACCCAGCATCGTGTCAGCCATCAGTGCAGCCAGCGCGTCGCGTTCCCGGTCACCGGGTGTGGCCATGAAACGGCGCACCGTTTCTTCGGATTGGAACAGGATATTGACCATCCGGGCAATGTCGTCCCTGTGGCTGTCAAAGTAATCCTTGCGGACAGAAATATAGTCCCCAATCACAGCGGTCGCTTCCTGCGTGGAAAACAGGATTGTTGCGCCTTGAACGGATCCTTCTGCCCCGGTGCCCACAAATCCGCCAGACGTCAGCGCGCGCGCGTCTGGCAGGATCATCGCGGCTGCGTCGGCTTTGCCATCGGCGAGCAATGCGGCGGGCGTGCTGTCGCTATCGCCGGTCAAGTCTGCGGCCCAGACAATATCAACATCCGACAGGCTGACCCCGCCGTCCGCCAGAACCCGGCCCACGAAATCGACATGTGGCCCATAGGCCTGAATGGCGATGCGCTTGCCCACCAGATCGCCGACCTTTGCAATACCCGGCCCGGCCACGATCCCGTCGCCCGCAGACCATGAATGTTTGAAAATCACCACTTGTTCGGTACGTGGATCATTTTCGGTGACGGGGGCCGCCGCTGTCAGCATGCCCAATGTGCCGCGCAGGAACGGCGACGCACATGACACATAATTTTCAAGCTGGCGTTTGAAATCATCGGCCACCGCCAGATCTACATCCCATCCCGCATCGGCCAGTGGCCCGGACCCGGCACCGTAAGACAGCCCATTGGCATGCAACGTCACACCATCTGCGCCCCATGCAATGATCGGCATGTCCACCCGTGTGCCACTGCGGCAATCTTGAACGGAAGTTGTGACAACATCGGACATGGGTGCGCCCAGCGATTGGGCCATAAGCCCGCCGGGCGCAGCAACCATCGCCACAAGACCAGCAGAAAGGAATATTGAACGGATCATGTGCGGGGTCCCTCCATCGCATTGAACAGTGATTTGGCGACTTTTGTTGTCGCCTGAATGTCGGTCAGTTGGGCGGCAATCGCCCGGTCATCATGGGTCGCCACAGCATTTTCGAAACTGGCGATGGCATCTGCCAGTTTTGATCGCGCGGATGCAATCTGACCTTCGTTTTTGGTTTTGCGGCGCAATGCCGCGTGGCCTTCGGCAGCCTGCGCCAGAAGATCAGCACGTGTGATCAACGGCAGCGCGGCACGGGTTTTGCCTGCGTCTTGCAACACAGACAGGCCAAGTCGGTCGATCTGGTTGGCAGCGCGGGCAACGGCCTGCGACAGATCATCGGCAAATCCATTGTCGGCCTTGCGCAGCCGGTCTGCCGTTGTTTCGGCATCGGCATAAACCTTTAGCGCCATTTGCGCCCGGTCCGGGGCCACGCCCATCAGCCGGGTCAAGGTGTACAAGGCCCGCTGCGCGGTCGACCACAGCCACTGGGAGGGCCACATCATGACGCCCCCCAGATACAGCGCACAGGCCAGCGTGCCAGAAATCACCGCATCAGAATAGGCAAACAGGCGCGGCAGCGGGACCCAGATCAGGAACGTCCCAACGGCCACAAGCACAATCAGCCCCCAAAGAACAAATCGCATCATGGCAGGTAATGCGCAGTGATCGTGACCCGCGCCAAGCTGCGTTCATATTCCCGGCTGCCCATGCCATCTGGTCGGGCCAACGGGGCAGCCCCGCCGACGCCAGTGACCGCTGTCACACGGTCCGGTGTCAGGCCAAGGGATTGCGCCATCCCGGCGACAAGATCCGCACGGTCCTGCGAAACTGCGATATTTGCGGCACCATCGCCTTCGGTGCCTGAATGCCCGATGATTTGCACAGACAGCCGTGGGTCCGCTGCGATGCTGGCGAGATGTGCGTTCAGTCGCGCGTCTTCACCCGGTGCGAAACTGGTGCCCCGCGAAAAGCGAAAATCCGTGGATTGCGGACGGCGGGAAAAGCCCGCGAAACCCAATCCGCCTGCGGCTGCCGCGACCAAACCAACCAGTCCGGCGCCCAAAAATGCGCGGCGTGGCACACCCCGTGGGGCGGCAAATGCAATCTGGTTGTCAGCAGGTGTTTTGGTCATCGTCTGTTAATCACTTGGTTGTGAGGTCGGGCCTTTTCAATACCCTGCAGTCTAGCCAAGTTGACCGGGATGTCCCCCTTTTATTCGGCAGGGGTGTTAAGTTTTTCGCCGAATTCATACATAAGATAGTGCAGCATCAGCCCGGAAAGGGGTCAGCGCATGGCTACCGCGAAAATACGACGGGCCGGACGGCCAGTTGATACGGAAAAGACCGCGTCCATCGTGGAAGCGGCCAAAGACCTGTTTTTTGCCCATGGTGTGGAAGCTGTGACCGTGGAACAAATCGCCTCTGCCGCCGGGGTGGCAAAAACGACCGTTTATTCCAAGTTCGGATCAAAGGACGTTATTTTCCAACACGTGCTGAGCGAAATCGCAGAAGTCGCCGAACAGGACATGCAAGTCGAAGATGACACAAGCCATGATCCGCAAAAGGTTCTGGCGGCCTATGGCTATTCCCTGATGCGGAATCTGACGCAATCCAAGATCATCGCGGCAGAACCGATCATCATTCTGGAAACCCGTCGCAATCCGGGATTGGGCCAAAAATTCTTTGATATGGGACCGGGTCGGGCCAAGGCGCACCTGACAAAAACCATTGCGTGTTGGCAGGAAGATGGGATCTTGGCAGCCGAAGATGACGCCGCCGATATGGCAGAAGATCTTTTGGGGCTTTGGATGGGGATCATGCCCCATCGGATCAAAATGTGTGGCCCAGCAAATCTGACGGATGACGAAATCCGCAGCAGGGCAAACCGGGGCGCACGCAACTTTTTCAAGCTGCATGGGATCGGTGCCGCCTGACCCTTGCATGGTTGGGGAAATGGCCCTATAGCGCCCATGTCCAAGCGGCGTCCAACAGCCGAAGACAAAGCAGATACAGGGTCGGCAACCACCGGCCCCTTTTGTTTTGGACCTTCGCGGCGTCGTCAGACCAACCCAAGACCGGTGGAGACAACCACCCGGCCAGAAACTGTTGATAAAGGAATAGACGCCACATGGCATCAGCAACCATGGAGGAATTCGAAGCCCTCCTGCAAGAAAGCTTCGAAGTTGACACACCCGAAGAAGGGTCTGTCGTTAAAGGCAAAGTCATCGCAATCGAAGCGGGACAAGCCATCATCGACGTGGGCTACAAGATGGAAGGCCGCGTTGAACTGAAAGAATTCGCAAATCCCGGCGAAGCCCCCGAAATCGCAGTCGGCGACGAAGTCGAAGTTTATCTGCGGTCGGCTGAAAACGCCCGTGGCGAAGCTGTCATTTCCCGCGAAATGGCCCGCCGCGAAGAAGCGTGGGATCGCCTGGAAAAAGCCTATGCGGACGATGCCCGTGTTGACGGTGCGATCTTCGGCCGTGTCAAAGGCGGTTTCACAGTTGATCTGGGTGGCGCAGTTGCGTTCCTTCCTGGTTCACAGGTTGATGTGCGCCCCGTGCGTGACGCTGGCCCATTGATGGGTCTGAAGCAACCATTCCAAATCCTGAAAATGGACCGTCGCCGTGGCAACATCGTTGTGTCGCGCCGTGCGATCTTGGAAGAATCCCGTGCCGAACAGCAAGCCGAAGTTATCGGCAAGCTGGCCGAAGGCGACACAGTCGACGGTGTGGTCAAGAACATCACCGAATACGGTGCGTTCGTGGATCTGGGCGGTGTCGACGGTCTGCTGCACGTCACAGACATGGCGTGGAAACGTGTAAACCATCCTTCCGAAATCCTGTCCATTGGCGAAACCGTGAAAGTCCAAGTTGTGAAAATCAACAAAGACACGCGCCGCATTTCGCTGGGCATGAAACAGCTGCTGGAAGATCCATGGGATATCGTTGGCGCGAAATACCCATTGGGTTCAGTGCACAAAGGCACAGTCACCAACATCACTGACTACGGTGCATTTGTTGAACTGGAAGCCGGTGTCGAAGGTCTGGTGCACGTGTCCGAAATGTCTTGGACCAAGAAAAACGTACATCCAGGCAAGATCGTTTCCACCAGCCAAGAAGTCGATGTCATGGTTCTGGAAATCGACAACGCGAAACGCCGTGTGTCGCTTGGCCTGAAACAAACCATGCGCAACCCATGGGAAGTCTTCGCCGAAGAAAACCCATCCGGCACGCAGGTCGAAGGCGAAGTCAAGAACATCACCGAATTTGGTTTGTTCATCGGCTTGGACGGCGACATCGATGGCATGGTTCACCTGTCCGACCTGACATGGGAAGGCCGTGGCGAAGATGTGATTGGCGATTATCGCAAAGGCGACATGGTTCAGGCCGTGGTGTCTGAAGTCGACGTCGAAAAAGAACGCATCAGCCTGTCTGTCAAAGCCGTTGGCGGTGACAAATTCGCAGATGCAACGGGCGGCGTGAAGCGCGGATCGTTGATCACTGTGGAAGTCACAGCGATCGAAGATGGCGGCATCGAAGTGGAATATGAAGGCATGAAATCCTTCATCCGTCGGTCAGATCTGTCCCGCGATCGTGCGGAACAGCGCCCCGAACGGTTCCAGGTTGGCGACAAGGTCGACGTGCGCGTCACCAACATCGACAACAAAACACGCCGGTTGGGCATGTCGATCAAGGCACGTGAAATCGCCGAAGAAAAAGAAGCGGTCGAACAGTATGGTTCCTCCGATTCCGGTGCATCGCTGGGCGATATCCTTGGCGCCGCGCTGAAGGGCGACGAATAAGGGTCTTAACGATCTTTGAAACATCAAATGCCCCGCCAATCGGTGGGGCATTTTTCTGTCCGGCGCACACGCAAGAACCGCGAATCGCACATTTTTCGCGACGCGCTGGCGGACAACCGGGCGGGAACCGGTTGCCTGAGTGCAACGCAAAGCTGCTAAATCGCCCAAAAAGCTAACAAAAATGCGTTTTTTTGGGACCAATGCATGCAACCATATTTCGGCAAAGCGCGTTCTGACCTATAGATCAGCCACTAAGCATAAAGCGCCTGCTGCCATGGCGCCTATGGGGGGAACATGATCCGATCTGAATTGATCCAAAAGCTGGTGGATGAAAATCCTCACCTGTATCAACGCGATGTCGAACGGATCCTGAACACGATTTTTGACGAAATCATCGACGCGATGGCGCGGGGTGACCGGGTTGAACTGCGCGGATTTGGCGCATTTTCAGTGAAGCGGCGCGAGGCCCGAACAGGCCGGAACCCGCGCACTGGTGAATCGGTTCAGGTTGAAGCCAAGAACGTTCCGTTCTTTAAGACGGGAAAGCTCCTTCGGGATCGACTTAACGGGAAAGCGTGATGCGTTACTTGAAACTTCTTGTGTTGGCCGTGATTGCCATCGGACTGATCTTCGTCGCCTTGGCCAACAGCCAGTCCGTGGAACTGAACCTTGTCCCCGCTGCACTGACGGGCCTGATCGGGTTCAATGCGTCGATCAACTTGCCTTTGTTTGTTGTGATCTTTGGCGGCGTCGCGATCGGGATGTTGGTGGGTTATATCGCGGAATGGCTTCGTGAACACAAACACCGCAGCCAAGTGCGCAAAGAACACAAGCAAGTCGTGCGTCTTGAACGTGAAGTGGATCGGCTGAAATCGGAAAAGAACAAGGGCAAGGACGACGTTCTGGCGCTTTTGGAAAACTGATCCGATTTGATGACCAAAATTCGCGCAAAGTTCTGCGGCCTGAAAACGGCTGCGGATGTGGATATGGCCGCACAGGTGGGTGCGGCCTATGCCGGTTTTGTGTTCTTTGAAAAATCACCACGTGCCGTGACGCCAGAACAAGCGCAGGGTTTGGCCCGCAACGCGCCCATGGGGCTGGCCAAGGTTGCGCTGATGGTGAACCCAGATGACGCATTTCTGGACAGGGTGATGGACCACGTACCGTTGGACATGATCCAGCTTCATGGTCAGGAAACGGTGGACAGGGTCGCCGCCGTGCGCGCCCGCAGCGGTCTGCCCGTGATGAAGGCCGTAGGGATTGCCACCCGCGACGATGTCATTTCTGCGCAAGCTTATGCAAAAGTGGCGGATCAGCTTTTGTTGGATGCCAAGGCCCCGAAAAACGCTGACTTGCCCGGTGGCAACGGACATGCATTTGACTGGTCGTTGATTGCCGGGGAAAAATGGAACGTCCCATGGATGCTTGCTGGCGGTCTGACCGCTGAAACGGTTGCAGGGGCCGTCGCCGCAACAGGGGCGCAACAGGTGGATGTTTCGTCTGGCATTGAACGACAGCCCGGTGTGAAAGATCCCATCAAAATGCAGCACTTCATGGCCGCCCTTGCCGGTTGATCCACGCATGCCGCGATGGACCATGATCGGTTTGGCCGGACTTGCGGCTGCAGCCATTTGCGCAGGGATAATCTGGCAATTGTCCAAAGCGGAACGGTTCCAATTGTTTGGCAGGCTGATTTACACCGTCGAAACAACCAAACCCGTCGTCGCGCTGACCTTTGATGATGGACCGTCGCGCAAATACACGCCGCAGGTTTTGGATGTGCTGCGTCAACACGATGTCAAAGCAACATTTTTCGTCAATGGCGATCCTGCGTCCGGGGCGTCGCAAGTGATGTCGCAAATTGTGGCGGATGGGCACGAACTGGGCAATCATGCATACACGCACGACCGGCTGATCTTTGTGTCGCCCGATAGGGTGCGCCTGCACCTAATGCATACAGATCAGGTGATCCGCGCGGCAGGGCACAGCGGCGACATTCATTTCCGCCCGCCCTATGGTGCCAAACTGTTCAGCCTGCCATGGGTGTTGTCGCAACAGGGCCGTTTGACGGTTACGTGGGATGTCGCCCCTGAAGAGGGCGCGGGATCGACCGCAGCTGAAATTGCTGCAAATGCCGTTCAATCAGCCCAGCCCGGATCCATCATTTTGTTGCACCCCCATTGGCGCGGCAACGACCAGACCCGCCAGGCCCTGCCTGCGATCATTGAAGGGCTTCGGGAAAAGGGTTTTGAACCCGTCCCGCTGCGCGATCTTTTGGAAATGCAGGGCCAATAGGAACCCTTGGTCGCAGGTTCATCCCCTTTACCTTTTGGGGGCGGGGCGCTACGCCTGTCCGGTGCGCAAAGGGGGACATTATGCCAGAAGATCTGATCAATTCCTTTATGACTGGGCCGGATGAAAACGGCCGCTTTGGTGATTTTGGCGGGCGCTTTGTGTCCGAAACACTGATGCCGCTGATCCTTGATCTGGAAGCGCAATATGAACACGCAAAAACCGACGACAGTTTCTGGGCGGAAATGCACGATCTGTGGACGCACTATGTCGGCCGTCCGTCACCGCTTTACTATGCAGACCGTCTGACACAGCGTCTGGGTGGCGCGAAAATCTACATGAAGCGGGACGAGTTGAACCATACCGGCGCGCACAAGATCAATAACGTTCTGGGTCAGATCATTCTGGCACGCCGCATGGGCAAAACCCGCATCATCGCAGAAACGGGCGCGGGGCAGCACGGGGTGGCTACGGCCACAGTCTGTGCCAAATTCGGCTTGAAGTGTGTGGTTTACATGGGCGCGCATGACGTGGAACGTCAGGCCCCGAATGTGTTCCGGATGAAGTTGCTGGGGGCCGAGGTTGTGCCTGTAACGTCCGGTCGTGGCACGTTGAAAGACGCCATGAACGACGCCCTGCGCGATTGGGTCACGAATGTGCGCGACACTTTCTATTGCATCGGAACCGTTGCAGGTCCGCACCCATATCCCGCAATGGTTCGCGATTTTCAGGCGATTATTGGCAAAGAAGCCAAAGAACAAATGATGGCCGCCGAAGGCCGGTTGCCCGATACGCTTATTGCCGCAATCGGCGGTGGATCAAACGCCATGGGGCTGTTCTTTCCATTCCTGGATGACAAAGACGTCGGCATCATCGGGGTAGAGGCCGGCGGCAAAGGCGTGAATGCAAAGATGGAACATTGCGCGTCCCTGACGGGTGGTCGCCCCGGCGTGTTGCACGGCAACCGCACATATCTGTTGCAGGATGACGATGGCCAGATTTTGGAAGGGTTCAGCATTTCGGCCGGTCTGGATTATCCG
Source organism: Planktomarina sp. (assembly GCA_020630595.1). GTDB lineage: Bacteria > Pseudomonadota > Alphaproteobacteria > Rhodobacterales > Rhodobacteraceae > Planktomarina. Next base: position 82,162 of record JAHDBC010000006.1, read on the forward strand.
GGGATCGGGCCGGAACATGCGTGGCTGCACGAAATCGGCCGCGCGAAATACGTGTCGATCACGGACAAAGAAGCGTTAGAGGCGTTCCAGCTGTGCTGCCAAACCGAAGGCATTATCCCAGCGTTGGAACCCTCCCACGCCTTGGCCCATGTGGCCAAGATTGCCCCTGATCTGCCAAAAGATCACATTATCTGCATGAACATGTGCGGTCGCGGTGACAAAGATATTTTCACCGTTGCCAAGGCGCTTGGCGTGAACATGGATGAAGCAGGCGAAGGACGCACGTTCGAATGATGCGGGTGGCGGCAGTTCCCGTGCCGCACGATGCCCTGTTGGCCCGTTATGATGCGCAGGCAGGGCATTTCACAGATGCGTTCCGCGCGGATGTGACCAGATCGGTTGACCTGTCCGCCTTTGTGGAAGCGTTTTATACAACGCCCCTGTTTCGTATGGAACGCGCAGTGCTGCGCATCGGCGGCTACCGGTCGACGGATGCGGATGCGGCAAATCTGTCAATCGGGTCGGGGTCTGCGTTTGCGGTCTGGACGGTCGAAGACCGCACGGCGACCGAACTTTTGCTGACGGATGCAACCGGGGCCACGCGGTCATGGTTTCAGGTGGAAACCAAAGGGCAGGGGACGCATCTGTGGTTTGGCTCTGCCGTCATTGCCCAGGATGGGCGCATCCCGACGTTGGCCAAGGGGTTGATGCCGGTTCATACTTTGTATTCGCGTTTGCTATTGGCCGCTGCCGTGCGACGGCTGGGGCGCAATGGGCTTTAGCCGATCAGAACGGTCAAGCGTTGGCGGTGGTGTAGCGTTCCAATATATCCAGCGGAACAATTTCTAGTGCTTTGATATGGGTCGCTTTGAGGTTCACCAGCGGGGCGCACCCTTCGTCATGGGCCTGCAAAAACCGACCCGCACACAGACACCACGCATCGCCGGGGTTCAGCCCCTGAAATCCAAATTCAGGCCGCGGTGTGGACAGGTCATTGCCCACGTATTTCGAAAAGGCCAGAAATTCCGCTGTCATCACGGCGCAAACTGTATGGCTGCCCTGATCTTGCGCACAGGTGTTGCAAAAACTGTCACGGAAAAAGCCGGTCATTGGGTCCGTCGAACACGCAATCAACGGGTCGCCGTAAACATTGGTGGATGGGTCTTTTTCAATCATGCAAAACACTTAGGGTGGTGGGGCTTGCCAGTCCACCCAACGGCCATGGAAATCCGCACGCCCCATGGTGATCGTTATATCCCCGGGCCACAGCCGCAGGGTCAGTGCGGCACTGTCCGGATTTCCATCGTGTTCCATCTGAAACCACGCCAAGGGGGCGGCATCGGTTGCTGTTGCACCGTGGCGTTCGATTAAATCCGTGCCTTCAGCCTGCGCCGCAGGCGACAGATAGCGCCACGCGATTGTCGAATAGATCAGATGCAAATATGGCGCTTGGTGGATCAGACGTTGGGGCAACCACGCCAGCGCATCACCCTGATCGACGGTGCCTTCGGTATCGGGTTGCGCAGCGATGGCCAGTCCGGCTTGGGTCAGGGCCAATCGGTCGGGCTGGTCGGCCCACAGGTACGACAGCAGCGTGTCCCGGGCAGACGCTGATGTGATATCCGGTGGGGACAGATCAACCCCTTTGACGGCGTGCACATACGCCGGACACACCGTTGGCGGTGTGCCGCGCCAGTCAGGGGTAAGGTGGACCGGCGATTTCAGTGGCCCAAACCTGCGCCCAGCAGCGGTCATGCCATAAAAATCCCAATGCAGGTTCAAACCGGCAGAACAGCCGATTTCCGAAAGGGTCAGCATTTTGCCAAAGCGGGCGGTCAGCCAATGACCCACGGCGATCAAAACGGCAGAGCGTCGAATTTCATTTGTTTGGGGTGGCACGCGCAATGCCCCAACCAAATCTGCCGCATGGGATTGTGCCGCATGACACAGGGCGTCTGACAGCGCGTTGTCCGATACGGCATTGGGGGGATACACGTCGCACAGATCACCACCGGCCAGTGCGATTTTGTGAAATCCCCCCGCAAGCCGCAGCGCAGGTGCATCGGCAAAGGGGGACAGCCGGTCTGGCCCAACCGCAAAAAGGACCGCTGCAATCGTTGGAACAGACAATGCCGCGTCCAGCATCAATGGCAGCGCGCGTTCCATAAACGGGGACCCCATGCGACCGCAGATGGCGGCCTGTTCGGCAAAGGCATCGCGCAACAGGGCCGTCGTCACCGGAATTTATCCAGCAACCGTTCCATCGGGCTGCGCGTGTCGGGGGCGGGTTCTTTGGGCTTTGCCGCATTTTCCGGCGATCTTGGGGGCGATTTCGAAGATCGGGGGGGCGCGGTGCGCAGCGATACCGCGTTCATGAACCGCCCCCAATCGCCGTCGGCCAGTTGTGCCGCCCCGTCGCTGATCCCGCGCATCAGATCATCAAGCCAGCTTTCGTCGGCCTTTGCGAAATCCTTCAGAACATAGCCGGGAACCTTGTCTTTATGGCCCGGATGGCCGATGCCCAGACGGACCCGGCTGTAGGCATCGCTGATGTGGGCATGGATGGATCGCAACCCATTGTGCCCGGCATGCCCGCCGCCATGCTTGACCTTGCATTTGCCTGGTGCAAGGTCGAGTTCGTCATGCAAAACGACCACATCTTCGGGTGACAGTTTGTAAAACCGCATGGCTTCCCCAACAGATTGGCCCGATTTGTTCATGAACGTATCTGGTTTCAGTAACACGGCCTTGGTCGATCCGAATTGAACAGCCGACACTTGCCCCTGAAATTTCTTGGACCAGCTGGTCCCGCCATGGTCATCGGCCAGTCTGTCAACGGCCATGAAGCCGATGTTATGACGATTGTGGGCATATTTCGCACCGGGATTGCCAAGTCCGACGATCAGTTTCATGGGGTCACCTCTGACCCTGTGATGTAAACGGGGGCGCAGCGAATGGCTAGGGGGTGGTCAGCTGCCGCACCTTTTTCGACATCGCAACCGTCAGGGTGTTGGCATAGGTTTCTGCATTGGCATCCACCTGATCCAGATCGTACAGGTAATTCACCATCATCCCAAAGCTTTGCTTTTGGCCAGCTGGCGATGAATTGGCGTTTTCATGAACCGCATGCACCAACGCCCCGTTGCCAATATGAAACCGCGCGACCGGGTCCAGGGGCAGGCCGTCCGCCCGTTTTGCCTGAGTCAGATAGGTGGCGGCCAAGGCTGCGTCTGGCACCGCATCATCCGGCGCCCATTTGGACAACCCGGGGATCGGTGACAAGGTCACAAAGGTATCAAGCTGCGGCAGTTCCTGTTGCAGCAAACGCACCACTTGTTTGATCAGTGCATTGCCAAACGAAATCCCAGCCAGACCGGGATGGCAGTTGGAAATGGAATAAAAGGTGGCGGTGGTCAAATCGTTGAAATCTGTGGGCTGACGATCCTGTGCCAACAGATCATCCACGGATCCCGGAATTTCTGCTGTCAGGGCAACCTCAACAAATATGATCGGGTCATCGGGCATACGCGGATGGAAAAATCCATAACACCGGCGATCCGCAGGTTGCAGGCGGCGGCGCAGATCATCCCAATCCTGAATGGCATGCACCGCTTCATATGCGATGATCTTTTCCAGAACATTGGCGGGCGTTTCCCAGTTGATCGGGTCCAGCACCAGAAAACCACGGTTGAACCACGATTCCAGCTGGTCAAACAAATCCAGTTCCAGCCGTTTCAGATCAGGCGCATCGCGGGCCGCTTTGCGAATGTCTTCCCGAATTTTGACAAGGCACTTGGCCCCTCCGGTCACTTGCGCCAGTTTTTGAAACAACCTGATCCGTGGGGCGCGCATCGCGGCCATCATCCGGGCATAGGCGGCTGGGGAATGGTTTGCATCATAGGCCAGAACCGCAGACCCTAAATCAGCGACGTCGATATCCATGTTGTTCAGCCAGTGATCGAAGAATGCGCGGTGATCCGCGTCTGTGCCGTGATGGTATTTCAACAGGATTGCGCGGGCCAATTGCCGATCCTGCGTTTCGCTTTTGCTGTCCAGAAGGGCCGCACACAGGGTTGGCATGTCCTGTTCGACTTTGGGGCCTGTGTCTGGGGTGCGATCGAACAGGGATTGAAACATGGTTCCAAAACGATCGCGGGACAGAAAGCTCATGACAACACTCCGGGGGTTGGTTGGGTCAGGCCAGCGTCACAACTTTCGCAGGCAAAGACCATTTTTCCGTTTGGTCATGCAGGGATGTGACGTTTCGTCAAACGGGACCAAGGGGTCTTAAACGTAAAAAAGGGGCCCGACGGCCCCTTTTCATTCACGTCAAAGATGCGCAGAAATTTATTCTTCGGCTGCTTCTTCACCCTCTTCGCCTTCTTCATCGTCGGACGATGCAGACAGGCCAGAAGGTGCCGTGATCGTCGCAATGATGAAATCGCGGTCAATCGTTGGCTTGGAGCCGGACGGGAATGTCACAGAAGTCGCGGACACATTGTCACCGAAATCCAGACCATCCAGATCGACAACGATCTTTTCTGGAATGTCACCGGCAGTCACGGTCAATTCGACCTCTGGGCGTACGACGTTCAACGTTCCGCCTTTTTTCAGACCCTTGCAGCTGTCTTCGTTGATGAATTCAACGGGGATAAACAGCGCAATTTTCGATGTCCGACGCAGGCGCATCAGATCGAAATGTGTTGGCAGGTCTTTGACCTTGTCGCGCTGCACATCACGGCAGATCACGCGCACGTCGTCGTGGCCGTCCACTTTCAGGTTGAACAGGGTGGATTTGAACCGACCCGCTTTCAACATCGTCAACAGCTTGTTGAAGGGGATGTTGATTGCCAGTGGATCGACGTCGCCGCCGAAAACCACACCTGGGACTTGTCCATCACGGCGTGCTTGGCGGGCGGCCCCCTTGCCTGTCCCCGCACGTACCGTGGCGTGAAGATCTGGGATCTCTTTTGCCATTTTCATATTCCTTAAGGTTATGGGCATCCTCCAAGGGTGTATGCCCGGTTGAAGGCCTGCGCTTAGGCGGGAATCTTGTGCATTGCAAGGGCTTTGGGGCTTGCTTTGACCGATTTGGTTGTGCACCGGGGCGATATGAATGTTTTGTCTGCCATATCCCTGTCCCGCGTCCCGGTTTTGGGCTTTGTCGCCATCGGTTTGTTCTGGGGCGCCTTCGCGGCTGCCGTGCCGGATATCAAGGCCAATCTGGGCGTCAATGATCGTACTTTCGGTCTGCTGATCCTGATGAACGCGGCGGGCCTGGTCACGGCCATGGTCTTGGCCCCGCGCATCGACCGGGCAATGGGGCGCAATGGTCTGCGATTGGCGTTCGTAATGCTGGCCTGTTTTGCGCCCTTGCCAGTGTTGGCCCCGACGCCCTTGCTGTTTGCCTGTGCGATGGCGGGTATGGGGATTTGTTCCGGGCTTTTGGATGTGTTGGTCAATACACGTGTCAGCGAACTGGAAGGCCGCCACAAACGCCCGCTGATGAATGCCAATCATGGCATGTTTTCTGTGGCCTATGCCGTGCTTGCGTTTTTCATGGGGCAGGTGCGCGGGGCCGGGGCCGATCCGCTGTATGCGTTTGTCACAGTTAGCATGGTGATCCTGCTGGCCCTGCCGTTTGTGGCAATGGCACCAGATTCGGGCGAAGAGGATGAGGCCGGCCCACCTGCCGCCCTTGGGGGCATTTTGCTGGTGTGCGGGGCGATTGTGCTGATTGCATTCATGACTGAAGCCACAGTGGAAACATGGTCTGCTTTGCACATCGAACGTACGCTGGGGGGCAACCCGGTCGAAGGTGCCTTTGGCCCAATGATGCTGGGTTTGACCATGGCCATTGGTCGGTTCGGCGGGCAGGCGGTGTCTGATCGGTTTTCAGACCTGTGGGTCGTATTCTGGGCGACACTTTTGGCGGCCACAGGCTGTGCGTTGGCCGCACTGGCCCCCACGGCGTTCTGGGCTTATGTCGGGTTCGGCCTTTTGGGCCTTGGCATATCGGTGATTGGCCCCATTGGTTTGGGGCTGGTCGGGAAATTTGCGCGGCCCAGCCAACGGTCGGATGCAATCGCCAAGGCGTCGATCATCGGGTTTTCGGGCTTCTTCGTCGCCCCTGCACTGATGGGCGCGGTGTCAGAGGCTTATGATCTGCGCGTCGCCTATCTGTGCTTTACCGGGCTGGTGTTGTTGCTGCTGCCGTTGATTTGGGCCGTGTCGCGCAGGGCGTGATTGCGCCGCCCCAGACAGGATCAGCGCAGTTAAGCGGTTGGTTCAATTTCCCTTCCAGCGCCCTTCAAAATCGTCAGGCACCAAAAGGATATCGCGGTCCACGGTGTTGATGTCGCGGCGTCCACACAGTGCCATCGTCTTGTCCAGTTCTGTATGCATCACCTCTAACGCTGTGGTGACGCCTTTCTGGCCCATGGCACCCAAACCATAAACAAACGCGCGTCCGATCATCACGCCTTTGGCACCAAGCGCCTTGGCCTTCAAAACGTCCTGACCGCTGCGAATTCCGCCGTCCATCCAGACTTCGATCTGGTCCCCGACTGCGTCGACGATGGCGGGCAACAGCCGGATCGACGACAATGCACCGTCCAACTGCCGCCCGCCATGGTTCGACACCACAATCGCATCCGCGCCCAATTCAACACAGCGCTTGGCATCTTCGACATCCAGAATGCCCTTGATGATGACCTTGCCATCCCACTTTTTCATCAGCTTTTCGGTTTTCTTCCAGTCCAGCGTCAGGTCAAACTGTTCTGCGGTCCACGACGACAGGGATGAATTGTCGGTAACCCCATCGATGTGGCCCACGATATTGCCAAAGCTGCGCCGTTTGGTTTGCAGCATTTCCAGCCCCCATGACCATTTGGTCGCCAGATTGGCGATGGTTTTTGGGGTCAGTTTCGGCGGGGCAGACAGGCCGTTTTTCAGATCCTTGTGGCGCTGCCCCAACAGTTGCAGATCCAACGTGATTACCAGTGCCGAACACCCAGCGTCCTTGGCCCGGCCAATCAGACGGTCCGTGTAGTCTTCATCCACCATCGTATAAAGCTGAAACCAGAAGGGTTGTGTTGTTGCTGCAGCCACATCTTCGATTGAACAGATCGACATGGTGGACAGGGTAAATGGCACGCCAAATGCCTCTGCCGCACGGGCGGCCTTGATCTCACCATCTGCGCTTTGCATCCCGGTTAGTCCCACAGGGGCAAGGGCAACGGGCATTGCCACATCTTGCCCGATCATTTGTGTTGCGGTGGTGCGGTTCGACATGTCCACGGCCACCCGCTGCCGGAACCTGATCTTTGCAAAATCGGTTTCATTTTCGCGAAAGGTTTGTTCAGTCCATGATCCGCTTTCGCAATAGTCATAGAACATCTGCGGGACACGGCGTTTGTAAATGCGCTTTAGATCTTCGACAGTTGTGATGACGGACATGATGCACCTTTTTGAATTGGTAAGTTCTTTTTACCAATTTGCGTCGCGAGTTCAAGATTGGGGCATTGGTGCCCCCCTTTTTTCTTCCCAACACCGGTTTCAGGGCGATCCTGCAAGGTCGGGCAAACGTATGTCAGCCCCTGCGCATGAAATCCCGCAGTGGATTTCGAAGCCTGAAAACAACATCTGCGACCCATTTCCGATTGGCTGAGTGACTTCCGGGACTAGCAGAGCCAACAAAACAGGCGTAGGGCAATGCCATGTCCGTATCCATTCACAACGTAGATCACCTGCCATGGTGGCGTCGCCCCATTCCGCTGCTGTTTTTGATGGCTGCCGGCATGCCAATCGCATTTTCCACATGGTCGGCCCTGTTGAACAACTTTGTCATCGAGGTCGCGCAGTTTGATGGGGCGGATATCGGGCTGTTGCACACGATCCGGGAAATCCCCGGATTTTTGGCTGTTGCGGTCATATACCTGCTGATTTTCATGCGGGAACAAACGCTGGCTTGGGTGTCACTTTTGCTGTTGGGGGCGGCCACGGCTGTGACCGCGTATTTCCCGCAGATGGCGGGGATCATGACGATCACGCTACTAAGTTCGATCGGATTTCATTATTACGAAACGATCAATCAATCGCTGCAGCTTCAATGGATCGAAAAGGCCAAGGCGCCCGAAACGCTGGGTTGGATGATGGGGGCGGCATCGGCGGCAACGCTGGTTGCTTACGTCGGGATTGTGCTGACATGGGATGCGTTCAATCTGACCTACAGCTTTGTCTATATGGTCGCCGGTTGTACCACTGCGGGGATCGCGCTGTTTTGTTGGTTGGCGTTTCCCCGGTTCGAAGGCCCCACGGTGCAGCGCAAGGAAATGGTGCTGCGCAAACGGTACTGGCTGTATTACGCCTTGCAATTCATGGCAGGGGCGCGGCGTCAGATCTTTGTGGTGTTCGCAGGCTTCATGATGGTCGAACGCTTTGGTTATTCGGTCGATGACCTGACGCTGCTATATACTGTGAACCTTGTCCTGAACATGATCGCAGCCCCGTTGATCGGCAAAGCGGTCTCGCGGTTTGGGGAACGTCGGTCGCTTTTATTTGAATACGCGGGTCTGGTTCTGGTGTTTTTGGCCTATGGCGGAATATACGCCTTTGGCTGGGGCGTGGTTGTTGCGGCTGTGTTGTATGTGCTGGATCATCTGTTTTTTGCGCTGAAACTGGCGTTGAAAACATATTTCCAGAAAATTGCAGACCCGGCGGACATCGCGCCCACGGCCGCGGTGGCCTTTACCATCAACCACATTGCAGCGGTGTTTTTGCCGGTGCTGTTGGGGGTAATGTGGCTGTGGTCGCCGATGTGGGTGTTTGTACTGGCGGCCTTGATGGCACTGACATCATTTGGATTGGCGTTGCTGATCCCGCGTGATCCGATACCGGGTCGTGAAACGATTTTTCAACGAAATGTGACAGTCCCTGTCTAAACGTGATTGCGTCCCCTATATCATGGATCAGACCATGACGGAGGGTGCGCGATGTTCTTTATGACCAACAAAAAGATGGAAATGGTGGCCCCGGACGACGCGCTGCCGGGCCGCGACTTTGCAATCCCCACCGCACAGACGCATTTCGTATTTGACCGCCCCCTGAAAAGCGCCGTTCCCGATGGTATGGAACAGGCGATGTTCGGCATGGGCTGTTACTGGGGCGTGGAACGCATGTTCTGGAACGTTCCCGGTGTGTGGCTGACGATGGTGGGACACGCAGGTGGGTACACCCCAAATGCAACCTACGAAGAAGTCTGTACCGGCAAAACAGGACACAACGAAGTGGTGCGGGTCATCTATGATCCGGCGGTCGTGACCTATGACGATCTTCTTAAGGTATTTTGGGAAGGCCATGACCCAACGCAGGGCATGCGGCAAGGCAATGATCGGGGCACCCAGTATCGATCTGGCATCTACACTTACACGGACGCCCAGAAACAGGCGGCTTTTGTGTCGCGCGATGCCTTTGCGCCCAAACTGTTGGCCGCGGGGTATGGGGCGATCACGACCGAAATTCTGGACGCCCCTGAATTCTATTTTGCTGAAGACTATCACCAGCAATATCTGGCAAAAAACCCTGCGGGATACTGTGGGATTGGTGGCACGGGTGTCACATGCCCCATTGGTGTTGCCGCGGTCGACTGATCGCGCGGGTGTCCCGCCTTGGCGGGGCGCGCCAAGCCCCATGGCCCGTGCTGGTTGGGTCCGGGGTTAAAGCCTCCGGCGGGAGTATTTACGGCAAAATGAAGGGGTGGTAGGGCGCACAGGTGATTTCCAAAGGATCCTGACATGGCGACCTATACTGCATTGACGACACTGCCCGGAAAGGTGCCGGGCGAAGCCCTTGGTGCGGCGTTGGAGGCGTTGGAACCAGCGCCCACCGGCGTGGGTGTCTTCGAACTGGAAGACGGTTCAGGGCTTTGGGAAGTGGGTGCCTATTTTCTGGAAAAGCCGGATGGTGTTGCCCTTGCACTTTTGGCAGCGGTGCATGGCGCCAAGGATTTTGTGGTATCCGAAGTGCCGGACGTGGATTGGGTTGCAAAGGTGAAACGCGAACTGTCGCCGGTCGAAGCTGGGCGGTTCTTTGTTTACGGCAGCCACGATGCCGACCGCGTGCCCGACGGATCCGTTGCCCTGCTGATCGAGGCTGCGATGGCATTTGGAACGGGCCATCATGGAACGACCCTTGGGTGTTTGCGCGCTTTTGATCGCCTGCTGGATCAGGGCAAGGTCTTTGGCAATGTGCTGGATCTGGGCTGTGGCACTGCGGTTTTGGGCATGGCTGCTGCGAAAGTTTTTCCAGAAATCGTTCTGGCCAGCGATATTGATCCGGTTGCCGTCGAAGTCGCCACCGCCAATGTGGCGGCAAACAATCTGGTCGGGCGGGTCAATTGCGTGGAAGCGGTTGGTTTTGATGCGCCCGAATTGGCCGAAGCGGCCCCGTTTGACTTGATCTTTGCAAACATTCTGAAAGGGCCACTGGTCGATCTTGCGCCCGACATGGCCCGCGCTGTTGCGCCAAAGGGAATGATCATCCTGTCAGGGATTTTGGTCCACCAAGCACAAGAAGTCGTAGAGGTCTACGAGGCCCAGGGGTTCGCCCTTGATCACCGTGAAGACCTTGGCGAATGGACTGCGCTGACTTTGCAGCGCGTTTGAACAAAAAAATGCCGTGCTGGGGAGAAACAGCACGGCATTCTTGATACGTCAGCTGATCAGGGAGATGTCTCAGCGACGTGTGAAGCGTTCGATATCGCCTGGGATCAATCCGATATCATCCAATTCGCGGGCCGTCAGTTGGGACAATGCCTTGCGTGTGACGCGGGAATCGTTCCAGTTTTGAAGGGCGCCGAATGTGGCTGTGAAAAGCTTACTGACCACGCCGCGCGATGCAGCGACAGGGGAAGGGCGGAAATTGTCGAGTACGGCCATGGTTTTGTCTTTCATAAAGTGATGCATCTTTGTGCACCGCGTTGCTGATAGGGGGCAGATAGGACCCGCAGGCGATGGAAACAACTGATCAAATTGCATCACCGTTATGCGTTTTGTGCATGTCGTCTTGTTGCCATAATCCATTGAAATTATTCGGTAAAATTTGAACGTGGTGTCGTTTTTGCCCTGCTAAATGGCGAATTTGTGCGCTGTGTTTTCAATTTGCGTATCAGGCGGGCAGACGGATTTGTTTTGTGTTCTCGCGCGGCTCTGATAGATGTGGACAAAACGGAAACAAATCGTGAGCAGTGACATGCGTGTTTTGGGGATCGACCCGGGATTGCAGTCGACGGGATGGGGAATCATCGACGTCGTGGGCAGCAAGCTGCGGCATGTTGCCAATGGTGAATGCAAAACCAAAACCGGGCCATTGCCAGCGCGACTGGTGTCGTTGTTTGAACAGATCACGGATGTCATCGCCCGGTTTGACCCGACCGATGCGGCGGTTGAACAGACGTTTGTAAACCGTGATGGGGCGGGAACCCTGAAATTGGGCCAGGCCCGCGGGATTGCCGTTCTGGTGCCCGCGCAGGCTGGGATGGCCGTTGGCGAATACGCCCCCAATGCCGTGAAAAAAGCGATTGTTGGTGTCGGCCATGCGGACAAGGGGCAGGTGGCCCACATGGTGCGTCTGTATCTGCCCGGGGTGACGCTTGCGGGCGCAGATGCGACCGATGCGCTGGCGATTGCCATGTGCCACGCACACCATCTGCAGTCTTCGCAGCGTCTGAACCATGCAGTCCTAAAGGCATCCGCATGATTGGGAAACTGTCAGGGCGCATAGATTACAAAGGTGTTGATCATGTTTTGATCGATGTGCGCGGTGTGGGGTATCTGGTCTTTTGTTCGGACCGCACGCTGGCCGCTTTGCCTGCTGTGGGGGAACTTTGCGCGCTGTATACGGATCTTTTGGTCCGCGAAGATCTGCTGCAGTTATTTGGGTTCACGTCTTTGGTGGAAAAAGAATGGCATCGGCTTTTGATGTCTGTGCAGGGCATTGGGGCCAAAGCGTCGTTGGCGATATTGGGCGCGCTGGGCCCTGATGGCGTCAGCCGGGCAATAGCGCTGGGCGATTGGGCGGCGCTGAAGTCTGCGAAGGGTGTGGGCCCAAAAACCGCGCAGCGTGTTGTCAATGAATTGAAAGATAAAGCACCGACCGTCATGTCGATGACGGGGGGCGCTGCGACAGTGACAGAACAGGTTGTCGAAGGTCCCACGGAAACATCCATCGTACCATCGCCCGTGCCACAGTCACCGCCTGTCGCGGCGCAGGCCGAAGCGATGTCTGCGCTTGGGAATCTGGGCTACGGTCCGGGGGAAGCGGCGTCTGCAATCGCGACCGCGCTGGGCGATCAGCCTGATGCAGATACGGCGACGCTGATCCGCATGGCGTTGAAAACGCTTGCGCCGAAAGGGTAGCGGATGACCGAACCGGACCCGATCATACGGCCAGAACCGCAAGCTGGCGATGGCGACAAGGCGCTGCGCCCGCAGGCCCTTTCCGAATTTATCGGTCAGGCTGAAGCACGCGCAAATCTGGCCGTGTTCCTGCAATCTGCCAAGCAGCGTGGCGAAGCCATGGATCACACGTTGTTTCATGGACCGCCCGGTTTGGGCAAAACGACACTTGCCCAAATTATGGCGCGGGAATTGGGCGTCAATTTCCGTATGACCTCTGGCCCTGTTTTGGCAAAAGCAGGGGATCTGGCCGCAATTTTGACCAATCTGGATGCGCGTGACGTTCTGTTCATTGACGAAATTCACCGGCTGAACCCCGTCGTGGAAGAAGTGCTGTACCCTGCGATGGAAGATTACGAACTGGATCTTGTCATCGGCGAAGGGCCGGCGGCACGCACCGTGCGCATCGAACTGCAGCCCTTTACACTGGTGGGGGCGACGACGCGGTTGGGGTTGTTGACCACGCCGCTGCGCGACCGGTTTGGCATCCCAACGCGTTTGCAGTTTTACACGGTCGAAGAACTGCACGACATCGTCACCCGCAACGCGCGGCTGATGGGTGTTCCGGCTGATGACGCAGGCGCACAGGAAATCGCAAAACGCGCCCGGGGAACGCCGCGGATCGCCGGGCGTTTGTTGCGGCGCGTTGTTGATTTCGCCGTTGTCGAAGGTGACGGGCGGATCACCAAAGCCTTGGCGGACAATGCGTTGACGCGTCTGGGGGTTGATCATCTGGGTTTGGATGGGGCCGACCGGCGGTATCTGACACTGATTGCAGAAAACTATTCTGGTGGTCCCGTCGGCGTTGAAACGCTTTCTGCTGCCCTTTCAGAAAGCCGCGACGCATTGGAAGACGTGATCGAACCTTACTTGCTGCAACGGGGGTTGATCCAGCGCACGCCGCGCGGCCGCATGTTGGCGCAGAAAGCGTGGGCCCATCTGGGGCTGCCGATGCCCAAATCACAAAGCGATCTGTTCGGATAATCTTTGCCGGGCCTGAGGTGAAGTTTTTTCCGTCAACCATTGGGGCGGGGGGTCGCGCAGGGCACGCTGCTGCGGTAGCAGTGTGGCACACGGTGGGATGAAACGCATGGACGCGACAGAAGTTGAACGGTTTTTTACGCGCAGCGATGGAAGCTATCTGTTTGCGCGGTGGGGGCGGCCCTTGGCGCCGATTGTGTTCGGGGTCGAAGATGAAACCCTGTCTGTGGTCAAAGGCGCGGCAGAAGCGCTGTGTGTGGCCTGCAATCATAAAATGACAGACGCTGATCCGGAATTGGGCAGCAATCTGATGGTGTTTTTTGGTCGGTCATGGGACGAATATCTGGATATTCCGGGCTTGGACCGGTTGATCCCGGAATTGCCATCACTTGTGGATCGATTGAACGCGGCTGATGCCAATCAATATCGGATTTTCCGTTTCGATCAGGCCGGTGCGATCCGCGCGTGTTTTGTGATGTTGCGCATGGACACGCATTTGCAAGACGTTAGCGCAGATACCCTTGCGCTAAGTCAAATGGTGCAATCCATGGTCTTATGGTCCGATCAGGCTTTTCAGGATCAGTCTGCCTTGGCCGTGACGGATTCGGGTCACACGATTTTGCGGCCCGAAGTGGCAGCATTGTTAAGGGCGGCCTATGACCCGGTCATGCCTGCGATGGCGCAAGACAAAAGCCATGCG